>CAVHWG010000086.1:0-7009 GCA_963639645.1 Firmicutes bacterium TM09-10 | reverse complement strand
TTTACCAAGAAAAAATGCCGTATTTATGCGGCTTTTGTCGTTTCGCAAACGCCTATTTATTTAAAATTAAGGAGGAGAACGCAAATGAAGGAAAAGAAGAATCCGGCGATACAGATATGGTACATTGCCTATCCGTTTTTATTTTACTATGCGGTATCGATCATTGTCATGTCGCTTTGTACGCTCATAATCGGGGGAGATCAGTCGCATTTCGTCGCGCGACAGCTCGTCACGACGATCGTGACGATCCCGTTCATGATGCCTTTCTATAAGCAGGACCGTGCACTGGCAGGTCTTGAAGGAATTCATGACTGGTTTACGAAAAAGAGAGTGCTCTACGCCTTATCTGCAGTGCTGACCGTGGCATGTGTGAGTATTGCACTCAACAATCTGATCTCCATGACTCCGTTGGTCGAGGTCTCCGCCGGTTATCAGGAGGCAAATGCGAATTTTTACGGAAGTACACTGGCATTGGAACTGATCAGTTCGGCGCTCATGACACCGATTCTGGAGGAGATGATATTCCGCGGTATTTTGTTTACAAGACTTAAGAGTGTGCTGCCGAAGATCCCGGCGATCATTGTATCTGCGCTGATCTTCGCAGTCGTACATTTTAATATCGTACAGTTTATCTATGCGTTTCTGCTTGGAATCGTTCTTGCAATCCTTATGGATCTGGCGGATCATGTCTATCCGGCAATCATCGGGCATGTGACGGCCAACCTGATCGCGGTGCTTCGAACTGAGACGGGAATCCTTTCGAAAACCGTTACCGGAACCGTTTTTGCATGGATTTTTTCTGCATTTTTACTGCTTTTGGGCATCGCAATATTAGTTGTACTGATAAAAAAACATGCGAAAAACTCATAAAATGACAAGATTGGGCAAAAAGCAACAAAAATGGTCAAATACTGACTGATTTTTATGCAAAACTACTTGTTATTTCACCTCCGACAGTGTAGTATGTACGTAGAATAATGAATTTATAAGGGGAGAGAGTGTTGGAAAGGAATCATAAAGTTGATCAAATGGAACAGAATTATCAAACCCTTCAGTTTCTGGATGAGAGTACTGACGATTATCTGTTTCTCGCCGATCTGATCGAAGAACGAATCCGGATGGCAAGTGCCTGGATTGCCGTTCGTTACGGAATTCAGCTGGACGAGAGAATGAGCTGTTCCTTTGAGGACTGGGATGCGTTTATATACGGACGTGAAAAGAATGTTTGGCGTCATGCTGTCAAGAAAGCAAAGAAAAGTACTCGTGATGAGTGGAAACTTGAATACCGTCTGATCGACCGCAAGGAGAATCCTGTGTGGATCAGCAGCAAGGGTAAGATTTTAAGAGATGCAGACGGAACGCCGCATTATATTATCGGAAGAATTTCGGACACTGCATTGATCGAATCGGCGGACGCTTTGACCGGACTATTCTGGTTTGACCGCCTGCATAAGAGTCTGAAGAAGTCCATGGAATCCGGAAAGTCGGGCGTGTTTTTACTGCTTGGTGTGGACCGGTTTCAGGATATTAATGCGAAATATGGCCGTGGATACGGTGACTGTGTCTTAAAGAAGATGGCGGAACTTGTAGAAGCCAATGTGGATACGCAGTTTCAGGTATTCCGAAGTGGCGGCGACTGCTTCGGGGTGAACCTTACCGGTTATACGATGGAACAGTGTAAGGATCTGTACCGCAGAATTCAGGAGAGTGTGGCTTCGCTTGGTACATTCTCCGCGGGAGCGGTCGAATATCCGATGGATGGCATCAATGATGCCGGTATTCTGTACACATACGGTGAACGTTCTCTGCAGCATGCAAAGAAGAACGGACGAAATCGTATGGAAATCTTCTCCGAGGAAGAATACCATAAGCAGCTTAGCACGATCGAATTGACCGAAGAACTGCGGGATAGTGTGAGAAACGGATGTGACCGGTTCTATCTGGTCTATCAGCCACAGATTGCGATGAATCGATATGAAGTGGTCGGTGCGGAAGCGTTGCTTCGATTCCGCTCGCATTACAATGGTGCGGTATCGCCGGGACAGTTTATTCCGATTCTGGAGACAACCGGTATGATCGTTCCGGTCGGAAACTGGATATTAAAAGAGGCAATCGCCAGATGTGCCGAGTGGCGTAAATCCAATCCGAATCTGCGCATGAGCATTAATCTGTCTTATATTCAGCTGGAGAAGGAAGAGTTAAGCGAATATATTTATAATTTGCTGGATGATTATCAGCTGCCGGGTGAGGCGATCATTCTTGAACTGACAGAGAGCATGCAGCTGCAGGATTATACAAAGTATAATCAGCTTTTCTATCAGTGGAATAAGCGTGGCATACAGATTTCCATGGATGATTTCGGAACCGGATATTCCAGCCTCGGCTATCTTAAGAGTCTTGCAATCGATGAAATCAAGATTGACCGGTGCTTTGTGGATCATATCCATATGAGCGCATACAATTACCGGCTTCTCAGCAATATTTTGGAGTTGGCGCGAAGCAGCAGTATCCGTGTCGTCTGTGAGGGTGTTGAGACGCTCGACGAGTTAAAGACGCTCGCGGAGCTTGCTCCGGATGAACTCCAGGGATTCTATTTCAGTAAGCCGCTCAGTGCGGATGATTTTACCGAACAGTATATCACCACACATAAGAAGGAGGAGAACTGGAAGAAGCAGAGTGAAGAAATCTATCAGCATTTCGTTGAGCCGGAACAGAACAACGACTATAAGGCACTTCTCGATCAAATCGATGAAGTGGTCTATGTCATGGATGTGGAGAGTTATGAACTCTACTACATGAATAATCTCGCGAAGCGATTGACCGGTGCGATCGATTACGCCGGACGCAAGTGTTACGAGGTCATTGAAGGCCGCAGTACACCATGTGAGGACTGTTGCAGAGAGCGGCTTCGAGGTAAGCATCCGGTGATCCGATGGGATCACAATAAGTTCCTGAAGTCCGATATGTTGATGGAGGACAAACTGATCATCTGGAACGGAAAGCCGGCGCATCTGCGTCTCGGCATTGATATCTCGCATCTGCAGAGTTAGATTTGCAAAAACAGAATAGAAGTATAAATAGAACGCGTAGCGTGAAATTGGAATGAATTTTCGGTTTCAGCTGCGCGTTTTTTAATTTTTGATTAGTTTTTTAGAATAAAATAGTGCACCATTTCTAAAAATAATCTACTTATTTTAGTTATTAAAAATTGTAGAAATAAAATAAATTGTAATAGATGCAATTGCACAATTATGAAGGAGGGTTTTTCAAGATGGGAAAGGTAAAAGATTTTTCCATAAAATTTGGTGCCATATTTTTATCGGCATCTGTGTTGGCTACATCGATTTTGCCGAATATTAATGTTTATGCGGTTGAAGCTGGGGGTAGTAGTGTTGATGAAAAAGATTATGCTGCAACCCAAGAGCAAGATCGAAAGATTGTAACTGGGCAGGACAATGCTAAGAAAAATTGGAGCATTGTTTGGAGCGATGAGTTTAACGAGGGCTCATTGGATACTTCTAAGTGGAGCTATATGATCGGAACCGGAGCAAATTATTCCGGCGATGGATGGGGAAATAATGAGCAGGAATATTATACAGATGGGGACAATGCATCTTTTGTTACGGAAGATGGAGCCGATTGCTTGAAAATAACTGCCCGGAAGGAGGAAAAGGGTGGTAAAAGCTTTACATCTACACGTCTGTGGACGATGGATGATTCTGCCAATCCTGGAAAGGAAAAGACCACAAAATTTGCCAAAACATATGGTCGTTTTGAATCAAGAATTAAGATTAATAATCAGGAAGATAATATGGCTGGTATATGGCCTGCATTCTGGCTGATGCCTGCAAATGATGAATATGGAACATGGGCATCTTCTGGAGAGCTTGATATTATGGAGGCTCGAGGAAGCAATAAAAACAGCGTTGATGGTACGATTCATTATGGTAGCCAATGGCCAAATAATAAATCAATTGGTGGCAGTTTAAATAAAAGCACTGCTATCGCTGGTTCTGAACTCCCGGATTTTTCATACGGAGACTGGCATACTTATGCTGTGGAATGGTTACCGGGAGAAATTTGCTGGTATGTAGACGATACGCTGTATTACAAAACAAGTAATTGGTATGCAACATCTGCAAATAACGGTACAGAATTTACATATCCGGCACCATTTGATCAGGATTTCTATATTCTCCTTAATCTTGCAGTTGGTGGAAATTATGATGGTGGAGCTTTAGATTCGAAGTTGACAGAAGCAAGTATGTTGGTAGATTATGTTCGTGTTTATGATCTGACAGATGAAGCCGGAAATCTAATCGGTTATGATGAATCGAATGTTCAGAAACCACAGAAAGAAGCGGATGATAAGCTGGTAAGTGGAACGGAAAATGAAACGAATTATGTAGATTCTTCATTGGCTGATACAAAGAAGACCACTGGATATCCGAATGAGGCAGATAGAACAGATTGGTTTGTATCGGAACTTGAAGGTGGAAAAGCAAACGCAAGTTACACGGATGAAAATGGACTGACAGTAGACGTTACAGCAGGCGGTAATCAGTCTTATAGCGTGCAGTTGATTCATAATGTTCCGTTAACAAAAGGCTATCGATATGTTATGGAATTTGATGCGAAAGCAGATGATGCGAAAACTTTATCCGCAAAATTCGGAAATATTGGTGGTTATCCGGCTTATTCGGATTCGTATGATGTTGATTTGACTACGGATTGGCAGCACTATAAATATGTGTTTGATATGACATCCACTACAGATGCAGATGGCAGAATCGAGTTTAATTTCCAGCAGAGTACCGGAAAATGCTATTTTAAGAATTTCTCTATCATTTCAACCGGAAAAACACCGGATGTAGATGAAGATGCATCGAAGGAACCATTAGCTAACGGAAATCATATTTATAACGGAACATTTGATCAGGGAACAGGAAGAATGGGATTCTGGCATGTTGTTGATGCAGATGCTTCTGTTTCGAAAGCAGAAAGAAAATTGAATATTGCAGGAAAGAGCGAGAACGCCTGTGTATATCAAAAAGGAATGAATCTGTTAAAAAAGGATTCCTATAAGTTGACGTTTGATGCAAAAGCGACAGAGGAAACAACAATTCAGGTTTTGGTTGAAAATAGTGACGCAACAAGGAAATATGCCGAGAAAGTTGTTAATGTTGGGGAAAATGAACAGAAAAAAGAAGTTACATTTACAATGCCGGACATTTGTGATGCGGAGGCTGTTGTTAAGTTTGTCATTGGAACTAAAACAATTACTATGGATAATGTTTCCATGATTCGCACAACAAACAATAATATTGATTGGGATTCGGTTGATCTGTATCCAATGACAAACGGATTGTTCTTTAACGGAGAAGATGGATGGAACATTTGGACGGAAAGTGATGGAGGATTATCCAGACAGGTGGTAGACGGAAATCTTTCCGGAGAGGTCAATATTCCAACAGAGGGAAATTTCTGGCGTGTAGGTATGCAATCGGCAAAAGTGAAATGTAAGTCCGGTATTCCTTATAAAATAAGCGTAAAAATGAATCTGGATGTTGATAAAACCATTAAGATTGAGACGCCGGATGGAGATCAGAAAGATTATCAGTTCAACAAAGGGGACAATGAAAAGATTATCGAATTTACACCAAGTAAAGATTGTAATGGAAAGATTACATTATATTGGGGTGTAGAAACCGGTGTTGTTCACTTTAACATTGATTATATTGATATTGTCGTTGATGATAGTAAGTTGACAATTCCAGAGGGCAATGCACGTCCTGCAGAAATTCGTTCCGCAGGTCCGGTAACGGCTGGAGATGCATTTACAATTGAGACAAATAATGCGACGTGGGTAGATGCAGTTACATGCGCATATGTTAATGACGTAAAGGTTGAATTAGACAAAATTAGCAAAAACGGAACTGAAATTCAAATTGATGGAAGCGTTGTCCCGGATGAAGGTTCTTATAGTGTGAAATTTGATGCGGATGGTTATGTTTCTCCTAAGTCGATTACGCAGAAAGTGTTACCGGCAAGCGGCAATGTTCTTGTAAACGGATCATTTGATAATGATTTGGATGGATGGACTACCTGGCATCACGACGGTGATACCGGATCGACAACATGGCAGGATGGTGTTTCAGTAAATACAATTATAAGTTCACAGGGGGCTGTATGGGACAATCAGCTGAAGCAGGCCAATATGTCTATTGAGGCAGCTGACTATTATTTGGTTTCTTTTGATGCCTATGCAGATATTGAAAGACCAATTCAGATGGAATTTAATAACTTGGGAACTGCATCTGCTACAGTTGTAAATTTGACAACTCAAAAACAGCGTTATTATATTACATTAACGAATGTGCCAGCATCGACAGTTAATCATCTCTTATTTATGATGGGAGATGGAAATGGATATTCATTTAGTAAAGAACATAATATTTATATTGATAATGTTGTATTGAAGAAA
Source organism: Firmicutes bacterium TM09-10 (assembly GCA_963639645.1). Classification (GTDB taxonomy): domain Bacteria; phylum Bacillota; class Clostridia; order Lachnospirales; family Lachnospiraceae; genus Roseburia. Next base: position 525 of record CAVHWG010000086.1, on the reverse strand, counting down.
GCAACAGCGCAGGAAGTTGCAGATGTGGTTGCTCCAACAATTCAGCAGACAAGTTCAGCAATGGCTGGCAAAAAACTGACATTCGGATATTCTGATAACAAGACATGGGCTTCTAAGAATCTGAGTGTTACGATGGACGGAAATCCGGTTGCTGATAGTTATGTAACAAAGGATACTTCAAAGAATGAAATTGCAATTGCAGCGGATGTTATTACGGAATCCGGTAATCATGTTTTTGAGTTTAGTGCAGAAGGATATTCTGTAATTAAAGTTTCTGTTAATGTTTTAGCAGCTGGCGATAATAATCTGTTATCCGGATTGGAGTGGTCGGTTGATACATATGACGGAGATAAAGGAAATATTGCATATGAAGATAATGTACTCAAAGTGGATTTTGTAGAAACAGTAAAATCTCAGTGGGATGGACCTGAATTTTGGTCTATGCAGGCAAAGTCAGGTACATTTACAACTTTAGCTGATACAGAATATGAATTAAGCTTTGATTATGATTTGACATGGAATGAT
>CAVHWG010000085.1:4861-16496 GCA_963639645.1 Firmicutes bacterium TM09-10 | reverse complement strand
CTGGAAGATTGCGGACAAAACTATGCTGAGTTTACAAGCGGTAATGTCATCTACAAAGTATGGCTGGAAGATGCTTCCTCCGCAGAACAGCGATTAAAACTTGTCGATGAAAACAAACTTGCCGGAGCATCATTCTGGAAACTGGGGTTTGAAACAAGTAGTATCTGGGATACAATTATCAAGTATATTAACTAACGTTTCTGCATAAATTGAATTAACGATTACAAAAGCCTTTTGCCAATGCAAAAGGCTTTTTGTTACTAATTGGTCTGAGGTATTTATGCACAAAAAATTTGAAGCGCTCATTATCTGTTGTCTCTTTGTCAGTTCCTTCTTTCTTGCGCGGGCAGGTGCTGCCTATGTATCCGCCAAGACAACCGGCAAAGTCAGCGGATGTATTGTTCTCGATGCCGGACATGGCGGGAGTGATCCTGGCAAAGTCGGTTGCAACGATGTGTTGGAGAAAGACATCAATCTCGCAATTGTTTACAAATTAAAGACACTGTTTGAAAACAAGGGTTTTGAAGTCGTTCTGACACGAACGGACGATAAACCGCTTGCATCCGACAATTCCAAGAACATAAAGATCGAAGATATGCGAAATCGTGTGGCTTTAATTACGGAGACTATGCCGCTTATGACAATCAGCATTCATCAGAACAGTTTTCCGGATGCTTCCATCTCCGGTCCACAGGTATTTTTCTACGACCAGTCCCCGGAAGGCGAAGAGATCGCCGCAACCTTACAAGATACCTTAAATACACTTATGGATCCGCCCAAACCCCGTATGTCCAAATCCAACAATGATTATTACATATTAAAGAAAACACCCACACCTACTGTTATCGTAGAATGTGGGTTCCTAAGCAATGAAAAGGAGGCAGCTGATCTTACAACCGAAGCCTATCAGGAAAAACTTGCACGTGCGATCTACACTGGAACGTGCGAATATCTGACTAATCAGTCAATGCCTGAATCGACCGAATAAAGCTCTCCGCAATATGGTAAAGCCGACTGGTCTGTACCTCATATTCGGTTGTCTGCTGTGTTTCCGTCGAAGTGATCTGCGGATCTGATGCCGCGCCCTTGGAATCACCTTCCATAGTTGTTGTATTCACGGACGCACTGATACTTTCTTTCTGAATACTTACCATCTCATAATGCGCCAGTGAAAGATTTTCTACATAAGCAACATTGATATCTACCGATTCTTCCGCGGCATCCGGATTCTGCTTCATTGCATCTGCAAATGTATCCAGATGATCGCGGAGCATCTCTGCCGTCTCCTTGTCATCCACCGCGATCATTCCGCTGATCCGGTTACTTTTTGCTTCAAATGATGCGGCAACTTTTCCCATATGAGAATTCTCAAAAAGGATATCAACTGCGCCCTTTTTCTTCTCGCCGCGCACAATCTTCAAAGATACTCCGGTAACGGAATCTCCCGTCTGCACCGGAATCATATAACTTTCTTCTTTCGTCTTCTCCGCACAGAGCTTAAACTGTGTGGTTGCTAGCTGCATCGCACGGATATCGAGTGTTCCTACCTCCGGATCCTCAATAATCATGCCATCCATCACATGTTCCGCAACATCCGCCAACGTCTCCTGCGCATCCGCGAGCTCTGAAGGATTCTTTAATGCCTCGCCGAACTGCTCCAATACCTGCTGCTTCATCTGCGCAACTTTATCCACGGATGTTTTATCACCCTGTTCCTTTTTCCACAATTGCTCCATCATCTGGTTCGGATGGCGGAGCATCTCACCGGCTGCCAAAATGTTTGCGATCGTGTTTGGCATGTCAAAATGCTCCAGATATGCATAGACATCCTGTGACATCTCACTCGCCTGCTCATATAATGCGAGTTGCTGCTGTACATATGCCTCATTCGCCAGCTTTTCCCGCTCGGATGTCTGCATCTCGCTTAACTTTTCCGCAAACTGCTCCGGTGTCAAATCCATCCAATTGTCCTCTCCAATTTCGGAAAGTTTATCCGGACTGATCTGATCCAGAACATCTTTCACACAATTCTGCTGAAATCCGACTGCTATCTGCTCATCGATCTTTGTTCCGGATGCTTTCGCATTGACACCGTCAAAATCATCGGACACATTGTAGTCCATACTGCCCTTCTTACCGGTCCTCACTGCAGATAACAGGTTTCGCATCGTAATCTCTGCCCCCTGATGGTAAAGCGAACCGATTGCTGCACCGTCTGTCTTCTCCACCTGTGCGATCAGACGATAGATTCCGATATAGCTGCTGCGCTCCTCCTCGGTGATCGCGTGATTCCGTTCCAGTTTCCACAGATATTTGCTGAATCTCTCCTGTTCCTGATCGCCGGTTTCCTGATGAATTTCCTCCGCAGCCTGATTGAGTTCCTGCATCGACATATCCAAGGGATTCTCTCCTCTTCGGATCATCTCGAGTGTTGTCGCCGGATTTAAGTTGCGGAATGCGTGTTGCACCTGCTCATCCAGGGTCTTCACGGATGCAATATTTTCCTCTGTAATATCCAGCCCATTGTAAGCAAGAATGCGGACCGCACGCTGATTTGCCGCACTTGTATCCAGTTTCATGCTCTCTAATATATCGTCTACATTACGAAATGCTTTCTGAATGGAATCACCCATATCACTTCTCGGTGCTGTCATCAGTGTCTCGTAACTCTCATTTACCTTCTCAATTGCCTGCTGCATCTGCGCTCCGGCATCATAGATCTGTGTGACGGAACTGTCTGCATCCACCTGACCGATCACATATGCCGGCATGCCTTTTAACGCATCGAATACCGCAAGTGTCTGTTCCATTGTGTCGACATTCTGCTCACTCGGCTCGATACCTGCACTGTCCAGAAGATCCCGGTAATACTGTCTTTCCTGTTCCTTCAATCCCTCAACGGTATCTTCCATTGCCTGATAATCCATCTCCACACCAAGCTTGTCGATCGTTGCATCGGCTTCTTTTGTCATGGTAAGACGCGTCTCTTCCATCTGACGCTGCGCGGTGATCATGGATGCTTCGCCCGGACGCTTACCCTGTCGAATGGTATCCGCAATGGAATCAAGCATTCCGTCCCAATCCATCGATCCATCCGCAATCTCACCTGCCAGTCCCTTCAACTCCGAGAGTTGCTGCAACTTCTCTGCCGTAAGCGGGATCTGCTCCTGCAAAAGCCACTTTGCATCAGAAAGCGTCTCGTCATTGACTTCCAGCCCCGCAGCCTCGATAATTTGCGCGATCTGCGGCTCCAATTCCGTAAAATCACAACTGCCCGGCACCGCCTGCGGATCCCTTGTACTGCTATACTGTGCCTTATAAATATTCTGAATACTCGGATCCAGGTTATTCTTGAGCAGGTAGCTCATCATATCATCCGTAATTCCCATTACAGAAGCTGCCTGTGCCAAAGCATCTGCGGTCTCCTGCACATTCGCATCGGTTACCGGAAGATCGTTCGCGGTCAGTACCGCTTCAATCTGCGCCGCAACCGCTGCGCTGCCGGTAATACTCTCCAGCTGTTCTTTTGTCAGGCTGTCTCCGTATGCGGATATATCCACGCCGGCCCTGGCAAGCTCCGCTTTAATCTTATCAGTTACGGTAATGATGGTATGACTATCTGTATTATTAGCGGAAAAACCGTTTTTCTCCATCTCCTGCAGATCATCGGCAGAAACGGTATTCGAGAGAACCGCCACCTCGTTCTTGCGGTCATCCGCTGTCATCGCACCGTTTTGCTGAACCTGATCCACAACAGTCTCCTCGTCCTCTTTCATCGGATTTCCATAGGTTGCCATATCGATCGTACCAGAAGCCGACACTCCCGCCACACGCTCGTAGTGCTCCTGTCTGGTACCAAAAACTGTATTGTCCTCCGGAACTGCTGCCTGATATGCTGCAATTCCTTTATTTGTATCATTTTGAAGATTCTTTGTTACGTTATCCCAAAGATTTGTCTGCTCAACCTGCATAAATTCTCCTGCATAATCCGGTGCCTCCGTGCTCCGCGTTCAATTATGCGTTCGTTTTAGGTTCTTCCGTGACCTTATTTATTATATCGGACATCCCCCGTCAAAAGTGAAGTTTTCTCTGCAATCCTTTGTAAAACGAAAGAGCGGCACCGCACACCCATCGGATGCGCAATGCCACTCTCTTCCCTGAACTACTCTGTACTCTTCTAATATTTGAATACCGCAACGCCATACGCTGGTAACGGATAAGCAAAGGAATACTCTTTTCCGTCACACGGAGACTTCACGGCTTTGTAACTCTTTTTACGATCCGTATCGGTTCCTTTGAACGCCGGATCTTCACTGTTTAATACCAGCTTGTAGGTCTTATTCTTCGGTACGCCGACACGATAATCGTCTCTTGCAACCGGTGTAAAGTTGATGACAAAAAGCATATTGTTCTTGCCGTCTTTGCTTTTACGCACGAAGCTGTAGATGCTGCGATCCTTGTCATCCGCATTCATCCATTCGAATCCTGCCCATGATGTATCCTGCTCGTACAGGCACGGGTTATTGCAATACAGATGAAGTAACGCCTTCACCCAATCCTGAATCTTCTTGTGATTCGGATCCTCGAGAAGATACCAATCCAGTTCACGCGCCTCGCTCCACTCCTGTGCCTGCGCGAAATCCTGTCCCATGAACAGAAGCTTCTTGCCGGAATGTCCCATCATAAATGCGTAGCCCGCCATCAGATTCTTGAACTTGTCACCCTCTAAGCCAGGCATCTTGTTGAGCATTGAACATTTCAGATGAACAACCTCATCGTGGGAAAGTACCAGAATGTACTTCTCACTCTCGTTGTAGCTCATTGCAAATGTCATCTTGTAATGATTATCTTTTCTAAAATATGGATCCAGCTTCATGTAGTCCAGGAAGTCATGCATCCATCCCATGTTCCACTTGTAGCTGAAATTCAATCCATCCTCTTCCACGGTTCCGGTTACTTTCGGCCACGCGGTCGATTCCTCTGCAATCATAACCACGCCCGGATTACGTCCGAGAATCAACGTATTGAGATGCTTGAAGAATTCGATTGCTTCAAGATTCTTATTGCCACCGTAAATATTTGGAACCCACTGTCCGTTCTCCTTACCATAGTCGAGATAGAGCATGGAAGCAACCGCATCCACACGGAGTCCGTCAACGTGATAGTTCTCGATCCACATGAGGGCGCTTCCAATCAGGAAGTTCTTCACCTCATTCTTGCTGTAATCGAAGATCTTGGTTCCCCAATCCGGATGCTCTCCCTTGCGAGGGTCTGCATATTCGTAGGTCGATGTTCCATCAAAATCCGCAAGTCCATGCGCGTCCTTCGGAAAATGTGCCGGTACCCAGTCAAGAATGACACCGATCTTATTCTTGTGACACTCATTGATCAGATATGCAAAGTCCTCCGGCGTTCCATAACGGGATGTCGGTGCATAGTAACCGGTTACCTGATAGCCCCATGATCCGTCAAACGGATACTCGGAAATTCCCATCAGCTCAATATGTGTATATCCCATTTCTTTTACATAGGAAACAAGCGATTTTGCAAGCTCACGGTACGAATAGAATCCGTCGTCATCACGTCCCGGATGACGCATCCATGATCCCGGATGAACCTCGTAGATTGCCATCGGCTGCTCATAGACCGTCTCCTTGGTCAAAGTGGCACGCGCCTTCATCCATGCACTGTCCGTCCATTTGAACTTCGAAATATCGGTAACGATCGATGCCGTCTCCGGACGAAGCTGTGCGTAATTTGCATACGGATCGGCCTTGTACAGACGATTTCCGTCCTGTGTCACAATAATGAACTTGTACATACTTCCAAGTTTAACCCCCGGAACGAACAGTTCATATACCCCCATCGTATCCGGATCCACACGCTTCATCTCGTGGGAATCCTCATCCCAGTTGTTGAACTCTCCGAACACATACACCTGTCGCGCATGTGGCGCCCAGACGTCGAAACAAACGCCCTTTACCCCATTCATTGTCATTACATGGGCACCCATTTTACGGTAAATATCATAGTGTGTTGCCTGTCCGAACAGGTAACAATCCATCTCTGTAAAATTGCTCATATACTCTCCTCCACCTTCTATATACTATTCAAAATCTTTCTCTTTCAGTACAATCCGATCATCGTCCGTATAGCGGCTCGCGGTCAGAATACTGATTGCTTTCTTGATTCCTCCGTGTGCCTCACGGTCGATCGCCTCATCGACAATCTCTTTAACCTCCGTCAGAGTTGTCGCCTGATCCAGTCTCTGGATATTGCTGATCCGGTTGTAGAGCGCCAGAACTGCCAAATCATCAATTTTATAGCCAAGCTCTCTTGAATAGGATCTCGCGAAAGTCACAAGTTCGTCATTTGTAAAAATCGGAACGGAAATCTGCTCCGTAAACTTTCTGGCAAATCCGTCATCGAGCGACAATGCCTTCTTGATTCCCTTCGGTGTATCCTCGATGATAATATAAACTCCGCTTCGGTTCTGTTCCAAAAGCAATGATAATGTGATTGCCGACTGACGCGTCAGCTCACCGACATTCTCAATGATCAGACAGCCGCCCGCCACTTTCTTGAGCATCTGTCCAATATCCTTCTGGTTCAAAGCCTCCGCCTGAATCTTGCCGATCTTGCCGTCTAACTTTCCTGTTTCCTGCTGCAATACCTTAATCACACTCGTTGCAAGTGTTGTCTTACCGCAGCCGTGTCCTCCAAGGATCATCAGGTTACCTGTAGATGCCGTCACATCATTCTTGAGATGGTGAGTCGCTCCGGTCAACGCCTGACGCAGCTGCTTCTCCATTCCTTTGACCGGCATAAAGTAGGAGAAGATGGTCTTCTCTGCATCCGTAAGCTCAACCATTGCCTCCGCCTCGGCTTTCTCTTCCTTAACCAGATTTACCGGCTCGGAAATCTCCGGCATGCGGACCGTCTTGCCTTTCCATGCGTTATGCTCTACCTGCGGCTTCTCCTTTACAGGCGCCTTCGGTGCGGTCTGTTTCTGTGGAATATCGATCATCGGAACATCTTTCAGTCCGTCCGGATCCTCTTCCTCGATATATTCCATAGCATCCCCGGCATCTGCCATCTCCGCTTCTTCTTCCAGTTCTTCACTCTCCGGAACATATTCATCTGAGAAGTCTTCCACATCCTCTGCGTAAGGCTGCTCCTCAACCTCAATCTCGGTTTCAGAGACCGGAACATCCTCCGGCGTCTCCTCTGCAAGGAATTCTTCTGCCTGAAGTTCTTCCGGCTCAGCCTCTTCCGGCACATCCTGCAGGTATTCTTCCTCCAATAATTCTCTCGGTGTCACTCCGGCATCCAGCTTCGGGATCACACCGGTTAACCGATCCATAATATTTCCGGCTTCCTGTAACGCACGCGCCTTGGCAGACTCTAACTTTCTCTGGTTTGCCTCCTCTAAGGCAGCTTCCGCTGCACGCTTCGTCTTCTCCCACTCCTCAAGTACTTCCTCGATCGTAATCTGTCCGGTAATCTGACGCTCCACCTGCATCCGATCGTCGGTCATCATACTCATCTGTCCGTCCGAATCCTCGCCGAGCATCTCCTTGAAGTTGATCTTTAACGATCCGTCAATCTCCTCATCTGTCTCAATATGAGCATCTGCGGTCTGTGAATTCTGCTCCTCCTGCGGAAGCTTCAGATAAGGAATTTCCTCCACCATCTTGTTAATATTGTCAAGTGTGTCGGTAACCGTCTCCTTCTCAGTCGCATCAATGATCTGCTGCATGCCTTTGGCAATCTCTTCCTGCAGATTGACGGTATTAAATTTCTCCGGATTGATATTCACCTGCGGGATTGCAACCGGCTCATGCGCATACTCGCCGGCACGCTGCATCTCCTCGACATTGATATGTGTCATACCATCCTTCGAATCTCTTGCATGACGGAAAGAGCGATATTTCTCCTCCTGCGTCTTCGTCAACGGCTGATACAGCATCTTCAGCTCCAAAGCCCGCTCCACATACGGTCCATCGCCGAACCATAGAATCAGCTCATCACAGGCATCAATACATTTCTCACTCATTCCTGCCTTATGATACAAATAAGCGAGCTCGTATGCCCACTCCTCCGTATATTCCTGATCCTTCAATTCCTCCAGAATCGGGATCAGATCCGCGTACGGAGCTCCCTGTGCCTTCCTGATATCATAGCGAAGCACATATTTTAAACTGTCATGTGGTGCAATCTGTACAAATTCATCGTAATAATCCTGTGCAGCATCGAAATCCCGCATCTTCACTGCCACTTCGGCGAGACGATAGATGATCATTCTTCCGATTGGAGATCGGTCGTACGCCATCAAAAGTACATCTCGGCTATCCTCATAACGTTCTGTTTTCTCATAGATTTCACCCGCCTTCACGAGTGCATTTACATTCTTGATCTTGTTCCAGTTAATAGTATCTGCAATATCCGCTGCATCTTCGTATTTCTCTTCTGCATACAGAGATTTCATCTGATCCAGCTTCAAATTATATTCATATTTATCCAACGATAGTCACCTCAGATTAGTTTGCAATAAGCCCAATTATTTAATTTTTAGTATACCATAGCCTACAAATAGTGTCAAAAAATATAGCATAAAATGAAACAAAAAAGCCGGGACAGCACACTCTTTTGTGTACCGTCTCGACTTTGCTTTTTTGTTATTTCACGTGCTTCTTTTTCTTGGTCGTCTGTGACTCATAATGAACAAGAGAACCTGTCGCAAGATCCACACTTTTAACATCCACATACGAATCCGTCGTCGTCGGCAGCTCCCGCTTCCTGATCGAATGATTTACCAGTCTCCGCACAATATAATAGATCATCGCGAAAACCGGCACTCCGAGAAGCATTCCAAGGAATCCGAACAATCCGCCACCGATCAGGATTGCAAACATAACCCAGAACGATGACAATCCGGTCGAACTTCCAAGAATCTTCGGTCCAATGATATTGCCGTCCACCTGCTGTAAGATGATAATAAAAATCAACAAATACAGCGCATGCCACGGACTCTGCACAACAACCAGAAGTAAGGACGGAATCGCTCCGATGAACGGACCGAATACCGGAATAATATTGGTCACACCAACGATGACCGCAACAAGCATTGCATCCGGAATATGCAGAATGGAACATCCGACATAACAGATCACACCAATGATCGCAGAATCAATGATCTTACCGATAATAAATCCTCCGAAGATCTCGTCTGCTTTGTGTATTGTCTCGATAATGATATTGCCCTGACGCGGCTTAAAGATTGCATAGATCGCTTTCTTGCTCTGTCCGATCAGTCGCTCCTTGATCATGAGAACATACGCCGCAACGATGATTCCCACAACAAAATTCAGTACCGCCTTCACGATATTGATCACACCGGATGTAATCTGTAACAGATAGGTCTTGGCTTCCGGAAGCAACGTCTTGGTTGCCCAGTTCTCCACATAATCAACCAAATTTGTCAGCATATCACTGATCGTACCGGTCACTTCATACTCACCAAGCTTACCGCTTTGTACAACATTGATCAGATTCTGTGCATTTCCCGGCAGAGTGTCAACCAAACCTACGATGCAGGAGATCACCGACGGAACGATCGCCGCGATCAAAAGCACCAGTATCACGAGCAGAAACAGTATCGCTCCTGCGATACCCAATGCTCTGGATGTCTTCTTGGCTTTCTCCTCCGTCTTCATCTTGCCTTTTAGCTTTTTGTAAAATTTGCCTTCAAGAAATTCCATGATCGGATTGAGAAGGTAGGCAAGCACAAGTCCGATAATGATTGACTGTGCCGCCGTCACGATCTTGTGCCATCCGTCCGCGAATCCCTGATAGCGAAGTACCATGAAAAAGAAGAGAATACAGCAAACAAAAGTAAGAAAGACCATCAAGCCGATTTTGGCCAGGTATATATTCTGATCTCTGCCTTTTTGCTTACGCTCCTGTAACTCCTGTTGTGTCCCATTGTCCGTCTGTGTCTCTTGCAATCCTACATCCTCCTAACCTTTGTAGTAATTGATCAGGCAGCCTTTCAGGATAATATCCTTCTCATCCGGTGTCAATTCACCCATCTTGAGCGTGAACGGCTTCGCCTGTCCGTCCTTGATCACATATGCCTCGAATTCCGTCTTTCCGGAAGCGATCGCCTCACGGATTCCCGGAACAAATAAATAATCCAGATTCTTAAATGGAAGCTCTCCCTCATCAATGATGAACGGAACCATACCCCAGTTGATCAGATTCGAGCGATAACGCTTTGTTGCATACTCATTGGCGATATTTGCCCATCCGCCGAGTACCTTCTGGCAGGATGCAGCCTGCTCACGCGCAGATCCGTCACCCGGTTTTACTGCAAAAATCGTACTTCCGAATCCAAGACTCTCTTTGTTGACATCCTTGAAGTTTGCATGGATAACATCCATAACCGGCTTGAGTTCCGCAACGGTATCAACCGGACACTCGCCTGCTTCCAGTGCCTTCTGTGCTTTCTGGATCTCCTTTGCACGTCCAACGTACTCCGGATCCTTTCTGGAGAGTGCGAACTCTGCCAGTCCAAGCGGATTCGAACGGTAAGAAGAGGTCTCACCGGATGGAATCAGCTCATCCGTTGTCGTTACCGGATCATGGATTTCGGAAACTACTTTAAGTACAAGGTTCTCAGGCAGTGCACTCATTGCCGGCCAATCCTTGATGTTTGGTCCGAACTGGATCTCAACGCTCGGATCTGCAACACCCTTGCTGTCAAATACACGGTTCTCATAAATCGTCTTGTCAAAGAAATACTTTGGCTTGCTAAAGTTCACATCAATATCCGCTGCTGATGTCAGGAATCCCTTGTTTGCAGCAGTTGCAGCGATAGAACGCGCATCCATAAGTGCTACGGAAGAAATCTGTCCGTTCTGTACCTTCGAGCCTTCACGGTTCGGGAAGTTACGTGTGGAATGACGAATGGAGAAAGCGTTATTCGCCGGAGTGTCACCCGCACCAAAGCAAGGTCCGCAGAATGCAGTCTTAACGATTGCACCGGTAGCAAGAAGATTTGCCACAGCACCATTTTTCACAAGTTCCATATAAATTGGTGTCGATGCCGGATATACGCTTAAGGTGAACTCATCGGCTCCGATCGAAGTTCCCTTTAAGATGTCCGCTGCATCACAGATATTTTCAAATCCACCGCCGGCGCAGCCTGCGATAATTCCCTGATCCACATAGAGACGGCCGTTCTTGACCTTGCTCTTGAGATCAAGCTTCACTTTTCCATCAAAGCTTACCTCTGCACGCTTCTCGCAATCATCGAGAATATCCATAAGGTTTGCATTTAACTCCTCAATTGTATACGTATTGCTCGGGTGGAATGGCATAGCGATCATTGGCTTGATCGTGCTTAAATCGATCTCGATAAAGCTGTCGTAGTAAGCAACCTCACCCGGATTTAATTCCTTGTAATCTTCTTCTCTTCCATGAATCTCATAGAATTCCTTGACCTTGTCGTCCGTTCTCCAGATGGATGACAGACAGGTTGTCTCTGTTGTCATAACATCCACACCGATACGATAATCAACGCTTAAGTTTGCAACGCCCGGTCCAACGAACTCCATTACTTTATTCTTAACGA
>CAVHWG010000085.1:3797-4851 GCA_963639645.1 Firmicutes bacterium TM09-10 | reverse complement strand
CGCCAGAGCGATATCCTGCGGGCCAACGCCCTTCATCGGCTCGCCTGTCAGATAGATTCCGACAACGCCCGGCATATCAATATCGTAAGTCTTGCTCAAAAGCTGCTTAACCAGCTCCGGTCCGCCTTCGCCGACAGCCATCGTTCCGAGCGCACCGTAACGGGTGTGAGAATCGGATCCGAGGATCATCTTACCGCCACCTGCAAGCATCTCACGGGCGAACTGATGAATAACTGCCTGATGAGGTGGAACATAGATTCCGCCGTACTTCTTGGCACAGGTCAGTCCAAACATATGATCATCTTCGTTGATGGTTCCACCGACTGCACAAAGACTGTTATGGCAGTTTGTGAGAACGTATGGAATCGGGAACTTCTCAAGTCCTGACGCACGAGCAGTCTGGATAATTCCGACGAATGTGATGTCGTGTGAAGTCAGCTTGTCAAATTTGATCTGCAGCTTCTCCATATTGCCGGATGTATTGTGGTCCTGCAAAATGCCATAAGCGATTGTTTCTTTCTTAGCGTCCTGTGGTGTAACCTGCTTACCGGTCTTGCCTGCCACTTCCGCAGCTGCCTCCGGTCCGTTGATGACAACGTCTTTGCCATGGATCAGATAAGCACCGTTCTCATAAAGTTTCATGTTCTTTCCTCCTTGTGCCTTTTGCCATCAGTCTGTTCAATTTAGTCGACTGACGCATTACTATCTCAAATTATATCTGTAACTACCTTTGAAATCAAGCATTTATGCATTCTTTACAATCGGGAAGGTAATCGTTGCGGCGAACAGATCCCCATCCACATTAATATCAAAATCGCCACCCATCAGATTCGTCAGGTTCTTCGCGATCGACAGACCAAGTCCGCTTCCCTCCGTTGTGCGGGATTCCTCACCCCGGACAAAACGCGCAGTCAGATCCTTCCCCCCCTCATCCTGTGCGACCAACGGTGTCTTTGACACATTCTTGATCGTAAAGATGGCATTGTCTTTATCCACATCGAGCTCTACATACACCCTTGTATTTTCGAGCGCATATTTTGCGGCATTTGTGTAC
>CAVHWG010000085.1:0-3787 GCA_963639645.1 Firmicutes bacterium TM09-10 | reverse complement strand
ACAGATTCTCGATTGCGCGGTACAACTGCCGGCCGTCCGCCTTAATAAAAATCGAATTGTGCGGCAGTTTTGTGACGATCGTAAGATCCCGTGCCTCGAAACGCTCATTAAATTCGCCTCCGGTCTGATAAAGCAGCTCCACCAGATCGATCGTCTGGATGTCCAGCTTGATATTGCCGGAACTGATCTTCGACGCCTCCACCAGATCTTCCGTCAGTTGTTTCAATCTCTGGGACTTCTCATCAAGAACACGAATATAACGGCGCGCATTCTCATTGTCGAGATTCTCGCGTTTTAACAGATCCACATAATTCACGATCGATGTCAAAGGCGTCTTGATGTCATGCGAAACATTTGTGATCAGATCTGCCTTCATACGCTCATTTCGGATTCGTTCCATGATAGCTTCACTGAGTCCTGCTCGAATGTTGTTGACCGCTGCCGCGATATCACGCTCCTGCCCATGGAATTTCTCGACATCGAGCTTCGTATCGAGTGCGCCCGAAGCGATCGCCTCGATTGCCTCCTGGATTTCAATGCGCTCGCGCGCCTTGCGGGTGCAAAGCTGCGGATTTTTGCCGCTGGTGATCACTCTCTTTAAGAATCCGCCAACGATATAGATCACACTGTGTGTAAAAAGCGTGTTATCTTTTGCCCGACGGACAATGCTTAAATATATCAGGAGGAATGCGAGATCCACGATGTAAGCGAGCGTTCCCGCCGCTACAAGAAGTCCGGAAAATTCGAACTGCATCTGACGGATATTGCGACACAGATAAAGCATGATGTATACAAATGCGATAAAAAGCAAAAGTTCCACATCCGTGTAAATCTTGTCCACTCCGTTTAAATAGATATGCTGATCCTCCGCCGAACGACGTCCCGTGATTCCGGTAATAAATGCAAGCATGACAAAACTTCCCACCAGTCCAAGTATCGCAAGCGTGCTTAAGACTCCGAGTCCTCCGTAATGCATTCTCATATTATAACCGATTCCATATAGACTGCAGACCATCAGCACCAGAAACATCTGGTGCATGACGATCGCTGCGCCTTTGATTCCGTTTGAATATTCTTTCATGTGCCGCTAGACCCCCGCTTCGATCTTGTATCCGACACCCCATACAACTTTGAGGTAGCGCGGCTCCTTCGGGTTAATCTCAATCTTCTCACGAATATGGCGAATATGTACGGCAACCGTATTGTCTGCGCCGATCGCTTCCTCATTCCAGATTTCCTCATAAATCTGGCTGATCGAGTAGACTTTGCCCTTGTTCTTCATAAGAAGAAGCAGAATGTTGTATTCGATCGGTGTGAGTTTTACTTCCTCGCCGTCTACCGTAACTTTCTTCAGATCGTCATTGATGACAAGTCCGCCCGCTTCATAAGTCGTCTCTCCCTGCGCGGTGCTTGATAGCGTTGTGTAACGACGAAGCTGCGACTTCACGCGGGCTACCAGTTCCAACGGATTAAACGGCTTTGTCACATAATCATCCGCACCGACATTGAGTCCCAGGATTTTATCCGCATCCTCTGTCTTTGCCGAGAGGATAATGATCGGGATACTGCTCGTCTTGCGCACCTGGAATGTTGCACGGATTCCATCCAGTTTCGGCATCATTACATCGATGACCATAAGGTCGATCTTCTTATTGTGGAGGATCTCTAATGCCTGCTCCCCGTCATACGCCTTTTCTACTTTGTATCCTTCCTGAATCAGATAGATCTCTATCGCGTCTACAATTTCTTTGTCATCATCACATACCAGAATCGTCATGTTGGTGTCCTCCTATCAGGCTCTTAAAAGCTTTCTGTATTCCTTCTGATTTTCCTTTGTTTTTATTCTCCTGCTTGCCGGATTTATCCTTATCCTCTTTGCCTTCCTTCCACTGGAAGTAATCGGCATCCAGATTCACGCGAATCTCCGCCTCAAGCTGCTTTAATTCCTCATCGTCCTTATCCTGTTTCTTTGGTGTCTCATCGGCGGCAACTTCTTTCTCTGTCTCATCAACGACGGACATGCCAAGCTTATCGAGGTACTCCTGATTGACCTTGATCTCTGTCTGACGATTTGCGTAGATCGACCTCTCCTGCTTGAACTCCGGTTTACCCTCGTTCTTCTCCTTCTCAATCTCCTTGTTACGCTCCTCGATCAAATGCAGATACTTCTCCGTATCAACCAGATCCTGCAGTTGACTCTTGAGCTCGGACTGATTCTCCCGGATTCGCTGCTGCTCTTTCTTCATCTGTTCATCCACATCACCGTAGATCTTCTGAACGTCGGTCTGCGCCTCGGTCACGATATCACGCATACGATTGAGCGCCTCGTCCATATACATAACAGACGCTGCATAGATATCCTCTGCCTTGCGGCTTGCATCCCAGATGATCTGGTCTCCCTGCTTGCGGAACTCACGCTCCGCTTTGTCGCGGCTTCGCTTTGTCAGCTCGTACTCGTCCATAATTGCATAAATACATGTATTCAAATCGCTCAGCAGATCCAGCATCTGCTGCTTATCCACAATAACTTTGCTCGGTTCTTTCGGGTATGGTTCACTCTTCGAAAGCAGAACATGAAGACTGCGCAATACTTTTTCTGTATTATCCTGTGCTCCCATTTTGTGCTCCTTCTATATCATCTACTTGTTTTAAACTCTGATTTTCTCAACAAAAGTCAAAATGACCTTTGTATCATATTATATCGAATGAACCCCTGATATGCAATATTTCCGGCACTTCCTTAATGCTTAATTCATAATTACATAAATAATGCAAAAACCCTCCGATCTATCCAAATCGGAGGGCTGACATATTCATTATGAAACTTTTAACTTGTAAAGAGTATTGGCATAAATTTCCCACATATCGGAACCATCAACTTTTATATAATATGTCTTACCCTTTGTGGCATTAAACGAAAGCGTTGTTTTCGCTGATACACGCTCCTTAGCAACAATCTGATTATTAGATACATCATAAACACCAACATCTAATCCATCGTAACCATGACTGGCAAGTTCTTTGGTATAAGTAAGACTGACTTTGTATTTCTTTGACTTTTCTGCCTTGAACTTATAATAATCGATATCATTGCCGTCTTTACCTCCGGCAGTGATAGCACCTAAGTATATTTTCCCAATAGACACTTTATCTGCTGCCTTAAGTGAATTGTTATCTTCTGTTTCCACTAAAGATTTTGCTGTATACTTAGCTTTAATTGTATATTCCCTGCCTGCAACATCTCCGGCTGAAGTGCTGAAACCCTGCATGACATAAAGATAAAGAACCGTTCCTTTTTTTACCATGAATGTACCGTTAGGATTTCCAACTTCACCTGTTAATGATCCCACCGTATATCCATCTTTATCCCGAACCTGAACTGCCCAATCATCTCTTGAAGCATCTTCACTGGAAAACGTAAACTTTACATACCCCTTACCGGTAGCTGTATACTTATAATAAGCACGATCCTGATTGCTCTCCAACGCACCCGATACTTTTCCCGAAAGTTTCTTGAGTCCCGGCATCTCTTTCTCTACACCCTGCGCTGTCGAAGCGAATGCTGTAGTTCCCGTTAAAACAATAACTGTCAAAGCAAGAACCAATGTTGATAGTAGTTTTTTCATAAACTTATCCTCCTCATAATGTATATATAATCATTATATGTATCCCTCTATCTATAGTCAATATGAATTCGTTTTATCTGTTGTTTTCTATATTTATTGCTAAAAAAAACCTGAATCCGTGAAGTTCATTGCCTATGAATCCAACATTTCCTTATAAATAC
>CAVHWG010000084.1:12687-24599 GCA_963639645.1 Firmicutes bacterium TM09-10 | reverse complement strand
TCTAGCAACAGATGATTTTCTTCTTCCTGTTCCGTAATACTTTGTAGTAGCCAATGTCATTTACCTCCCTCTGATTAGAATGTTAAAGCTTCTGGCTTCTGAGCTGCATGCTTGTGATCTGGTCCAGCGTATACGAATAACTTAGTATACATCTGACGTCCCAGAGGTCCCTTTGGAAGCATTCCCTTAACAGCGTACTCAATCACACGCTCAGGATGCTTGTTGAGCATCTCCTTAAGAGTTGTCTCCTTCATTCCTCCAACGTAATCAGAGTGACGGTAGTATACCTTCTGCTCTAACTTCTTACCAGTAACTTTGATCTTCTCAGCGTTAACAACGATTACATAATCACCGGTATCGATGTGTGGTGTGAAGATTGCTTTATTCTTTCCTCTTAATACCTTAGCAACTTCTGATGCTAAACGTCCTAATGTCTTACCTTCAGCGTCTACTACATACCATTTTCTGTCGATTGTAGCAGGACTAGCCATAAATGTTTTCATGGGTTTTCCTCCTTGATAATATTCCATAACTTCTGCGAACAACATGAAGTCTCGTAATGTCCGGACGCTACTTCGTTGTTCTGCTTCTATATAGTTTAAATGCTCGCCGGGGCTTTGGCTCACATTTACGTACTATCACAGACTTTAATATTATATTACCTGACAGTTCCCCTGTCAAGGATTTGTTTCCGATATTTTGCAAATTTGTTTCCGATATTTCGCAAATTTATGCGTAGTTTAGCCCGATCATCGTCAGCCCATGTGCCGGAGCGGTCGGCCCCGCCGCACCGCGGTCACACGCCGCCAGAATATCATTGATCTCTTCCGGCTCGATCTCTCCGCAGCCGACCTTGATCAGAGTTCCTGCAATAATGCGGACCATATTATACAAAAAGCCATTGCCGGTGACGGAGATTGTAATGATGTCATCCACCCTCGTCACTTCGCAGCGATAGATCGTCCGCACACTCGTCTGCGACTGTGCGTTCGCTGCGCAAAAACTTTTGAAATCATGTTCACCGACCAGATACTGCGCCGCCTGCTGCATGCGCTTATCATCGAGCGGATGATGATAAAAATAGGTATCAAGTCTTCTTGTCGGCATGCGGAAACGCCGGTTCAAAATCCGGTATTCGTAAGTCTTGCGGCTCTTCGAGAAACGGGGATGAAACTCCTCATCCACCTCGCAAGAATCCTGCACGACAATATCCGCCGGAAGCCGCTGATTGACTGCGTAGCTGATCTTCTCCGCAGGCATCCGCGTATTTGTATCAAAAATGCACACATTGCCGAGCGAATGCACACCCGCATCCGTCCGGCTCGCGCCGGTCACTTTGATTTCTTCTCCGAGAAGTGCCGACAATGCTTCATTTAATTTCTGTTCAATCGTGACGCCGTTCGGCTGGATCTGCCAGCCGCAGTAATTTGTGCCGTCATATGCCACAATCATTTTTACGTGCATCCCAGGCACCTCCCTTCCAATTTTATAGCCGTCAATAGCCGATCCGCATACATACGAATCGGCTATCCAAAATGTTCTAAATTTACTGTGGCCAAGGCAACGCGATTCTTGTTGCGATCACAAGCACAAGAAATACGATCACGATCACATAAGCCACATGATCCTGCTTTGTATAACGAAGCGGCTTCATCTTGGTTCTGCCCTCTCCGCCATTGTAACAGCGCGCCTCCATCGCCATCGCCAGATCATCCGCACGTCGGAATGCAGATACAAAAAGCGGGATCAGAAGCGGGATCATATTCTGCGCTTTCCGGATCAGATTGCCATGCTCGAAATCCGCGCCACGCGCCATCTGTGCCTTCATGATCTTGTCCGTCTCCTCGATCAGGATCGGGATAAAACGCAGAGCAATCGACATCATCATCGCAATCGCATGCACCGGAACATGGATCCGGTTGAGCGGGGATAACGCTTTTTCCAGGCCATCCGTCAACTGGTTCGGCGTCGTTGTCAGTGTCATGAGCGATGTACCGATGATCAGGTAGACCAGACGGATCGTCATAACGACCGCATTTGTGATACCGACACTGGTCACATGAAACGGTCCCCAGCTCCAATATTCCGTTCCGCTCGGGGTGAACACGAGATTGAAAAACGAAGTCAGCAGCAACAATACAATGATTGCTTTGAGTCCCTTTACAATATACTTAAACGGCACCTTCGATGCCTTGATCATGTAGATCAGCATGCACGTGATGAGTGCGAGTCCCAATACGCCGCGGAACACGAACAACGCGATAATATACATGAATGTTGAAAAAAGCTTTACGCGCGGGTCCAGTTTATGAATGACGGAGTCCGCCGGATAATACTGGCCCAGAGTAATATCTCTTAACATAATTTCTTCCTCTTATTTTTATCTTTGAAGTGCCGCCAGTATCGACTGTGCAGCCTCTTTGACCGTGGTAGCTCCGGTATCGACCGGAAAGCCCTTCTCGGCAAGTTCGTTCATTAAATAGGTCACCTGCGGCGCGGCAAGTCCGACCGCCTCAAGTTCCTTATAGTGTGCATACACTTCCTTCGGTACGCCGTCATACATGACTTCGCCCTGGTTCATAACGATCAGGCGCTCCACGTATTCCGCAACATCTTCCATGCTGTGCGATACAAGGATGATCGTGATGCCAAGTTCCTTTTGCATCTTCGACACAAGACCAAGGATCTCGTCTCGCCCCGCCGGATCCAGTCCCGCGGTCGGCTCGTCAAGGATCAGTACCTGCGGCTTCATCGCAAGCACTCCGGCGATCGCAACACGGCGCTTCTGTCCTCCGGAGAGGTCAAAAGGCGGCTGATAATACAGATCCTCTGGGAAGCCGACATTCTGCAGCGCCTCGAACGCGCGAAGTTCCACTTCTTTGCGGTCAAGCCCCTGATTCTTCGGTCCAAAGCAGACATCCTCGAAATTGGTCGTCTCAAAAAGCTGATGATCCGGATACTGGAATACCAGACCGACTTTATTACGAAGCTTTTTCATATCGTAATCTTCATCGTAGATGTCCTCGCCGTCCACATAGATATGACCGCTCGTCGCACGGAGCAGACCGTTGAGAAGCTGCGTCAGAGTGGACTTGCCGGAACCGGTATGACCGATGATTCCAATGAACTCTCCCTCTTCGATTTTCAAATTAATATCTTTGAGAGCCTGAATCTGATATGCAGTGCCCTCACTGTAACTATAATTTACTTTATCAAGTATAATTGATGCCATCTTAAAACCTCATTATCCTACGCCAGCTTCATAATCTCGTCCACAAGTTCTTCCCTCGTCAGAATGCCTGCCGGAATCGGAAGTCCAGACTTCTTCAGCTCATCCGCAACGAGTGTCGCCTGCGGCACATCCAGACGGTGTTCCTTGAGTTTGTCCACCTGTGAGAAGATCTCGCGCGGCGTACCGTCCATGATGATCTTGCCCTTCTCCATGACGTAGACATAATCCGCATCCACGACTTCTTCCATATAATGTGTGATCAGAAGGATCGTCACGCCCTTCTTCTTATTGAGTTCGTGTGCGGTAGCGATCACTTCCTTGCGTCCGTTCGGATCAAGCATCGCCGTCGGTTCATCGAAGATGATGCACTTCGGTTCCATCGCCACAACACCAGCGATCGCAACACGCTGCTTCTGTCCGCCGGAAAGCTTGTTCGGCGAATGCTTGCGATACTTCGTCATCTCGACCGCAGCCAGACTCTTGTTTACACGCTCCCAGATCTCGTCCGTCGGCACACCGATATTCTCCGGTCCGAATCCGACATCCTCCTCGACGACGCTTGCGATAATCTGGTTATCCGGATTCTGGAACACCATGCCCGCAGTCTTTCTGACCGGAATCGTGTTCTCCTCGTCAAGCACATCCATTCCATCCACCCAAAGTGTTCCCTCGCTCGGTGTCAGAAGCGCATTGATATGCTTCGCGAGCGTCGACTTGCCGGAACCGTTGTGTCCGAGGATTGCGATAAACTGCCCCGCTTTCACATCCAGATCGACGTGATCCAAAGCGGTCGTGATCGATTCAATATTGCCTTCCTCATCTCTGCGGAAAAATTCGTGTACTACGCTTTTTGCTTTAATAATTCCCATCTTACTCATCCCAGCTCAGTCTGTGGAGCTGTCCCTCCAATTTCATATGGTCAAAATGATTCTGGCGCAACGCCTCGTAGAGCACGATTGCAACCGAATTCGACAGATTCAGCGAGCGCGTCTCGCCGATCATCGGAATGCGCACACACGTATCCGGATTTGCTTTCAGAATCTCCTCCGGGATGCCTGCGCTCTCCTTGCCGAACATGATAAAGCAGTCCGGCTCATACTGCACATCCGAATAGACATGTCTACCCTTCGTCGTGGCATAATAGATCTTCGCGCCCGGATTTCTCCGGCAGAAATCATCCCAGTTCTCATAGGTTGTAACATCCAGATCCTTCCAGTAGTCCATTCCCGCACGCTTTAAGTGCTTCTCGGACAACGAGAAGCCAAGCGGCTCGATCAGGTGAAGCTTCGTGCCTGTCGCCACGCAGGTTCGCCCGATGTTGCCTGTATTTGCCGGAATCTCCGGCTCATGTAAAATGATATTTAACTCAGCCATGGTACATCCTTACTCTTCTTTGTTTGCACGCAGCTCCGTGATAAACTCTTCCACGCGCGCAAATGCCACCTTCAGATCCTCCAGTGAATATGCGTAGGAAATACGAAGGAATCCCTCGCCCGAATTACCGAACGCCGTACCCGGAACGACCGCAACCTTCTTCGACTGAAGCAGGCGGTTCGCGAACTCATCCGAAGTCATACCAAACTCCTTGATACACGGGAACACGTAAAAAGCGCCAAACGGCTCAAAGCACTCCAGTCCCATCTCCTTGAAACGCTCCATCAGGTAACGTCTTCTCGCATCGTACTGCTCACGCATCATCGCAACATCCTCGTCACCGTTCTTTAACGCCTCAACTGCCGCATACTGGCTCGTTGTCGGTGCACACATGATCGCAAACTGATGAATCTTGAGCATCTGCTTAATGATCTCAGCCGGTCCGCAAGCGTAACCGAGACGCCATCCCGTCATTGCATGCGACTTGGAAAAACCGTTGATCACGATCGTGCGCTCCTTCATTCCCGGAAGCGATGCGATCGAAACATGATTCTCCAGATAAGTAAGCTCACAGTAGATCTCATCGCTTAATACGAACAGGTCATGCTTCTTAACAACTTCTGCGACAGCCTCAAGATCCTTCTTCTCCATAACCGCACCGGTCGGGTTGTTCGGGAAAGGCATCACAAGCAGCTTGGTCTTCGGTGTGATTGCAGCTTCCAGCTCCTCCGCGGTCAGACGGAATTCATTCTCCGCTTTCAGCTCGATCGTTACCGGAGTTCCGTTTGCCAGAACACAGCACGGCACATACGATACATAGCTCGGCTGCGGAATCAGCACTTCGTCGCCCGGATCGAGCATCGCACGCATCGCAATATCGATCGCCTCGCTGCCACCGACCGTAACCATAATTTCTTTATTGTAATCATAGTGCAGATCAAATCTGCGATCGAGATACTTTGCGATCTCAACCTTTAATTCTTTCAAACCGGCATTGGACGTGTAGAACGTTCTGCCTTTTTCCAGGGAATAGATTCCCTCATCTCTGATATGCCATGGGGTATCAAAATCCGGCTCGCCGACACCGAGTGAGATGACATCGTCATCATCCATCTCAGTGACCAGATCAAAAAACTTACGGATTCCCGACGGCTCGATTGTCTTGATTGTTTTTGATAACGGGTCTCTCATTATGCCATCATAATCCTTTCATCTTTTGCTTTCGGAGCCATAACGGTTCCGTGGTCTTTGTATTTCTTTAAGATAAAATTCGTCTTTGTGCTCAGCACCTGATCGAGTGCGGAAAGCTTGTCGGATACAAACTGTGAAATCTCGCGCAGTGTCTTTCCTTCCAGTGTGACCATCAGGTCGAATCCGCCGGAGATCAGGTAAACCGAATTCACTTCCGGATAGTTGTAGATACGCTCTGCAACCTTGTCGAATCCCATGCCTCTCTGCGGGGTTACGCGCACCTCGATGAGTGCGGTCACTTTCTCAACACCGGCTTTATCCCAGTTGATCAGCGTGTGATAACCGCAGATAATACCTTCCTGCTCCATTGCCTCAAGCTCATTCATCACAGCAGCCTCGTCTACACCGAGCATCAGTGCAAGATCCTTGATGTCAATTCGGCTGTTCTTCTCTATAAAAGTCAAGATTTTTTCTCTCATCTCTAATTCTCCTTTATTTTAAATAATTCATCCGTCTGCGTGGTCTCTAAGAATCTCCGTTCCTCCCCGTTGATCAGCACACGGTCGTTGCTGTCGGTCGCCTTGCCGACAATCACAGCCTCAACGCCCGCCTGATGCAGCGCATGCACCAAAGCATTGCCGTCCGTTGCCGCCATCACCGCGGCTCCACCGGACACCAGCTTATATGGATTGATGTCGAAAAATTCACAGATCTCCACCGTCTCCTGACGGATCGGAATCTTTTTCAGATTAATTTCAAGTCCGACGCCGGAGCTTAGCCCCATCTCCCAAAGTGCACCAAACACACCGCCTTCCGAGATGTCATGCATCGCTGCAACGCCAGACTTTGCGGCGACTGCAGCCTCCGAACGAATCGAAAGATAATCGGTAAAACGCTTTGCGCGATCGATAAAAGGCGCCGCGTAGCGTCCCAGTAATTCCTGCTCATGCTGCGTTGCGAGGATTGCCGTGCCTTCCAGCGCGACTGTCTTTGTGATTAGAATATCCATCCCCGGTTTCACGGTTCCGGCTCCGATCCTCTTCGCCTCATCCACGGTTCCGAGCGCCGTAACCGTAACCATCGGCTCGCTCACCGCGCGGACGACTTCCGTATGCCCTCCAAGCACCGCGACTTCTTCCTTCTCACATACCGCGTCGATTGCTTTTACCCACTCGCGCAGCGCATTCTCGTTTGCGGATGTCGGGAGAAGAAGGTTGACCATGACACCGTACGCCTTCGCGCCACTGCAATACAGATTGTTAAGCGCCGCATAGACACTGAGCATCGGATTCATTGCACCCCCCAGACAGCGTGTCGCAACTGTGCTGACGATCGTGCTGCCACTCGTAGTCACCGCTGCATAGTCCGCGCCGATTCCGGGACCCGAAACGATTTTCTTCTCTGTTGCATTATGAAGTTGTTTGAGTACGGATCGTTTCAATACCGATTCCGATAACTTTCCAGCTTTCATCGCTTCACCCTATGATAGTCTTTTAGGCTGCCCCCATAAACGGGATAGCAGCCTGTTTCTTTCCTCTTTAGTTTGCAGAGTCCTCTGCATCATCATCCGAAGAATCATTATCCGATTTGTTATCGGACTTATTATTGTCCGAAGTCGTATCTTTCTTCGAGTCATCCTTCTTATCGTCCGAATCCTTGGAATCGTCCGAATCCTTGGAATCATCCTGATCCTTCTTGTCTTCTTCCTCTTCTGCCTTCGCCTCTTCATCCGTCTTGAGTGCGGAAGCTGCGGCGCGGACAGCCGATTCATCTCCGGTGGCAACCGCCGCCTTCAATGCATCCAATGTATCCTTGTTGGCTCCCTTCGTACCGATCGTAATGATCTTCGGGGAAGCCTGATAATTACTCTTGTTGAACAGATCCCGGCTCTGCTGCTCTCCGTCCACCTTCACGATCTTCCAGAGCTGTGCCACACATCCGGTGTGCGCACTCTGATCCACACTCCAGTAACCGATCGCAAGACCTGAATCCAGATTGAATTTCGTCTCCGGATCCGTTGTGGAAACCGTCTCACTCTCGAACGAGATCTCACGGTTCGACGGGCGGGTCTCCTTGCCGTAAACATTGAAGTAAATGATACCACCGCTGCAATATCCCTCAATATAGATCGGGGTATCCAGATTATTCTTGAAACGCAGATCCTTGTAATCACCTGCGATCGCAGCATCCATGGACGGCTGCACGTACGATACGAGCATCGAATGGTTAAAACGCATCGTGATATCAAGTTCCGCACGAATCACTGCATTATATAAAGTCGTTGCTACCTGGCAGATTCCTCCACCGAAGGACTCGACCGTTGTTCCGTTCTGATAAGCACCGGCAAGCTCATATCCGTTCTCCTGTGTGAACGGGCTGACTGTTGCCGCCATATCAAACTGCTCCCCCGGATAAAGGATCGTTCCGTTGATCTTGCTGCATCCGTTCGTCACGTTCTTCGCACGACCGGCACTCGATGTACTGAAATCCGTTGAGAAGCTTCCGAGTAGATCCTTCACCTGTGCAAGTTCCTCCTCGCTTCCGCGCGGCTCTACCACATCAGTCACAAGCGTGATCTCATTGTTCGATCCGTCCCACTCCCCGGCAAGGAAATCATTGATTGCATAGACCGAATCAACAATGTTGACTTCCACGCCCTCTTTGCCTTTTACAAATTGAAACGCACCATTCTCGCGCACCAGCCCGTTGTCCACGGCCGCAACGCTCAGCTGGTCCGAATCCTTATACAATTTCTGTGCGGTCGCCTGCTTATCCACACTCAGGTGCATATCCAGAACAAGCGGCTCCTTCTTGAGATCCTGTGTTGTCTTATAGCGATTGATCAGGCTTCCTGCACGTCCCACAGCAACCGCCTCGGTTACCGCGGTATTCACGTCTGCGGTAACGCCCATATCCTGCGCGGTCATAGAGATCGAACCGGACTCGCCCTTCAAGGTAAATGTCGTATCCATCAGCCCCGCAACATACTCCTCCACTGCGGACTGTGCCTGCGTCTGTGTCATGCCGCCGACACTGACATTGCCAATATAAACTCCTTCTGCGATGGTAGCGTCCTCCGTTGCCTTCACCGGCTGCGTTCCGGCGAGCAGACAGATTGCTCCAACGGCTGTCAGTAATACTCCTAAACGCTTTAAATTCTTCATCTTCAATCCTTTAAATCCCTAAAATTATTTGTCTGACTACCTATTTTAACACAAAGCTTCACATTTTCAAGTCACTAGAGCATGATCAGCGATGAAATAACCGAAGTGACCAGCATCGTTGCGATCACAATCAAAGCGACAATAGCGATCAGACGTTTTTTCTTCTGTTGACGATTTAATTTGCTCATGGTATTCACCTCTTCCGAAAAATCAGTTATAATTGTACATATTATATTAAGAAAGGAAATGCGCTATGTTCACATTCTTACTTATATTTATTATATTTGTGATCATCTTAAATGTTGTGATCCGCAAAAATGATGCCCGGCAGACCAAACGCGAGGAAGATTTCTGGGAACACGAGCGCAAGGCAAACTTCACCCGGCGCAAAGATATCAGTAATCTTCAATATCTTACCATACCGCCGGAGAAAATACCACACAACCTTCACACCGAAGCAGAGGAAATTCTTGTCAAACTATCCAATTGCAAGATGTTAAACCTTGCCGGTGTTACCAACACGGAGCTGAAACTGACCTATGGTGCCGCCAATCTGGAGGAATTGTCCGAATACGATGACAATTTCACACAATTCGTGCAGGCGGTATCCACCTACGGCACCGAGCTTGTGGAAGCCGGACAGATCGATGATGCCCGCGCGCTTCTTGAGCTTGCCGTATCCTACCATGCGGATGCCGCAAACATTTACACCACGCTCGCGAAGATCTATCAAGATGCCGGCCAAAGCGATAAGATTCAGGATCTGATCGACTCCGCTTCACAGATCAACACGATTGCAAGCAAAATGATCACAGAAAAGCTGCAGGCTTATCTTCCGTAGGTTGCAAAATACTTATCCTGCAGACGGGATGCCTCACTCCTGGTGAGCGTCTCCCAGCTAATTTCATCATGAATATCATGCTGCGCCCGATACTCACGCAGCCGCTCGATCTGATGTGCGGTTGCCGGTGTCTGGCGCTTTGCTTTATAAGTAAGTTCCCGCGGAATCAGAAGCTCTGCTTTTTCCGGCAGGATCTGCTGCATCATACACTCCAGTATCCGGTGTGTCTCCACTGCGTCATCCAACGCCCGGTGCGCACGCTCCCGCTCGATCCGGTAATACACGCACAGATCTTCCAGTTTCTTCGACTGCTCTCCCGGCAGGATCGCACGCGCAATGCGAAGCGTATCACAAGCCCGAAGGGTGAGCGGGATCCGTTTGTTGACCGCCCACTGTTTCATGAAACTGTAATCGAATGATACGTTATGTCCCACGATCACATCGTCCCCGATAAAAGCGATCAGTGACTGCATCGCCTCATCCTCGTCAAGTCCCGCAGCCGCTTCCTCGTTCGTGATTCCGGTCAGTTCCACCACACGCTCCGGTATACTCCGCTTCGGGTTCACCAGTGTCGCATAACGCGCCGCCTCCTTATGACCGCGCACGCGCACCGCACCAATCTCGATTACCTTATCCAGTTTCGGATTGAGTCCCGTCATCTCCAGATCGATCACTGTGTAATTGCCCCGCAGCATATGTTCCACTTCTTCGTTCTTTCGCTCCATGTACATCCGCCCCCTTCCTTTTTCTTGCCTTATCTTACTACAAGCGGCGAGCGGGTGCAAATAGGAAGAAATTTCCTATGAATGAACAAGAAGGTATGAGTGCGGAAAAGATCATAGAAATTATTCGTTACATTGAAACGCACGATCCAAAGGAACATTCTAACTAAGCAATTGTAACTCTATAAAAATCTAAGGTGTAAAGTCTTTACTCAATCATCAAGACTTTACACCTTATCTTTATTTTATATTCGTATTTAGAAAATGGATAATACTCTCTGTAACAGTACATCAATTCCGGCGATCCAAAGAAGGATGGCTCCCACCGTGTAAACCGTTGTCTTGGAAGTGAATCCCATGTGATAACCGGTATACATTCCGCCGATGACAAACGCGATCGTGATCACAACGATCATGATCAGTATCGCAACAAGATTTGTTCCGACAAATCCGAACGCGATTCCCGCGAGCACCGTATACAGGCTGCTGACGGTTGCCAGCCGCACAAAGCGTCGAATGCCGAGATTCGTCTCAAGATGTTCCTCGACGCGCTCATTGCGAATCGCTTTCACGATCAGGCGAATACCGAGACCGAAGAAGATAACCATCGCAAGGATTTCACCGAGGAATCGTTCATCGGACATCGTATGGCTTCTGCAGAACAAATCCGATAGGAAATGTCCGAAAAAAAGCGCGATCAACTGGTACACTGCCATCAGGACGCAGATTCCAGACAAAAGCTTTTTATTCACTTTATTGACCAATGATCCCTGACACTCCATCGCGCCGAAGATATCTAAAGATATCCCGGCGACGATGAGCAGATTTTCAATCCAGTTCATCCGTTTGCTCCTTTATGTGTTACTCTTATTCTACGTCCTCGGCCTTGATGGAGTCAAGCTTATAAATGAATTTCACGCTTCCGTTTACACCGTCTGCGATAGAGGTGAATGTCTGGTAATCCTCACCTGCATCGAGCATTGCCTGAAGCTTGTCGGTCAGAGGCTTGATATCTCCGTTGTAGCTGTTCACGATCTTGGAGATTCCCTTCTCATCGAACTCAACCATTCCATCTGCAAGTTCATGAGAACCGTCATCCAACTTGTCAACACCTTCAACGATCTGTGTTGTTGCATCGTTCAATGCGGTAATTCCGGCGGTCAGTGTAGGAACCTGATCGGCAAGTGTCTGTGTTCCCTTGCTGAGTGCTGCTGCACCGGTCACAAGGCTGTATCCGTTGGACTGTACTGCCTCGATCTGCTGAGCAATCGTAGACTTTGCACTCTCGGCTCCCGTGATGGCTGCCTGAGAAGCTGCCTGGGAAGCGACTTCCTTGCAAGCGCCTGCCAGCTGATTTGCAAGTGTCTGAAGACTGGTCTCTACCGCAC
>CAVHWG010000084.1:0-12677 GCA_963639645.1 Firmicutes bacterium TM09-10 | reverse complement strand
ACTGCTGATCTGCTCATTGTTTCTTCCTGCTGCAACCATCTGCTTGATGGAATCCTGTGTTTTATTAAACAGAGTGTCCTTAGCACCGGACTTTGCATACAGTAACTCAGCAAGCTGTGCGCTTGACATATCTTTTCCGATTGCATACATTGCCGTAGCTGTCTGGTCGCCTGCCTGTGCTGCCTTACCATAGTTTGTAATGATTGCAGATGCAACCTGATCTGCTGTCAATTTGCTGTCTGCAG
Source organism: Firmicutes bacterium TM09-10 (assembly GCA_963639645.1). Taxonomy (GTDB): domain Bacteria; phylum Bacillota; class Clostridia; order Lachnospirales; family Lachnospiraceae; genus Roseburia. The sequence goes on along the minus strand of CAVHWG010000084.1, from coordinate 12,432 downwards.
ACTGTCCTGCTGCAGTTAAAAGCACCTGTCTTACAACTTCGTTATATACAGTTGTTGCTGCCTGACTGCTGAATGCCCCATCATAGAGTGATGTGTAGAGCGCACCGTCTGCCACGCTCCCGTCTTCATTCTGTGTGTAGCGGAGTGCAGAGTAGATCTGCTTTGCAACTTCCTCTGTCTTACCGTTCTTGAACTCCTTGTCGACTGCTGCCGATGCGGTCTTGGATGCGGCAGCCTTCTCCTCATCGCTCATCTTGGTATTTAATGCTTTATCTAATGTCTTTAATCCGTCGCTGATGCTTTTTGCACTGGAATTTAAGGTATTAACGCCTTTTCCAAGGTCACCGCTTGCGGAGTAAAGCTCGCTCATGCCGCTTGCATAATCAACAAGGCTGCTCTGTAATGTGTCAAGTCCGTCTGCCAGATCAGAAGAGCCGTCTTTCAGTTTTGTTGTTGCATCGGTCAGATCATTGATCATATCATCCAGAGAAGAGGAATCTCCTGTGCTCATGGATACCATGCTGCCTGCATTGGCAACGATAGTCATTGCTGTGCTGAGCTCGAAGTTCTCAACATCTGCGCTTACCTCGAAGTATTCCGGAAGCTCCAGATCATCGATGAAATCGGAATTCTCAACGCCAAGGCTGTCCTTGATGCCAGGAAGTGCATAACCGATCACAATGTTGCTGTCCCCGTTGCTCTGTACTTTACCGTTGGTCACTTCTACATTTGTAAAGCTGTCATCCAGTACCATAGCGGTTACGGCTGCGAACGGAACCTTAACCTCAACGTCTTTTCCGTTTACGGTCTCTTTATAAGAAGAGTTGTTGGTGTAATCGAAACGGATCGTTACTTTTCCTGATTTTCCTGCAAGGTCTGCCGGTGCGATCTCCTCGCCGTCCAGATAGTAAGTTACCTTCTGGCTGACCGGAGCTTCCTCATCGGTGGTTCCCTGATAGTAGATGTCGTTGCCATCTGCCTGCCAGGTCAGCTTGTCGCCGTCCTGATTGAATTCTTCATCGCCTTTTACATTCTCGATATCGGAGAGATTGGACTTATCCTCGATAGTCGCTGCATCGCCGGAGTTCACAAGATGATCGCTGACGATGGTCTTGTATACACTGCCGTTTGCATCGGACAGAAGATAAACGCTTTCGTCCTTGCCGATCTCTTTGTCGCTTACATCAAACGATACGAGATCCTTAAGATCGGTATCATCATCGTCATCTACGGTCGTCTCCTGCTTAACCTCTGCATCCTTGTTCTGGTCTGCATTGACTGCAACAGCCGTCATTCCGCTTCCGAGGAGTGCTACGGTGAGCACACCTGCTACGATACGAATTGCATATTTATTTGTGAATTTCTTCTTTAATTCCGGTAATTTCATGGTGTCATCCTCCTATTTATTCTTAATACGAAATCCTGCACTTGTTGCACAGATTACACGGTCAAAAATCATTAACATTGATGGAAGTACGAATGCTACAACGATCATACTGATGATTGCGCCTCGTGCCATCAGCATACACAGGGAACCGATCATATCGATATCGGAATATAAGCCGACACCGAAGGTTGCTGCGAAAAAGCTTAATGCGCTGACTAAGATGGACTGAATGGATTTCTCCAAAGCATCTGTGATCGCTTCCTTTTTCTCCATACCGCGTGAACGGTTTCTCTTGTACTTATTGGTCATTAAGATCGCATAATCGACGGTCGCACCAAGCTGAATGGTTCCGATTACGATTGATGCAATAAACGGTAATACCGTTCCGGTGTATGCCGGGATGCCCATATTGATGAAGATGGCAAACTCGATGACAGATACCAGAATGATCGGTAATGAAATTGACTTAAATACAAATGCGATGATAATGAAGATCGCACCGATGGAAATAATACTTACGTTTCTGAAATCGGTATCTGTGATCTCGATCAGGTCCTTTGTACAAGGAGCTTCACCGATCAGCATTGCGGAATCATCGTATTTCTTGATGATCTTGTTGATCGCATCACACTGTGCATTTACTTCATTCGTTGCGGATGCATATTCGGAAGCAACAAGCATCAACTGATACTTACCGCTTTTTAATTCTTCTTTGACCTCATCCGGGATCATCTCCTGTGGAATGCTTGGTCCGGTAATCGAATCCAATGATACGGCAAGCTTTACGCCATCCACTTTCTTGATCTCATCGATCATGTTCATGCTGTCTTTTGATGACAGGTTGCTGTCTGCAAGAATCATATGGGTTGCACCCATGTCAAACTGCTCGGTCAGCTTATCATTACCGACCTTACTGTTGAAGGTTTCCGGCAGTGTATTGGTCAGATCGTAATACACATCGGTATGTGTGTATCCGTATAATGCCGGGAACAGGATTACGACGAACAATACTGCAAATACAACGTAATGTTTTGTGATCCATCCTGCGATACGTCCGAGATCCGGCATGATAACTTTATGCGTTGTCTTCTCGATCAGCTTGTCACATACAAGGATCATAGCCGGAAGGATTGTTACACAGGCGATAACTCCGATTACAACGCCTTTGGCCATAACAATTCCAAGGTCTTTACCAAGTGTAAAGCTCATGAAGCACAATGCAACAAATCCGGCTACGGTTGTGATGGAACTTCCGACAACCGAACTGATCGTGTTGGAGATTGCATGTGCCATGGCACGCTTCTTATCTCCGTCGAATCGCTCCTGATTCTCCTGATAACTGTGCCACAGGAAGATCGAGTAATCCATGGTTACACCGAGCTGTAAGACAGCCGCGAGTGCTTTCGTAATGTAGGAAATCTGTCCCATAAAGACGTTCGAACCGAGGTTATACACGATTGCCAGTCCGATACTTAAAAGGAAGATAACCGGAACGATTGCGGAATCCATCGTCAGTGACAGGATGATCAGTGAGAGGATTACTGCGATCAGAACGTAGATCACACTCTCGTTTTCTGCAAGCTTACGGATATCATTGTTTACGGAAGCCATACCGCTGACGAAACACTGATCGCCGACCAGTCCGTTGATCTCCTCGATCGCATCCATCGTTCCGTCGGATGACATGGACTCGTCAAAAAGCACTGCCATCAACTGGCTGTCCGCATCCTTATTGTTAAAGAACTCATAGATGTCATCCGGCAGCGCCTCACGCGGGATACTGAAATCTACAACAGATCCGTACCAGATAACTTTCTTTACGTGGTCGATATCACCGATCTCATCTGCAACCTTTTGCACATCTTTGTCGTCCATACCTTCCACAACTACAAGTGAAAATGCACCCGTTCCGAATTCATCCAACAGGATATCCTGACCTTTCATGGTCTCGATCTCACTCGGCAAGTAAGAAAGGATATCATAGTTTACTCTGGTATTAAGGTAACCGATCGCTGACGGGATCAATAACAGAAATGCCAGAATCAGAATTGGGATGCGAAGTTTTACAACTCCCTTTCCAAATTTAATCATTTTGTTCACCATCCATTTTCTTAATTTTCACTTGTGAGTATAAAAAAAAAGACCGAATATGAAAATATTCAATCTTTTCGTCTTGTATCGGTCAAATATACATTTTGCCTAATTTGTATATTTCGATATACAGATTTTGCGTTTTGTATTTGTGCAAAAAGCCCATTTCCTACAATTCCCGGATCACATCGGTCATGGAACGCGTGATCATGTAGTGATAAGCCTCCGCGATCTCGCGCGGGCTAAGCGTCATGCCCTGTCCGATCCACTCCTCGGTTGCAAAGCACATGGACTGTGCATAATAAGAGGCGATAATTTCCGGTGTCAGCCACTTGTGCTTCGGTGTCTTTCCCGACATCTGTTCATTGATGATCTCAAGTAACATCTCCCGCACACACTTCTGTGCGACATCGTGGAACGTGACCGCACCTTCCAGTTTTACGACATGTGTGTAGAATATCTTATCCCGCTCAATGCTGGTAAAAAGCAGTACCATCGCCTCCGTCACCATTCCGCTTCGCACAAGCGGAAGGATCGGTTCCAATAACTCGGTGCGAATGATCCATTCCAGCAATTCAAACTTATCCTGGAAGTGATTGTAGAATGTCGGTCGGATCACTCCCGCTTTATCCGTGATCTCTTTAATTGTAATCTTCTCCATCGGCCGCTTTGCGGTAAGCTCCTTCAAGCTGTCTGCCAATAACTGGTCAATTTCGTTTCTTGCCTGTAATGCCATACGATACCTTACACTTCATCTCATTGATGAGCCTACTCATCAAACTCCATGGTTACAAAATACCCCTTTTCCGTCTCCTTCACATCCACAACGACGCCTTCTCTTGTCTTTAACCGCTCGCTGACCGCATAGTTTCCCGACATAGCGATCGCATGTTCAATCGTATAGTAATAGGAAGTCGGAAGCTTACCTTCTGTCACCGACAGTCGATCCCCAACCTTGGTAAGTCCCGGTCTCTCCATCTTAAATTCCATCTGTCTCATCTTTACCACTGTCCTCTACAAAATTGACATCAACGGTCTCGTTGCGTCTTGCATAGTCCTTCGCAGCATGTGTCGCTGTACCTGCGATCCAGATGTTCGATACTCCGTTATAGATCAAAATGATTCCGACAACAATCGTTGCCTTCTCCATCATGCCAAACGCATCAAATACGCAGAAGAAACCAAGAACCACACTGATGATCGCAAGAATCAGATTCGCACCCCACGCGTCAAATCCGTATTTCTTCGCTTCGATCGTCTCCTTGATTCCGCGGATTCCGTGGAACAGGAGCACTACGCCGATCACAATCGGGATCAGGCTCATGATGACCGCCGGCTCCGCAAGGAACCAGATGCCCACCGCCAAAACCAGTATACCCATCACAACCGACAGGCCGTTCGTTACAATACTCAAAAAGAAACTGCACAGATATACGGCGCCGATCACAATCATGGCGATTGCAAGCACGCTGCCAAGAACATTGATCACACCGTTGTTCCAGATAATAAATACCACGCCCAGTAAAATACATAAAACCGAGGACAATAAAAAGTCCGCTTTAATTCTTCGTAAGAAATCTTTCATAGGGATTACCTCCTTTTTCCTTCGGCAAAAGACTCGGAAAATCTTCGATTTTCCTCGTTCGCGGGCGCGTTCACATGTTTTCATCAAAATTCTTGAATGCAAGCATTCAGAAGTTTTGCTGAAACCACGTTCACTTTTGCCTTCGCGGACATTATATCATTCCTTGATTTTTAGTTCAACTTTTGATGAGAATTTGTTATAATGCATTTGTTATAATGAAGCGTGCTGATGCACGCGCAGATCATCAAGCTTCGCTTGGTGACACACTATAATCTATGCGTAAATAATATTCAGGAGGACGCTATGGGAAAAGAAACAAAGACAAATGCAGTCCGCATCTTAGAGCGAAACAAAGTTCCGTATGAACTGATAACATATGAATGCGATGAATTTATCGACGGCATGCACACCGTAGAGATGACCGGCGCTCCGGTCGAACAGACTTACAAGACACTGGTCATGCAAGGCAAAAGCAGGCAATACTATGTATTTGTGATTCCGATCGCAGAGGAAGTGGATCTCAAGGCGGCAGCCCGCTCCGTCGGTGAGAAATCCGTCGAGATGATCCATGTCAGGGATCTGACCGCGATCACAGGATACGTCCGCGGTGGCTGCAGTCCGCTCGGCATGAAGAAAGCATTCACAACCGTCATTGATTCTTCCGCAGAACAGTTCGACACCATGTATGTCAGCGGCGGACGTATCGGAACCACGATCAAACTCAACCCGCAGGACCTCGCTAAAGTGGTTCGTGCAACGTTTGCACCGATTCTGCTACACGCTTGATGTAGCAGACCGGATATTACGACAATTTATCCTGTAACAGATCGATCACATACTGGAGTTCGGCACCCTCAACCGGTGCAACTCCATGGTCGACTTTCTTCCAGTCCGGCGCAAGTTCACCGAGCCTGCGTTCCTTGGAATCTTTCACCGTCTCGATCGTCAGGTATCTTCCGCTGCCCGCAACCGCATTCCATACAAGGTAAATGCGCAGACATGCCGGGTCTGCCATATCACGGTTCGGCAGATCCACACGGATGATCAACAGATCCTCGGCGATATTCATAACCATAACGGAGAAATCTTCCGGAAGATACGGATATCTTCTCTTCTCCTGATATGCTTCCTCGAAAAGCTGATCAATATATTCTTCTTTCTTCTCACACAGCGCATCGATCATCTCTCCCCCCTGCTCAAAGAAACGCTTCGGAAGGAATCCGAACTCAAACTGACGGCGTTCAAACTGCAGATACTGCTCCGGTGTCAGCTGCAACGTCTTCTTTTTCGGCATTGCCTGATTCGGGATCTCGCTACGCTTCTTTTCCACTTCCTGAATACGGAGTACCAGCGGCATCTTGAAGATCAGATTATCGGTAAACGGATTGATCGCTACACCACCAAGATTCTCCTGCTGTTGCGCAGTCATCTCATTGACCGCAAGATACGGCATGTTGATGATGGCCTCGCTTCTCGGCGACTGCGGAATCTGTTCACGGCTTGTATAGATTGGGAAGTACATCCCTTTCTCCTTACTGTTTAGCATGCATGGAATCGGGCGCTTCTCCTCATTGAGATTCGCCGGAACGAGAAGACGGCACTTACGGATCTCCTCGATCAAAGCGTTCAAATTCTCTCCATTCTTCTCAGCAGTATACTGATGCACCAGTTCTTCCAGCTTATCATTCTTGACATCCAGTGTCAGATTCGGATCCACCGGTGGCTTCGGCTGCGTATCCTTACTGTTATTGATTGTATCAGAAAGTTTTTTCTTATCTATCATGTGTCCTATCTCCTAAACCCACACCAAAATTACATGTGTTCAACACGCTCTTCTATTTTACCATAGAAGTTCCCGAGAATCTACACAAAAAGTATGATCCCTTTGGGGCAAAAGAAAAATGTGTTACCGAAGTAACACATTCTCCTCATACGTTATTCTTATTTCTCCATGGAATCCAACAGCTCGCGCAAACGCTGAATTTCTTCCTTGGATACTTCTCTCTTGCTGCAGGCGGAAGCAACCAGCTGGTCGATCTGTCCTTCATACCAGAAATCGGTCTCCTCGCTCATCAGCTTAGACTTGTACGCATCTTCGTCTCTCTCAGCATGGACAAATGCGTTCTTACCACGGCGATGCGTACTGACAAATCCCTTGTCTGCCATCTTTCCTAAGAAAGTGACAACCGTAGTTCTTGCATAATCCTTTCCATACTGTTCTTTCAATTGCACGATCAGATCCTGAACGGCAATGTCTTCTTTTGCGTCCCAGACCACTTTCATGATCAGGGTTTCGCATGCGCTTAATTCTCTGATAACTGCTTTCTTCATATGCTCTCCTTTGTCTAACGTATTCAACAATGATATTGTAATACCTATTACAGTAGAACTCAATAGTTTTTTTGCAAAAAAATCTATTTTTGCAATTTGATAATGTCATTATACGTTTTTAAACGCAATATAGAATTACAATCGCATACCAAATATTTCCATTTACTATAATAGGAGATAGAACAGAAAGGAGTGATCTGGCGAGATGCAAAAGAAATCCTGCGATATTATCCGCGAAAATCTAACCTACATGCTCAACCGGGACGAGAACACTTCTATGCGTAATCTCAGCACGAGCATTGGCGCATCCGACAGTTTCATCCAGAAGATCCTGACGGAAAAAGCGAATCCATCGCTGGACAAGATCGACTCGATCAGTGAATATTTCGATGTCGAAAGCTGGCAGATGTTTTATAATTTCCGCAAAGACAGTCCCGAAATGCTTGCTATTATGCAACAATTACAAAAATTACCGCAGACGGCACTTCCTGCTGTCAAAACCTATCTTGATTTTTTATTGGAACAATGCGGTAAAACACCACAAAAATAAAAGCTCCTTCCATTCCCGTCCGGAATTTGAAGGAGCTTCTTTTTTCAGATTAAATTACGCTGTCACATCGCTTACTTTCGCATCGTCAATCGTACTCTGGATCAATTTATCGAGTCTTCTTCCGATCTTGGCATATTTCTCGATCCGGTGTTCCATCTCCGGTGTTACCGCCTTATCTTTCTTGTAGCTGACACGGTTATCCATCCCTGCCCATGCATCCATGATCATCGTGCGGAGCTGTAACTCCACGCGAACCATCTCGATATGGGAATGTTCGGACGTTTTATGCGCATGTTCCTTCTTTCCGCCGAAATGGTGCTCCGGCTGACGATCCTCGATCTCTACCGGAACTTCGAGCACGATATGATAACTCTCGTATCCGTTCTTCTTCGGTTTGCGGACGTAATCCTTCACCTTGAGCACATTGAAATCCCCAATCTTGCCGATCTGGCGCGCGATCCAGTAGATTTCCTTCACACTGTAACAGATGCAGCGCACGCCCGACAGATCGTTCAACTTCTCGGTCGCCGTCTGGAAATCAACATCGTAACCCTTGCGGCGCAGCTTGTTGCAGATGCTCTCCGGTGTCTTCATTCTCGATTCCACAAACCGGGTAAATCCATGTCCGGTCTTCACAATATAATATCCGTTCAGTTCGCGCAGCGTGCGCACAACGATCTCGCGTGCCAACGCATGCTTATCCTGAAATTCCTGATCTTCCCATTCTTTCCGCAGCGCTTTCTCCTGCTGCAGTTCTTCCCACTCAATCGTTTTCTTCTCTTCCATAATACCTTCCCTGCTTTCTCTTCTTCCTCATCTTTCGGTTTTATCTTAAAGGTATCATGTAAAAACGATTGTATCGTCTGTGTAAATCCTATGTAAAATTTTTACCGGTTATGCATCAATTCCGGCAGCATCTGAATAAACCGGCTGTCCCGGTAACTCCACGGCTGCGTCTTTGCAAAAGGCGCATTGCCCGCAATGATCTGCTCCGGTGTCGCCCACTCCAGCTTGAAGCCTTTGGCGATCTCGCCTGCTGTCATATGTGTCTCCGCCAGTTTTTCTTCGGCATCACAAAAGAAAAAGCACGAGTGGCAGACATAGATCTTATCCGGTTCAAAGATATCTCTGCGCCTCTCTACGATCTCTCCGATCTCCCGGATCGACTCCGGAATCACGACAAGTCCGGATTCCTCCTGTACCTCGCGTATGAGTGCCGCATGCAGATCTTCGCCCGGTTCTACGCCTCCGCCAAGGATCTTATAATCCCCGGCCGCCCCGTGCTGTGTTGCAATATATCTGTTCCGCATAATGACCGCTCTTGTGGAATACTTTTCGTATACCGTAAGATCCGGCGTATAATTATGCTCATCCAATGTCAGAAGCAGCTTCATCTTTTCTCTCCCTGTTTCCATCGTTTTACAAACAACTTACGCATATTATACTCTCATTGCTGCGGAATTTGTACTATTAAATTGTGTAACTGAAACAAATTTTATCATTATAACTGTTCATCAGGTCCAGGAGCGTCACACTGTCCAGCGTCTGCTCGATCTGTGTCTGCAGATTTCCCCACAACTCGTTGACCACCAGTTCCACCGGACGCTCCTGAATATCCTCCTGCTGCGTCGCAGGAATGAGCGGTCCGTCTACCGTGCGAAGGATTTTTCCGATTGTATAATTCTCCGGTTTCTTCGTCAGATGGTAGCCGCCGTGATAACCGCGCGTGCTGACAACAAAGCCCGCTTTCTGCAGAACACTCAAAATCTGCTCCATATATTTTTCCGATAATTCCTGACGTTCTGCAATCGTCTTAACGTTGATCGCAGAGCCGTCCTCATGGATTGCAAGGTCTAAGAGAATGCGAATTGCATACTGACCTCTTGATGAAATTAACATAGCCCTCAGGCCCTCCCTTCCGTGTTATTGGTTGTAAGATATTCGGTAATCGCGTTGACCGCATTGGCGCCGTCCGCCACCGCAGTCACGATCTGGCGAAGGCGCTTCGTGCGCACGTCACCGGCGACATACAGTCCGGCCCGCTCCGTCGCACCATCCTCACCCGCCGGAACATAACCGTGTTCCAGCTTCATAAGCGGCGCATACAGCGCAGACTGCGGCTCCATGCCCACCGCGATAAAGATACCGTTCAAAGCAATCTCTCCTGTTTCGTCCGTCTCTTTATTATGCACAAGAACCTTGTCTACCTTCTTGTCTCCGATGATCTCCATGACTTCGCTCGCACCGAGGAACGTGATCTTCTCGCTTGCGAACACCTGATTCTGCAGCACCTTCGTACCACGCAGTTCATTTCTGCGGTGGATCAGATACACCTGACTGCAGATATTCGCCAGATACAGCGCATCCTCAAGTGCCACGTCACCGCCGCCGACGACCGCCACGGTCTTATCCTTGAAAAAAGCACCATCGCAGGTCGCACAGTAAGATACTCCGGCTCCCGCGAACGTCTCCTCTCCCGGGACTCCAAGCTTACGGTGTGTCGCACCGGTTGCGAGCAGAACGGTCTTCGTCTCGATGTCTTCGCCGTCTGCCATATGAAGTGTCCAGATTGCACCTTTTGCCACGATCTCTTCCACTTCGCCTTCCGTAAATGCGACATCGAGGTCTCTTGCGTGCTGCTCAAAGCTTTCCGCAAGTTCAAATCCGCTTCGGTGATTCAGTCCGAGATAATTATCCACTTCTTCCGTATAGATCATCTGCCCGCCGGCCATGACTTCCTTCTCGATCACGAGAACCGAAAGACACGCCCGTTTCGCATAGACCGCTGCGGAAAGTCCCGCCGGTCCGCTTCCTATGATTACCAAATCGTACATACTGTTCCTCTCTACTCAACGGAGATCAGTTTGATTTCCTCCACTGTCACCTGCTTGTCGCGGTCGATATCAAATGCTTTCAGCACAAGATTCTCCGGATCCATGAGCGACAGGATCAGATAATTCACACTCGGATCGTACGCCAGACGCTTGTCCTCCTCCGAAGGGCGGGATGGCGACTCCGGATGCGAGTGCCAGTTGCCGAGCGGCACGAGTCCGTTCGCGCGCATATCCTTGACCGCTGCAAGCTGCTCTCTCGGGTCCATCGAAAAATGCTCATTCGTGTGATCCACGTTGGTCAGCAGGTATACTTTTTTAATTTCTTTGACATCTCCGTTCTTCGTTCCGGCGATCAGTCCGCACGCCTCCTCCGGAAGGTTTTCCTTCGCGTGGGCAACAATTCTGTCATAGTCACTTTGCTTTAATGTCAGCATAATTAATGATCCTCACATACCACCTGTTCATAGTCAATCAGTTCCGTAATCGTCGGATGCTCTCCACAGATCGCACAATGTGTGTCTGCCTTCGGCAGCTTGATCGTGTGGAATTCCATCTTGAGTGCATCGAATGTCAGAAGCTTTCCGGTCAGCAGATCGCCCACACCGATCAGATACTTGATTGCTTCCATTGCCTGAAGGCTTCCGATCACACCGCCCATCGCACCGATGACGCCTGCCTGTTTACAGGTCGGTACTGCATCCTTTGGTGGTGGATTCTTGAATACACAGCGGTAGCATGGTCCTTCTCCCGGCACATAGGTCATGAGCTGACCCTTGAAACGGATGATTCCTGCGTGTGAAAAAGGCTTTTTCGCCATAACACAGGCATCGTTGATCAAAAACTTGGCAGGGAAATTGTCCGTGCCGTCGATAATGAAATCGTAATCCTTGATCAGATCCATGATGTTCTCGGAAGTTACAAACTCACGGTATGTATTGACGGTAACATCCGGGTTCATGGCGTTCATTGTCTCCTTTGCGGATTTAACTTTTGCCTTGCCCACATCGGCTGTACCGTGGATGATCTGTCTCTGTAAGTTCGACAGATCGACTTCATCCGCATCTACGATACCGATGGTTCCGACACCTGCCGCAGCCAGATACATGGCTGCCGGTGCACCGAGTCCGCCTGCACCGATGATTAAAACTTTGCCGTTCAGGAGCTTTTTCTGACCCTTGACACCAACCTCCTGGAGGATGATGTGGCGGCTGTAACGCTCCATCTGCTCATTTGTAAATGCCATTAGAAGCTTCCTCCTCCCATGAAGTATAAGAACTCGATGTTGTCGTTCTCTTTGATCACAACATTCTCAAGGTCGTGGTTCTCAACGAACTCATCGTTGACCGTTACGGTAACATATTCCGGATTCTCAACCTTCTCGTCGATCACCAGCTGTGCCAGTGTTGTTCCCTCTGCGATATCCTTTACGTTTCCTGCGATTGTTACTTTCATTTTCGTTCTCCTTTAATAAAATTTACAATACTTTTTGAATTAACTCTTCCAGCTGAGGGCGCTTCGTCAATCCTCTTGCTCGCTCCACTTCCTGTCCGTCCTGAAAAAGCAGCAATGTCGGCGATGCCATCACGGAATACTGCTCCGCAAGTTCCGCATCAAAGTTGACATTCACTTTCACGACTTTCAGCTTATCCTCATA
>CAVHWG010000083.1:22267-22858 GCA_963639645.1 Firmicutes bacterium TM09-10 | reverse complement strand
ATTCAAATGATAAAATTTTATCATTAAAGTTTTTTTTACATTATTTTCCACCACCGGAACTGTGATAGAACTTCAACCCAAAAGGGAAAAACAAATTTGCCACCGTTACCATGAGTAGCGCAACAACCGGTGTCAGATATGCGTACACACGATATTCGTTCATATCCAGCATAAGCGTTGCGGGGAAAAACGAAGTAAACGCATACGGAATCACAAATATAAGCACATTTTTGATCAATGGCTGATAAATTGTGATCGGATATTTCACGAACTGGCGCAGATTATCCACCATAACGACCGCATTCATAACATCCGTAAACCAGAAAGCAAGCGTTTCCATAATAAGTGTGACCGAAAATATGATAAGCGCGCCGCTGATCGCACATAGGATCAGCCACAGACATTTCCACCATCCGAACGCAATATGTCCCTGAACAAAGCCGACTGCCAGACAGATGATGCCGCAGATGCTTAAAACAAAACCGTGGATATTGGTTCCGTCCATGATCAACATCAGAATCGGTTTTACCGGCCGCGACAGGATTCCGTCGAGTGTTCCCATATTTACATGCCGACTGATCGACCATACAT
>CAVHWG010000083.1:0-22257 GCA_963639645.1 Firmicutes bacterium TM09-10 | reverse complement strand
GAATTCCTCGATTCCGGTTGCGAGCAGCGAACATCCATACAGGATCAGGCTCTGTGCAAAATCAAATCCGCCCATAGAAGTCGTGTGTGAATAGACCGTCACCACCAGAAGCAGCGAAGATGCCTGCATCAGCAGATGTGCCAGAACACCCAGTAAAAAATCCAGTTTATACGCAGTGCTCTCTCTCAGGTTCTTCACAAGCATCGCGCGATATAGCGAAATTATTTTCTTAACCCCCATTTACCGTAATCCTCCGTACCGCAAATTTGTAGATCCACTCATTTACACACATCAGGATCAAAACCCAGATGCCCCAGAAGTTCATCGTAAAAAAAGTCAGGTAGCCTGCCACCACGCTCACAAAGAAATTGATCAGATAACCGAGGCAGATACTTACGAAAAATAACAGCACAAAAACCACACTGTCCGGCACGATAAATCCCGGAACAAACACCGCGCAGCACACAACAAAAACGAACGCAAGACAGATGTTTAACATACTGTCCCCGAGATTTTCAAAAAAGCGAGCCATGGTAAACTGCACCGGTCGAATCAGTTCCAATGCAATATCCCCCTCCCGGATCTTCTGCGAGATCAACCGCTCTGGTGCATTTCGAAATGCGAAGATCATAAGAACACCCTGACTTAACAAAAGATACGTCAGCATATCCGCTTTTTCAAAGCCATTGATCGTCGCACGTCCCTGAAACACCTGCATCCAGATTGCATACTGGATTGCGATCTGCAACAGCGCCGCAATAATTCCGGATATGAATGCAAACCGATACTGCACCGATGCACGTATTCGAATCCACAAATGTCCCCAATATTTGCTCATTCTCATTGATTATAAATCTCCTCGATCATATCCTCGACAGACATTTCTTCTATCTTAATATCTTCTACCGCATACTGCTCCATTACCCGCGTGATCACTTCTCCAACCGGAATCACCACAGGCACCTTTACGGAAAATCCGTTCTCATTGTGTTGCAGATCCAGTTTATAATCTCCCACCCGGATTACAGAGTCGCTCGTCTGCCTGTCCTTCTGCGTAAACACCACGGTTCTGCTGTCACGGTAAGTCTGCTGCAAACCCGCCAGACCACCATCATAGATCATCTGACCATGATTGATCACGATCACTCTGGATGCCAACTGCTCTACATCCGTCATATCGTGCGTTGTCAGTATAATGGTTGTTTTCCGGTCGCGATTTGTTTCCTTAATGCATTCTCTGATTCGCTTTTTGCTCGTGATATCCAACCCGATCGTCGGCTCGTCCAGATAAATAATTTTCGGATTATGTAAGAATGCCGCCGCAAGATCACACCGCATTCTCTGCCCCAGAGAAAGCTGCCGGACCGGTCGATCCATAAATTCATCCATGCTCAAAAGTTCCGTAAAATACCGGATGTTTTCCTGATACGTCCAATCATCAACTTCGTACATTTTCTTTAAAAGCAAAAAAGATTCCTTTACCGGAAGATCCCACCACAGCTGCGTCCGCTGTCCGAATACGACACCGATGTTTTTGGCGTTGACCTGACGCTTTTTGTACGGAGTCAGTCCACACACCGATATATCGCCGCTTGTCGGCGTCAATATGCCGGTCATCATTTTAATCGTCGTGGATTTGCCGGCTCCGTTCGGTCCTAAAAATCCGACGATTTCGCCCTCCTCAATCTCAAAATTCAAATCTTTTACCGCTTCCACGGTCTTCTTTTCTCTGCTGAAAAGGCTCTGTATCATTCCTGTCATGCCGGAACCTTTTGTGATATTCACATAAAAATCTTTGTGTAGATTTCTGACTGTAATCTGCGCCATGCTTCCTCCTACTCCTCTAATAGACCTTTCTGCTGCACTTTCCACACACTTAACAGATGCTTTATCAAACTTTTCCAGGTATCACTACACTCTGGTTTACTTATTTCATTTAATATATCATTACACTTTATATAATTGAATGTCCGATCTTGGCTTTGAAAAGATTGATAGTACAGAAAAACATCCAAATTTGGAAATTTCGAAGCAAAATATGCCATGTTCCTTTTTAACGTCTTTTTCTTATTCATGCTAACAACATGCTTTTGATGATAATTCACTGCCGTCTTACAAAATATAAAATTAAATCCTCTTTCTTTTAATTGATATGCGTAATCACATTCCCTAATATGAATAAAAGAATTTTATCATTCATGTTAACCCTCTTTTCGATATTCTATATAATGTGTTTTGCTGTTGTTTAACTATCAATATAGAAAGTTTATCGTTATAATCATTCAGAAAAAAGGTGTTATTTTTTAGAATTAGTGTTATTTTTTTAGACAAAAAGGCCCCTCCGAAGAGAATCCTTTTTCTGCACGATTCATTATATATTTATCTATCGGACAAGAAATTGCGGAGAGAGTGTATACTCCTTATTTCCCACTCAAACCTTTACATTGATGCGGTAATCGCCCGGCTCTAGTTCTCCGTACAGATCCGTCCAGTCATACTCATGGGAGACACCGTCCTCCGGTGGAATCACAATTCCAATATCTTTAAATCCAACATCGTCTTTTGCCTCAAGTGCTTCCCACTGATTCCCATTCTTTTTCTCAATGGAGAAATACTCACCAGTCATATAATCTCCCTCAAGCTGCGGACCATATCGCCTGAATGCAACGGTTGCCGCCGTCTTCGACACCTTCGTGACATCTGTCTGCACACTGATTTCATCATTACAGGACTCTTCATTGTACACACCGATCGCGCCCGACTGCGCACTCGCATCATACTGCAGCACATCGAGAATCTGCATCACCTGATCACCGTAACTCATCGAATTGTCTGCCGTAAGATCCCACCATGTGTCCACATCCCCCCAAGTCTCTGCCACAATTTTCTCGTTATCTATATGAAGTACAACATATGACCAGATTTTACTTCCATCATAATAACCGATGTCGGCATCCGCACCCACACCTTTTCCGATCACGATTGCATCCGTCAGCGTATAAATCGACATTACCATTGCGCTTCCAATCGACGGAATCAAAAAACGCAGATACAATTTTTTCAAATCATCTTTTAATAAATCCATTTTCTCCTCCTAAAATAAAGTGTGTGCCTGCCGCACACTTTCGCGCCCGAGCGGATGCGCAGCATAATCTTCCATTCCGCGAGGTGCGCATCTTTGCAAGCTTGCTATTATAGCAAAGTGTTTTCAAATGTCAATATTAAGATTCGCTTCTTTTTCGCCCCAGTACGAGAATGTAATCAACCTACTTGCGATATTTCAGATATTCAATGAATTTTTCTACCGCCGGCGCAACGCGCGAGCGATCCTTGATTGCGAGTCCGATCTTGCGATAATATGGCTTCTCTAGTTCCCGGACAGCAATATTGTACGGAATCTTCTGCAAGATCAGCTGCGGCAGGATTCCGATTCCGAGGCCTTTTTCCACCATCGCCATAATCGCGTAATCCTCCCATGTTGTAAAACGAATCTGCGGATGCACATTGTTTTGTTTCAGGATGTCCGACACTTCCGTCTTACCACCATGTTCAAGCAGAAGAAACGTCTCGTCCTCGAGTTGCCCGATCCGCACTTTCTTCTGCATAGCGAGCGGGTGATCCGGCGGAAGCACGACTTTGTACTCGTCCTCCTCAAGGAAGATTTCGGCAAAATGCGCGTGTGTCGGCAAACGGAGGAACCCGCAATCCACGCGTCCTTCCTCGATCCACCGCTCCACTTCCTCATAATCTCCGAGCAACAATTCATATTCAATCCCCGGATAGTCTTTCTGAAATTCCGCAACAATATTCGGCAGCCAGTGGATCGCGACACTGGAAAATGTGCCGATCCGCACAATGCCGGACTGGATTCCGTTCAACTGACTGACATGTGATGCAAGCCGGGCATAGTCATCAAGCAATTGTCTGGCGTACGGCAGGATCTGCTCCCCGGAAGTGGTGATATGCACGCCGCCCCGGTTGCGCTCAAGGAGCGTCACATTCCACTCTTTTTCCAGATCCGCGATCATCTTGCTGACAGATGACTGCGCATAATGCAGTTCCTCCGCGGCTTTCGTAAAACTTCCAGTCTCTACCGTTTTTACAAAAGCACGATATTTTAATAAGTGATTATCCATATGTATTCCTTTTTTCGATGTAAAGCATCAATTATATTCGTTTTTCTTATTGTATCGCTTGCGCTATATTTTTTCAAGGAGGTTTGTTATATGGATATGCTTCATGGACCGCTGCTGCGAAAGATTCTGCTTTTTACACTGCCGATCGCGCTCAGCAGCATGTTACAACAACTATTTAATGCCGCCGACACCTCAGTCGTCGGTTATTTTGCGGACGCAAATGCACTTGCCGCAGTGGGAACGAACGGCGAGATTGTCGCGTTTCTTGTGACGCTTTCTGCCGGACTGGCTGTGGGTGCCAATGTGCTGGTTGCGCAACGAATTGGAGAGGGAAATGCCTCTGCAATCAACACGATCCTTCATACGGCGATCCGGCTGGCACTCTCCGCCGGAATCATCTGCCTGATCACGGGACAGCTGGTCGCACGCCCGATCCTCGTTTTAATCCGGACACCTGCCGATGTTCTTGACTCCGCGATTCTGTACCTGCGCATCTATCTGATCGGGATGCCTTTTGTCATGCTCTACGATTTTGGAGCCGCGATTCTTCGCGCAAAAGGGGATAGCCGAAGTCCGTTCATCACACTGGCATTCTGCGGATTTGTTAATGTAATTCTCAATCTGTTTCTGGTTGTAATTGTGAAAATGAATGTCGCAGGCGTGGCACTTGCGACAGATATTGCAAATGCATTGGCTGCATTGTTGGTAATGTGTCGCCTGATAAGACATACGGAAGAAGATTGTCGGAAAATTCTTGAAAATGCTGACACCCCAGACACACGCAAGGTATCTCTTCTTGATTCCACCTCCCAAAATCGATTCGGAAACGAGCGGTCGATTACGAGATACAACGAATCTCTCATTCTGCGAAAAATCCTTATGATTGGCATTCCGTCGGCATTACAGGGTGCGGTCTTCTGCTTTGCGAATATTTTCGTACAGGCATCCGTCAACCGCTTCGGTGCCGTGGCAACCGCCGGAAGCACGATCGCAATGAATTTTGAATATTTTGTTTACTATATGATTACGGCATTCGGACAGACTGCAACCACTTTTACCGGACAAAATTATGCCGCCGGAAATAAGGCGCGATGCAAAAAAGTTTTCATTATCTGTCTGGCAGCCTCACTGATCAGCAGTGTAGCAATGACACTGCCGCTCGTTGTATGGAGAGAAACATGTGCAGGACTTTTTTCTACCGATAGGGAAGTAATCGCAGCCGCATGCCTTCGTATCATGGCAATCCTGACCTTTGAACCGATGTGCAGTCTCTACGAAGTAGCTGCCGGTGCGCTGCGCGGCATGGGACACTCCACCCTTCCTGCAGTGCTGACCATTGTCGGAACATGCGCGCTTCGCATTGGATGGATTCTTACCGTATTCTCCTCAACTCCGTCCCTGTCGCTGCTGTTCATGGTGTTCCCGCTGTCCTGGGTGGTAACATCGATTCTGATGATTGGAGCACTATTATTATTTAAGCCTTACGATGCCCCAACACGAGAATGATCACGAACGTGATCACTTCCGATCCGAGGAAAGACAACCACACACCGTTAAGTCCGAACAGGCTCGCAAGGACGATCGCACAGATCACGATGGCGATCGCGCCTCGCGTAATCGAGCCGACGATTGCCGGGCGCGGACGATCCACCGCGGAGAAATAAGCGACGAGCATAATGTTGATGCCCGCGAACAGAAATCCGAGGAAGTACAGACGCAGACCTACGTGCGCATAAGTAAGAAGCGCGGCATTGTTCTCGCTGTTGAAGATAGCGATCCAACCGTCCGTCCAGCCCCATGCAGCTGCGACCAGAATTACCTCCACCGCAAGCGCCGCAATAATTCCCCAGCGCAGAAAAGTTTTCACCTGCTGTCTGTCGCCGCGACCGTGGCTTTCGCTGATGAGCGGCTGCGCACCCTGTGCGAGTCCGTTGCAGATCGACATGGCAACGATCGAGAGATTTGCGATCACTCCGTATGCCGCCACACCAACATTTCCGGCGATTCCGAGGATCAGCATATTGAACACGATCGTGATGACCGCCGATGAAATCTCCCCGACAAAAGCCGAGATGCCGAGCGAACAACAGGAAACGATATGCCTGAAATCCGGCTTTTTCCAATGAAATTCAACCTTATTTTTACTTCCGAGAAAATGTGCGCTGCACACGAGCATTGTGACAATCGGGCTTGCCGCCGTGGCAAGTGCGGCGCCTGCCATCCCCATACCAAGCGGAAACATCAAAATATAATCAAACAGAATGTTGAACATGCTTCCGCTGATGGAGCCGAGCATCGCGGTAGATGTCGCATTGTCATTGCGCGCAAATGCCGTAAAAGTATAGTTACACATGAAGCACGGTGCACCGATCATCGCAATCCGGAGATATGTCTTACCCAGCGCGCCTAACTCTGCATCTGCCCCGAGCAACGATAAAAACGGTTCCGGCGCAAAAATTCCAACCAAAATGAAAAGGGCAGAACAGATTACACTCCATGTGATCGACTGCGTAAAATAGGTATCCGTGTTCTGCCCCTGCGCCTTGCGGATGCTGTAACGCGTTGCCGAACCGATGCCGATCATCGCACCGATCGCATACATCAGTCCGTAAACCGGCAGGATCAGATTCAGCACCGCTAGGCCGTTTGCGCCCTCGCAAACCGAGATAAAAAAGGTGTCCGCGAGGATGTAGATCGAGATACCGATCATTCCCGCAACGCTTTGTACCATATATTTTACAAATTTTTGAAGCATTGTCTCTTCTCCCATATATGAAAATCAACTTGTGCAAACATTCTGTGAAATACTCCCACGCTGTAAAAAGGCACCCGTCTACACATCTTCTAAGACCTAACGATGTGTAACGGATGCCCTGCATCTTCCTACCCGGTGGCAGATTTTCTATTCTGAATATTTACCATTACCTAACCTATTTTTTATCATATCATGTCTGATTTGTAAATCCCTAATCGCTTAAAATACTTGAAACTATATTCCTGATTTTGCTATTCTAAAATTATTACAATACACGCTTTATTAAAGGACATTCAAATGATCAAGGAAGAATACTTTCTGATCGGTGAAGTGAGCAAGATCACCGGAATTTCAAAAGACACGCTGCATTTTTACACGAAGGCAGGACTCGTGACACCGGATTTTATTTATTTGATGTTGAATGCCTTGATTCCCGGATATACAGCGCTTGCGCCAAGTTCCTCCTCGATGCGGAGCAACTGGTTGTACTTTGCGACACGCTCCGAACGGCTTGGTGCTCCGGTCTTGATCTGGCAGGTGTTAAGTGCTACTGCAAGATCAGCGATCGTTGTATCGGCAGTCTCTCCAGAACGGTGAGAAGCAATTGCGGTATAGCCAGCTTTGTGTGCCATCTTAATTGCCTCGAGTGTCTCGGAAACCGAACCGATCTGGTTGAGCTTGATCAGGATACTGTTACCGCATCCCATCTCAATTCCCTTGCTCAGACGCTCGGTATTGGTAACAAAGAGATCGTCGCCAACGAGCTGAACCTTATCACCAAGCTCCTTGGTCAGCTTCTGCCAGCCTTCCCAATCCTCCTCGTCCAAAGCATCCTCGATAGAGATGATCGGATACTTCTCAACAAGCTGCTTCCAATGTGCGATCAGCTCCTCGGAAGTGAACTTTGTGCCTGCCTTTGGAAGCACGTACTCGCCTTTTACGGAACCCTTCCACTCGCTGGATGCGGCATCCATCGCGATCATGAAATCCTTGCCCGGCTCGTAGCCTGCATTCTTGACAGCCTCTAAAATATACTGAATTGCCTCCTCGTCGCTTGCAAGGTTTGGAGCAAATCCACCCTCATCACCAACGGAGGTTGCAAGTCCTTTCGACTTTAATAGTGCAGCAAGTGCATGGAACACTTCCGCACACCAGCGGAGCGCTTCCTTGAAACTCGGTGCGCCGACCGGCATGATCATAAACTCCTGCACATCAACGGTGTTGGCTGCATGCGCACCACCATTTAAAATATTCATCATCGGAACCGGTAAACGGTTGCCTGAAATACCACCTAAGAAACGATATAACGGAATATCCAGTGCCTGTGAAGCGGCCCTTGCAGCTGCGATAGAAACAGCAAGGATCGCGTTTGCTCCAAGCTTTGATTTATCCTTTGTTCCATCGGCAGCGATCATCGCATTGTCGATCGCGTAGATATCGCTTGCATCCATGCCGATGATGGTGTCTGCGATCGTTGTATTGATATTCTCAACCGCCTTGGATACACCCTTGCCAAGGTATCTTGACTTGTCGCCGTCACGAAGCTCCAATGCCTCAAACTCTCCTGTAGAAGCGCCGCTCGGTGCGGTTCCTCTTGCTACGGTGCCGTCCACCAGTGTTACCTCTGCCTCAACAGTTGGGTTGCCTCTGGAATCCAAAATCTCTCTTCCGATTACTTTCTCGATCTCTAAGTAGTTCATTCTCGTCTCTCCTTTTCGCAAACTTCCCTTTGTTCGATGTCCCAAAGGGGGTATGAACCTTTGGGACATCACCGCCATATTCAGCAGTTATGGCGAAAGGGTCTTACATGATTTACACAAAGTTAGCTTCTACTAACCGTCGTTAGCATATCATAATTCGTTGTGCAAATCAATATTGCTAATTGAGACTTTTTTTCTCTTTTTTGCTCTCGATCACATGCCGGATCGCCGCAACCGGATGATGAAAAAGCATTCTCGGTCCGGAAAAACGCATGACTTCCCGAATCCGCTCCCGCATCTCGGGCTTATAACAATGCACTTTGCAGTTCGAGCAAAATGTCTTCGTCTCCATGAACGGGCACTTTTCGCTGCGTAGCTGCGCGTAGGCATCCAGCTCGGCGCACTCCGGGCAGAGTTCTTTCCTGCCGCCGTGCTTTTTTCTGCAATACAAAGCGATCATCTGGGAAACCATCTGCTTCTCACGCTCCCGCTTCAGGCGGATTTTAGAGGCATCTGCAGATTTATCTTCTTGCACAGATGAACGATCTGTATGCCTTGTATAATTCTGATTGGACATATCTTCTTCCTATTCTTTCTATACTCATCTACGACACGCGTCCGTTCGCCATATCGTAAGTCACATCCGAGATCTTCATCGTGGATTCCCTGTGCGACACAAGCACAATCGTGCGTTTTCCCGCAGATTCTTCCAGCGACTTTAAGATCACAGCCTCATTCAGACTGTCCAGATTGCTCGTCGGCTCATCAAGAAGCAGCAGATCCGCCTCATGTAAAAACGCGCGAGCCAGCCCAAGGCGCTGTCTTTCCCCGCCGGACAAGGTGTCGCCGAGTTCTCCCACCGGCGTATCATAGCCCTGCGGAAGACCCATAATGAAATCATGCACCGACGCTTTCCGGCATGCCTCCTCAATCTCCTGATCTGTCGCATCGAGTTTTGCAATGCGCAGATTATTGCGGATACTGTCGTGAAACAGATGCGTCTCCTGCGTGACAAAACTCTCCATATCGCGCAGATTCGCGCTATTGATCCGGTTGACATCCGTGCCGGACACTTCCACCGTTCCGTGATCTGCTTTCCAGAAACGCATAAAAAGCTTCAAAAGTGTCGATTTTCCGCTGCCGCTTTTACCAATAATTCCGACCACGCAGCCTTGCGGCACCGTTAATGACACATGATCCAGGATCGTCTCCTCCTGATACGCAAAGCACACATCGGACACGCCCGCTCCGGCAAATTCCACCGGCTCCATGCCCTCGACGTCCTCCGTCACCGACACCTCATCGAGAATATCCAACACACGGTTGCCCGCCGCAAACGTATTCTGCAGCGTGTTTCCCAGATTTGCAAGCGCAACGACCGGACCGAATGAACTCATGAGTGCGATCGTCGGGATCAGCACACCCGCAAACGCAACCTGTCCGTTCTGATAAAGCATTGCTGCCGCAAAAAGCATCACAAGATCATAGACTAAAATAACCGTATTCGTCACCGCCTGATTACGTCCGGCATTGCGCTTCATGCGCGATTCTTCCTCCGCAAGTCCTTCGGTCTGCGCATTCATCGCCTGAAGCCGCGCTTCGCCTCTGCCGTACTGCAGCGTCTCGGAGAGTCCTCGCAGACTGTCCAGAACGAATGCCGACAGATTGCCGGACTTCGTGCGGAACCGGATGCCGTTGTCACCGCTGAAACGCGCGGTCAGAAGCGGAATCGCCACACCGACCGAAATGTATGCCGCAAGCGCGATCACCGCAAGCAGCGGGCTGTAACTTCCTATAAAAATGCACAGAATAATCGAATAGAAAAAAGCGATCACAATCGGCGAGATCGTATGTGCATAAAATACTTCCAGCAGCTCAATGTCGGAGGTGATCACAGAGATCAGATCTCCCTTGTCCCTGCCCTCCAGCTTCGCCGGACAGAGTCTGCGCAGCGCGCGAAATACTTTGTCACGGATGAGTGCCAGTAATTTGAATGCGATAAAATGATTGCATGCCTGCTCCGCATAGCGCAGCACGCCGCGCACAAGCGCAAACACACAGACCAGCGCAAAGATCACGCCGAGCGCAAACGGCGTATCGATGCCTAACAGATCAAGTATCGCGTATCCACCGAAAATCGTGATGAACGATGCCGCAAGATGACCGATCAGTCCCATCACGATCGCAAGAAACATAAATCCCGCCAATGGGCGCACAAGCCCGATCAGGCGCATCATCACCTGAAATCCACTTCTCTTTTTCATGCGTTTGCACCGTCCTTTCCGTAATTTTCGAGTGTCTGCTGCGCATTCCAAAGCCGCGCATAAGCACCGTCCGCCGCAAGCAGCGCCTCATGGGTTCCGCACTC
The DNA here is from genome assembly GCA_963639645.1 of Firmicutes bacterium TM09-10. GTDB lineage: Bacteria > Bacillota > Clostridia > Lachnospirales > Lachnospiraceae > Roseburia. The sequence continues at coordinate 11,298 of CAVHWG010000083.1, read as the reverse complement.
TGCGACACTTCCCTGCTCCATCACATAAATCCTGTCGGAACCGGTCACGTTGACAAGGCGATGGGAAATCAGGATCACCGTCTTATGCTTTGCCAGCTCCTGAATCTGCTCCATAATATCGTTCTCGCTCTCCACATCAATGTTGGAAGTCGCCTCATCAAAAATGTAGACCGGGCTGTCATGCAGTAATGCGCGTGCGAGCGCAAGCCGCTGACACTGACCGCCGGAGAGGTTTGACGCCTTTTCCTGCAAAAGCGTATCCAGTCCCTGCTCACTGTGCAAAAACGGCGCGATCCGCACCTTCTCCAGAGCCTGCCACATCTCATCTTCCGTCGCATCCGGTCTGCCCATCAGCAGATTGTCACGTACGGTTCCCTTAAACAGGTAACTCTGGTGGCTGATGTAGGTAATGTGTTCCATCAGGCTCGCCTCGCTGACCTCGCGAAGCTCCGCGCCGCCGATCGTCACGGAACCGTCGTAACCCTTGTTTCTTCCCATCAGGATTGCCGAAACCGTGGACTTACCACAGCCGGATTCACCCACGATTGACGTAAAGCTTCCCATCGGGAATTCCAGATCGATGCCGTGCAGGATCTCACGATCCGCCTCATAAGAAAAATGCAGATTCCGGCACACGATCGAGCAATCCTCGCCGAGCATCTGCGTCTTTTTCCCTGTCTCCGGCAGATCCAGCAGGCCAAAAATCTTGTCACTTGCCGCCATGCCGTTCATCGCGATATGGAAGAAAGAACCGAGCATTCGCATCGGGATAAAGAAATCCGCCGCAAGAAGAATAACCAGCAGCGCGCCGGAAAGTGTAATATGTCCGCCACGGTACTGCGTCGCCGCCATAATCACGCCGAGCGCCGCTCCGCCGTATGCGATCAGATCCATGATCGTGATCGAATTCAACTGCATTGTCAGCACTTTCATCGTAATCTTACGGAATTTCTCCGCTTCCTCATTCATCTCCTGCTGCTTGAACTCGTCCGCCTGATAGATCTTCAGCGTTGTGAGTCCCTGCAGATTCTCCAGAAATGTGTCGCCCAACGCAGTATACTGTCCCCAGTATTTTGCCAGAAGCTTCTTCGCCCAGCGCTGCACCGCAACGATCGCCACCGGAATCAGTGGCACGCAGATCAAAAGCACCACCGCGCACGGCACATTCACGAAGCAAAGCACGATAAAAAGCGTGAGCGGCGCGATCATCGCATAGAAAAACTGCGGCAGATACGCACCGAAGTAGGTTTCCAACTGGTCAACGCCCTCAACCGCAACCTGCACCACTTCCGAAGTCTTCACTTCCTCGTTGTACGAGGTTCCAAGGCGCAACAATTTCCGGTAGATCTTCTCGCGCAGTGTCATCTTAACCGTGCGGGACGAAAGATAACTCATCCGGCTCGACAGTGTCGTGCACACAAACCTTACTACGACCGCCACCGCGGCGATCGCCATCGTGCGCACAACATCGGTTGTATCCGCAGAACGTGTAAAAAGACCTGCCAGCAATGTGGTAATGCCCGCCATCATCGCGATATTGGCGACAAGCGAGATCCACTGGCAGATCACGTTCGCAGCGATGTATTTTTTGCTCTCACTGACCGTATTGATCAGTCTCTTGTTGATCATCATATGCTGTTCCCCTTATCTGTAAGTTAGAATATACGAACTTATTCTATTATGTGATTTCAAAGATGTATAGAGGCATTTTCGATATTTTTTCTCAATAAGGGGGATTGTCACAAACTCCCAAAAAAGTCCTCTGAGCGTAACACCCAGAGGACTTCTGTTCTCTTAATCGTACAAATGATACGCCTGCTTTTTCTTTGTAAACGCTTCGCTGTCCGTCACATAACTCTGCAACAGCGCATCCCTATCCCAGTCACCGAGAAGCACATCATCACCGGACAACAGCGCAAGCATCGGCTCTCTTCTTTTGCCTGCACACACTTTTTTAAGATTGGAGCGATTGCTCTCTCAATATAAGCCATATTCCTCTCCTCGACTAATCTAAAATCTGATTTTATTTTAGTCGCCAATTGTTTATTTTATACATTCTATCTTTTCTATCGTATTGACACATCGCATTCTTCGTCCTAATCTATGTATCAGACAAAAAATAATTTAATTATAGAAGGTATATCTATGCGAATGAAATCAAACGCCAATAAAAAATCCGAGCCGATCGCTCATTTATACAGTAATATCGATCTTCGCAGGCTGCTAATCCCGATCATCGTCGAGCAGTTGCTGACATCCCTGATGGGAACCGTCGATACAATGATGGTCAGCAACGTCGGTTCCGCCGCAATCTCCGCGGTCTCGCTCGTCGACTCCATCAATATATTAGTCATTCAGGCACTGTCTGCGCTTGCCGCCGGCGGCGCGATCCTCTGCTCGCAGTATCTGGGTAGCAGCAATGAAAAAGGTGCCAACAACGCGGCACGTCAGGTGATTTTTGTCATGGCGCTGCTGTCTACAGCCTTATCTGTGGTCTGCCTTGTGTTCCGCTACCCACTGCTGCGCGTGATCTTCGGCGCGGTCGAGGCGGATGTCATGCGAAACTCACAGGTCTATTTTCTGTTCACGCTGCTTTCGTTCCCATTCATCGGACTTTACGATGCGGGTGCTTCGATCATGCGTGCACAGAACAACAGCCGCACGCCGATGATCATCTCCGTGATCTCGAATATTATGAATATCGTCGGTAATACGATCCTCATCTTTGGCTGCAATATGGGAGTCGGAGGCGCTGCGATCTCAACACTGATCTCGCGTATTTTCTGTGCCGTTGTGGTTATCGGGTTCCTGCGCATGGAGGATCAGGTGCATCCGCTGAAAGCGCTTTTTCTCTCAAGCCGTGCAACACGATACGGCAATGCTGACCCACAAGTCAATTTATGTGAGCAAACCGTTGTTAACGTTCAGGTTGCACCGATTCAGGTTCGTAACTATCTTAGCATTCATCCGGATTGGTCAACCATCAAGAAGATTCTCCTGATCGGTATCCCGTCCGGCATCGAGAACAGCATGTTCCAATTCGGAAAACTTGCGATCCAGTCCACTGTCTCCACACTCGGAACCGTGGCGATCGCCGCGCAGGCAATGACCAACATTCTGGAGAACTTAAACGGTGTCGCCGCCATCGGCATCGGAATCGGACTGATGACCGTCGTGGGACAATGCCTTGGCGCAGGGCGCAAGGACGAAGCAATCTACTATATCAAGAAACTGTCATGGCTCTCCGAGATCGTCATTATCGCAAGCTGTCTGCTCGTGTTCGCCTTAACCAAACCGATCACGATGCTCGGTGGAATGGAAAAGGCCAGCGCCGATCTCTGCTTCAACATGGTGGTTTTCATCACGATCACGAAGCCGATCTCATGGGTGCTGTCCTTTATTCCGGCATATGGCATGCGCGCCGCAGGCGATGTCAAATTCTCGATGATCACGTCCTGCTGCACGATGTGGCTTTGCCGTGTGAGCCTATGTATTTACCTGTGCCGTGTGTGGGGCTTTGGTCCGATCGCGGTGTGGATCGGCATGTTCGCCGACTGGAGTCTGCGCGCGATCATCTTCACGCTGCGCTTCCACTCGCGCCGTTGGCTGAACCACCATGTGATCGATTAATAATCGCGCTCAAAATGCTGGTAATCCTTGGAGTGCGTCCAGTCGCCGCCCCAGGTAAAACCGTGCTTCTTAAATAATTTATAGCACAGATCGTCGTGATCGATCTTGTGCGGGAAATCCTTGCTTCGATCCACATAGTCTGCGCCGTTTGCAGGCTCGATCGAAAGCTTTCCGTTCACCGTCTTTACATACGGATTGTAGCGCGTGTTGATGTCCACCGCCATCCCAAGCCCGTGCTTGGAGATGCGCGTCGTGTGCGAGATGAACCGGAAATTGAATGCCGACGAGTTGTTGTCGCTCATGGAAGCCTCATCATCTGCATCGTATTCATCCACAAGGCGCACCTTCTCGATCGGATAATCCTCCTTGTACAATTCCTCGAAAATCTCGAGGACATCGTCCGCAATCTTCTTGCTTACGACCAACTCGCCTTCCTTTACTTCCCCGTCAAATCCCATATGCAGCACATGCACATAGCGCAGATCGTCACGCGGGACCGTGCAGTCGTCCTTGTAGGACTTGCCCTGCATCTTCGCAAAGATGTCATCCGGGATCTCGGATATATAGAAATCGTCGGAGGAAATCTTGTGATCGTTGTTGCTGTCCGACTCGCCTTTCACAACGTCCTGTGTCTCCTGCTTCACTTCTTCACTCGACTCCCTGTCCTCGACATGTTCCTGCGTCTCCTGCGCAATCTGCTCCGATGCATCTTCCGTCTCCGTATTTACTTCGTTGTGTTTGCTGTTCTTCCACATGCGACTCCCTACCACTGCGGCGCCTGCCACAAGGATGAGCGCAAGTGTAAGAATGATGCCTTTTCTTTTCTTCAAAATATTCTCCTTACATCAACTCAACCAAAAACATCTCATACAGATCATCCTCGCCCCGTAACAGCGGCGAGTTCTCCCCCCCCACCGTTCGTGGAGCGGCGCATCGCCGCATAGGAATCCTCCCCGGCTGTAACCAGATCGAACGCCGAAAATGTACATCCATGTTCCTGCGCGATCCGGCAAAAAGCCGACACCGGGTTCTCCATCTCGCGTGTTGCAAGCAACGCCTTGGCAAGTTCCGGATTGGAACGCGCCTCAGCTTTCAATTTCTCTAATTCATCGTAAATGTTCATACTACTTTTTCTCCAATGCTTTTTCCAGATCTTCGATCACAATGCGCAAAGCCTTCAGGCGCGCATAGTGCTTGTCATTTGACTCGAGGATGTGCCACGGCGCATACGCCGTGCTCGTCTTGGCAATCATCTCGTCCACCGCTACCTCGTACGCATCCCACTTCTCGCGGTTGCGCCAGTCCTCGTCTGTGATCTTCCACTGCTTCTCCGGCGTATTCTGCCGCTCCGTAAAACGCGCAAGCTGCGTGTCCTTGTCAATGTGCACCCAGAACTTGATCACGATCGCACCCCAGTCCGTCAGTTCCTTCTCGAACTCGTTGATCTCATTGTACGCGCGCTGCCAGTCGTTCTCACTGCAGAAACCTTCCAGCCGCTCCACCATCACGCGACCGTACCATGTGCGGTCAAAGATTGCAAAATGCCCCGTCTTCGGCAGCCGCACCCAGAAACGCCACAGATGATGCCGGCTTTTCTCGTATGGTTTCGGACTGGCGATCGGGATCACCTCGTAACCGCGCGGATCGAGCGCCGACGTCAATCGCTTGATGTTGCCGCCTTTTCCCGCAGCATCCCAGCCCTCGTAGGCAACAATGATCGGGATGTGGTGCCGATATGCCTGATTGTGCAGATCGTGAAGACGCCCCTGCAATGCCTTCAGCTCCTTCTTGTACTCCTCCAGGTCGACCGAAACGCTTAAATCCACTTCCGATAGCTTCGGCATTTTCTTGAGCGGGAATGTGTTCTGGATCAGAGGCACCGTCAGCGCATGATTTTTCAGCGCCATATCAATGCCCGCCACGATCGTCTCCATGATCTGCAGCTCCGCCCACTTCTTTGACTTCGCATCGATCACATACCACGGCGAACTCGACGTGGTCGTGTCCTCCAAAAAGCCATCGTACACCGCATAAGACTTATCGTAATGCTTGTTCTCCCACAGGTCAAAATCGTCCACCTGCCATGCCGTGTTCTTCGAATCCAACAGGTTGTCCAGGCGCTTTCGCTGCTCCTTCTTACTGATGTGGAAGAAAAATTTCAGCACAAGATAGCCGTTATCGGTAAGCCCGCGTTCAAAACGCCGCACACTTCCGACGCGCTCCTTGTAAAGCTTCTCGTCCATATGATCCGTCAGCACATCATGGCAGATCTCCGACATCCAGCCGGAATCCATAAACAGGAATCGCCCCGCCTCCGGAATCTGCTCCATAAAACGCGTCAAAAACGGCTTGCGCTTCTCCTCCGCTGTCGGCGCATGCATCGACACCGCCGTAAAAAAGCGCGGGTCCAGATCGCGGATCACCCTTCCGAGAAGCGTGCCTTTGCCTGCGGCTCCCCAACCCTCAAACAAGATCAGCACTGGAAGCTTTTTCTCCTTCATCTGCATCTGCTGCGCAAACAGCCGCGCGTGCGCCTGCTCCAGACGCTCATGTAACTCCACCTCATCCGGTTTCAATAATGCCTTGTAATTCTCGATCATGTAAAAGCCCTCCTTTTGCATTGTGCTGTTCCCTATCGCTAAAACCGATTTCCACACTTCGGACAAAATTCAAAATCTTCCGCCGTCTCATATCCACAATAATTGCAGTGTTTCACTCTGCATCCATAACTCCCCTGATTGATCCGTCTCAGATGCTGCGGCAGGATCTCAACCTGCTCCCCGCGGGCGATTGCTCTCCCAATCTCCGGGTCCAGTTCATACAGTGCTCCGCAACAACTTGTCTGTACATAATAATGTTTGTTCCACTTAAAGCACGGAATGAAAAAAAGCGATAAAACGGTGTACATCATAAAGACCTGATACCTGCCATACTTACCGCATGCATCACAGATCATCGTTTGTGCAAAATCAAAATCTTTTCTTCCGTCCGTAATTCCCATCATAAAAAACAAGTATTTTTCAAAAATTTGACTGCAAATTTTATCAATATTTTTCATTTGATTCTTCACTGCACTAGCCAGTGCAATCATATCAATATTACCAATTAAAAACACTTCTTTTTCCCCATCTACAAACGTCCAGTGTGCATTTATAGAATAGGAGACACCCTTCTTTTTTAATTGGCGTTGCAATTGATCTTGCTTGCGTCCGTTTTCGGTCATATATTCAATATCATGTTCATTCATATTCCGAAGTAATTTAAGATCTCGTCGAATTCCTTCACCAGCTATTTCTTTTAAAACTGCTTCTATTTCCTTTGTACTTTCATTTCTAACATTCAACTCTTTTTTCAAATAATCTAAGCCATTAATGACATGATGTATTGCAGATATCATAAAAATACGATCCCCAACAAAAAGGCTTACCTCATCATCACCTTCCCACGGATATTTTCCATCGCGATCTCTATCAAAATCTTCTAAAAACCGTTTTTCTTGAACTCGAAAGATATGTACCCACTGACAAGTCCTAACTGCAACTTCCGCTAATTCCCTTGCTGTCATTTCCTACTCCAATATAGTTCTTATAGCATGATTTTTATCCCACTAATCAATGTTACATCCGCTGGCAACCACTCCACGCTATCCAACTCATCCTTTCTCAACCACTTCGACGCTTCATGTTCCTTAAGCACCAGATCCCCCTTAATAATCTCGCACCAGAAACAGTCCATCGACAAATGAAATGTTGGATAATCATATTCAATCGTATCAATTAAATCACCAACTGAAATCTCCGTATCGAGTTCCTCCATAATTTCACGTTTAAGTGCTTCCTGTGGCGTTTCACCTTCCTCGATTTTTCCACCGGGGAATTCCCAGCCACCTTTTAAATCTCCATATCCTCGCTGTGTTGCGAAGATTATAGGTTGTCCCTTTTCATTCCCTGCTTTTATGACAGCAGCTACTACACGTACAGTTTTCATTTTATGCCTCACTTACTATGTATTCATAGATGTCTTCACGCACCGGTACATCTAATTTGTAATTAATTTCAAATGCATCATCTCCGGTCTTTTCCATCTTGATTGGAATCGGTTCTCCCTGCGCAAATACTTCTCCCAAGAAATAAAATTCTTTCGCTTCTTTATCATCTTTATTCTTTCTGACAAAAAGCAAAATTCGATTATCCTTATCTGCTTCTGTTCGCTTAAAGAAATGATCTGCATCACTTGAGCTAATTTTTCTCGGATGTTTCGATAATGCAATCAAATGCGCCTGCGTAACAAATCGATCCTCATATGCTATTGCATCTTCTGTTTTATCATAATTGATAAACACTGGAAGTGTCTTGGTTTCAGCATCATAAAAATATCCACCGATATTTTGCGCATTCATGTTTTTCTTCCAGTTCAATAACCGGCACACATCCTCATATGTATACTTCTGGTACAATTGAAAATTAGTGTCTTTATACGTATTTGAATAATTATCCTTATAATTCTCAAGACCGTAGTCAATCAAATCCTTTACCATCTTTGCAAACACTGGATTCCCCATTAACAGACGCTGGAATTTATCATCTAACTGATAGCCATTTGCTGTTGATTTAATCAGAACACAATCCATATATTTCTTCCGTTCTTCCTCTTTGGGGAACTCATTTGTAAGATTTCGAACAACCGATTCCTCTACGTCTTTTGATAGATCGGATTGCCGTCTAAAATTACCCCAAAATTTTTCCAGATAGACACCAGCTCTGTTGTCTATCCGAATCAAATGTCGGAGTAACATAAGCTCATGCGGTCGCTTCATGTTTGTAACTTTCTTTGAAATAAATTCTATAATATTTGCTTCGCTTGTGCTTAATCGAGTCTCATATTCATCGCCATAATATTTAACTAAAAAGGCATAATACGAACCAAATTTCTCGAAATACTTACTTACATCAATTGCACCATATTTCTTAAAATCTAAAACTGTTGGGATTCGTCCCAAACGATACTTTAACTGTTCATAAGATTCCTTTAACAACTTAACATCATTTGTTCTGGCACTATCAATCGATTGAAAAATTCGTGTTCGAGATATCTCATCAAAATGAATCGTCGATGCTCCCGGAATACTTCTCGTACCTTCCGAAACATATCTTCGAATCGAGTCCTTGTTGTAACTTCGGTCCCCTGATAAAGCAATTGGAATCATATAGTTGTTCGTATAATTACCAATAAAATCAATAATTACAACATAGTCCTTGCCCTCTGCTTTTCTGAGTCCGCGCCCCAACTGCTGCACAAACACAATTGGGGATTCAGTCGGACGCAGCATCAATACTTGATTAATCTCTGGTATATCAACGCCCTCATTGAAAATATCAATCGTAAAAATATAATCTAAATAAGGCATTTCATCCAAATCACATGCGATAGCATTTTTTATTTCATTTTCATGATTCTGAATTTCTTCCTCTGATACTTCTTTTGTCAGAAGTTCAATGCAAGCCTCTCGCTGTTTTCCAGAATCATCTCCTGCTAAAGCTGCCGTATAATATCCTCTTACATTAAATTTAGCAGAAAGTTCCTGTGCCTCTTTCTTACTACTACAGAAAACAAGACCCTTCACACGTTCGCCACTATATCCAAAATAATTTACCTGCTCCAAAATATATTGAACACGCTTGTCCGAAACCAGGTATGAAAAATTGCGCATACCGGTTTTATCATTCATAATTTCACCGTTGATTTCAATGTCTGTAATTCCAAAATAGTGGAATGGACAAAGCATATCTTCCTTTAATGCCTGCTGCAGCCGAATCTCATATGCAATATTATGATCGAACAAATTGAAGATATCAAATCCGTCCGTTCGTTCTGGACTTGCAGTCATTCCCAACCAGAAATCAGGCTGAAAATAACTCATGATTTTTTGATAGCTATCTGATCCTGCTCGATGTACCTCATCAATACAAATCCAATCAAATTCTTCGGGTTTGTAGCGATCCAAAGTCTCTTGCTTAGCCATCATTGACATTGTTGCAAATAAAATATCTGCGTCATATTCTTTAGAGCTTCCAGATAATAATGCAAGTTTCTTGGTATTTCCAAACACTCTCCGGTAACTCTTGATTGCCTGCTTTGCAATCAACTCACGATGAACAATAAACAATGCTTTTTTCGGACTCTCATTTTTTAAGGCAAATGCGGAAGCATATGTTTTTCCAGTTCCAGTCGCACTGATTAACAGAGCCCTCTTTGCTCCCCGCTCTCGCAAATCATGAATATTACCTATAAATTCTCTCTGCATTTTATTCGGAGTTAATCGATAAGTATCATAATCAACAATCTCATCTTGAAGGGCAATCTTATGTTGCTCACGAATTAAACGATCAATCTGCTTTTTGCGGTTATACTTTTCTCGATATGCCTCTATAAATTCATCGTATGATTTTGATGCATTATCCGTCCAAAGCCGCTCAAACTCACTGACAATCGACTGTGCCATCTCGCCTTGTTCTGTACTTACTAACTGCGTATTCCATTCCATATTGGTCGACAAAGCAGTCTGCGTCATATTCGAGCTTCCGATAATGATTCGATAAATTCCATTTTCGCGGAATAAATATCCCTTCGTATGAAAACCAACACCAGCATCATCAACATGATACATTTTAAGTTCAATATTACTTAAAGTTGCCAGCTTGTCCAATGCATATGGCTCGCTAAAACACAAATAGTCCGTCGTCAAAATTCGACCACGAACACCTCTTCGTTCCAACTCCTTTAATGTTTCTGACAGCTCCACAAAACCGCTTCGATTGATAAATGCCACACTGATGGAAAATTCGTCACAATGCATCAACTGATTCTCAATATGCGTAAGAATCTTTACTCCGCGTTTATGATCATTTGTAATAAATTGCGGACTATAAGCAAGATTGGAATTAACCGCACTATCTATATAGGCTTTCTGCAAGCCTTTGTTAATTTCAATTATATCTTGTTGATGCATCTTTTTTCTCCCTCACATATTTTTTCGATCACTACTCTTTACTCATCTACTACAACTTGGGCATTTCCTTATAGCAATATCGCAACCGTTTGCCTCATACTCGAATCCACAATTATTACAGCGCATAGCATATAACATTTGATTGTTATGATTTCCTGGTCTATTTAAACAACCTATATTTTCTTGATTATTTCTGTTCACATATCCAGTAACCAAGGTTTTACCCCTTTTGTTTGATTGCTTTCGAACAAATCCATTCTCTTTTGACGTATCTTGAAATTGTATTTCACCTTTACAAAATTTTTCAATTGGAACAATAGCTTTTATCTTTTCATTAGTAGGTACAATTTTATCAATTTCTAATAATTTGCACTTTTCTTCCATCAAATAAAACTTCACCATCATGTGTCTTTTCCGATTGTTTATATAACCGAATCCCGTATGCATGAGAAACCATAACTTCGACAATATTGCCAATCAAAATTCCATCTAGCTTAAATGATTTTTCAGGGAAAACAACTCCTATTTCGTTTGTTATTTTTTCCAACTCTTTCACTTTACCTGATAAAAATTCAATTTTCTCGTCTTCTGTCATACTTATTTCCCGCCTTTCTGCGAAAGGCACCAATGCGTCATGAAACATCTTGGCTGACTTTCGC
>CAVHWG010000082.1:0-3957 GCA_963639645.1 Firmicutes bacterium TM09-10 | reverse complement strand
GAATATAACACAGGAGGGAGGACACTATATGGAAGAGAAAAACAAGAAGAATCCGGCACTGGAGGAAAAGAAGCAGGGGCCGACGAGCGAAGAGTGGGCAACAGAGGCTTTGGAGGAGATGGACGAGTTCATTGAATCGCAGGGAATCTACATTCGACAGTAGGAAAAGAAGATGAAACGCAAGGAAATGTATGCAGCGAGCAGGGTATCGAGGATCTTATTCTACATTGTTATTGCAGCGATTCTGGTTGCATTTGTTGTGGCGGAACTCGTATATCCGAGCGAACGTATAGAAAATTCGCAGGAAAAAAATTTAATATATAACGGAACATTCAGCTGGGAAAAGGCAGATGGATCACAAGAGATCATAGAGGTTCCGGGGCAGTATGAAGTACCTGCGGGAGAGACCATGGTCATTGTGACGACACTTCCGAAAGCGTATGAAGGTACTGCAATCGCGATACGTTCCTCGTTACAGAACGTGTGTTTTCTTGTGGACGGAGAACTGCGTCAGGAGTATGACACGAGCGATACGCGGCCGTTCGGCAAGGATTCGGCGAGCCGCTATGTGTTCTGTCCGATATCGGCAGGTGATGCGGGCAAAGTTGTGCGTATCGAGCTGACTTCGTATACCGATAAGTATTCCGGTGTTGTGAATCCGGTCTATCTTGGAGATAAAGCAGATATCTGGGCACTCATTCTGAATGCTAACGGAACAGAGAATGTGATCGCATTGTTTATTCTGTTTGCGGCCATCATTACGATACTGTTCAGTTTTGCACTCTATATTACATATAAGACGCGTTTTGATATTGAGTATCTGGGCTGGTGCATGCTGATGGGAGCGGTCTGGATGATCGGTGAATCCCAGCTCAGACAGCTTTGGATACCCAACGTATCGGTGCTTGCAGCGTTGTGCTTTGTGATCGTCATGATCTGTCCGGTTCCGATCCTGTTGTATGCGGACAGCGTGCAGAAGGGAAGATACCACAGGATATACCGATGGATCGAGCTTGCAGCGGGATTGGATCTTGTTGTATCGTTGATTCTGCAGTTTCAGGGCGTGGTGGATTTCATTGAACTTATGCCGGTTTATCATATAATGCTGATGATCGTGTTTGTCGTCGTGGCGATTACGTTCATTCGCGATATCAGGCATGGTGCATCGAAAGATTATCACCTTGCGGCAGCCGGAATACTGATCGCGGTGCTGTCGGCGGCCATCGAGGCAACCTCGGTGTATTTTGTCGTGACTTTATCCGGTCTGTTTATCGGAACCGGTTTGGTTGTTCTGCTTCTGCTCAATATTATCCGCACGGTCCGCAATGTGCGTAAGATGGAGCAGATGCGCCAGCGAAAGGCGTTAGAGGAGCGCAGGAGACAGACGGAGCGGATCTCATTGCAGACAATCAAGACACTTTCCGCGACGGTGGAGACGAAGAATATATACAGCAAGGGACATTCGCAGAGAGTTGCCGATTATTCGGCACTGATCGCCGGTGCGCTCGGCTGGGAGAAAGAACGGATCCGCAATCTGCGCAATGCGGCTTATATGCATGATGTGGGCATGATCGGTATACCGGATTCCATTGTCAATAAACCGACGAAGCTGACGGAGGAAGAGCATGCGATCATACAGAGACATTCTTTGATCGGGGCGGATATTCTGAAAAATATTACGCTCATCGAACATGTTGCGGATGTGGCACATTACCACCATGAGCGATATGACGGAACCGGCTACCCGGAGGGACTTGCAGGTGAAGCAATTCCGATCGAGGCGCGGATCGTGTCCGTGGCGGACAGCTACGATGCGATGAATTCGAAACGCATTTACCGGGAGGCACTGGCAAAAGAGGAGATCATCTGCGAACTGGAGCGATGCAGCGGAACGCAGTTTGATCCGGTGATCGCGGAGACTTTCGTGCGTCTGATCCGGGAGGGAAAGGTGGAGGCGGCATTGCTGCCAAGTGAGACCAAACCGGATGCGAATGCGGACAATTATGAGACCGAGACGACGCGGTTTATCTCGGATGTGATGAGCACGATGCAGAGTCAGGAGAATAGTGATAATTACGATTTCCTGACCGGACTTCCGGTGCGCAGCAAGGGCGAAATCCTGATCGCGCAGATGATGCAGGAACACGATGGCGGACTGGTGTTCATCGATATGGATAATTTGAAGAAACTGAATGATGTGTATGGTCACAAGGCGGGAGATCGTGCGCTTAAACTTTTGGGAAGTCTGATTTCCAAAGCGCAGGAGAGTGCGGTCGCATGTCGTCTGGGCGGCGATGAGTTTCTGCTTTTTCTTCCGGATTGCTCGGCGGAGGAAGTCAGAGAATGCGTGAAGCAGATCTTTATTAAATTTGAAAGGGCGAAGGAAGAAGATGTAGAGCTGCGCTGCGCGGACCTGTCAGCAGGAATGATCATGAGCAGTCAGGGTGCGGCTTTCGAACGATGCTACATTGAGGCGGACAAAGCGTTGTATTTTGTGAAACAGAACGGCAAAGGCAATTATATGTTCTATCAGGATATGCAGACGGATCGCGGTGTGTCGGGCACGGGACGGGACCTTAAACTGGTTGCCAGGGCACTGCAGCAGAGCGGCAGTTACACAGGTGCGCTTGATCTGGATTACCGTGCATTTGCGAAGATCTACGAGTATGTGAACAGTATCGGCGAGCGTTATCGCCATAAGTGTTATCTTGTTATGGTGACGATGGAGACCTTGCCGGACCGTATGTTGTATATTGAGAATATCGAGGAAGCGTTAGAATGCATGGAGCGGGCCATCCGTGAGAAAATCCGTAAAGTCGATGTCTGCACAAGATTCAGTTCGATGCAGTATCTGATCATCCTGTTTGAGCCGGAGGAGTCACAGATTGCGAAGGTGATGGAGCGCACGTTCACGCAGTACAATGAACTGTACGGCAAGGGGGATTTCATTCCGCGGTACGAGTATATTCCGATGATGGAGAAACCGAAGAAATAAAATTACGCGCCAGACTCTTGACAAATCGAGGGCTGGCGCGTAAAGTGTTTTTGGCTGTGTTATGCAGTGTGTCAGTTCGAAACCTTCCTGACAGAAAACAAAACTAAAGGAGACAAAAGAATATGAAAAACAAAGGTGTAGTATTTATTGTACAGGGCGCGATGATCGCTGCGCTCTATGTGGTGCTTACCATGCTTGCCAACGCGCTTGGCCTCTCATCGTACAGCATTCAGATCCGTTTCTCGGAAGCATTGTGCATTCTGCCGTTTTTTACACCGGCAGCAATCCCGGGACTGTGGCTTGGATGTCTGATTGCGAACCTGATGACCGGAGCCATCATTTGGGACATTATCTTTGGAAGCCTTGCAACGCTGATCGGTGCGGTAGGGACTTATCTCTTGCGCAAGCATAAATTTGCATGCACATTGCCGCCGGTGATCTCCAATATGGTCATCGTACCGTTCGTGCTTCGTTACGGTTATGGATTTACGACGATCTACAAAGGCATTGACTGGTCAATTCCGTTCAATGTAGTGACCGTTGGAATCGGAGAAATCATCTCCGTATGTGTGCTTGGAAGTCTGCTGCTTAAGGTACTCAGCAAGTATCGCAATGTACTTTTTGCAGGATCCTGCGCAGAATAAATACAATGAAATAAAAACGAAGGTTGATGAGCCGCTTGTCTTAGGACAGGCGGCTTGCTTTTTGCAGTACAGGATCAGTACGGATACGGTAATCGCATGGAAGCGGAATCTTTCTCATTTGGGTGTCGTTTTTGTCTTTACTGGTCTATTTCATTCATAATCTTATAGCCGTCCCCGCCATTGTGTTTTACAGTATACAACTGTCGGTCCGCATAGGAAAGAAGCTGCCAGATATCGATATTCTCGAACTGATTCAACACAATGTATCCCTGTGAAACAGTCTGTATTTTCTGGGAAGAGGCCTGATTTTTAAGCTGG
>CAVHWG010000081.1:3597-5622 GCA_963639645.1 Firmicutes bacterium TM09-10 | reverse complement strand
GTTCATTCGATCGGTGATGTTCTGACTGCGGAAGATGTGGAGGATAATCGAAAGAAAAAGAAATTAAAAGAATTGCATGGCGATATTGCTTTTTCGGATGTGGAATTCTGTTATCCGGACAGTGGGCATCCAGTATTGAAACATTTAAATCTGCATATTAAGCCGGGGGAAACGGTTGCGTTTGTCGGCCCTTCCGGAGCCGGCAAATCGACGATTCTTAATATGGTGATCGGATTTTCCAAACCATCCGGCGGACAGATCCTGATTGACGGAAATGACATTACCAAACTGAATCTTAACAGTTACAGAAAACATATCGCTGTGGTTCCTCAGACATCCATTTTGTTTTCCGGTACGATCAGGGATAATATCACATATGGTCTGGACAACATTACGGATGAGCAGTTGCAACAGGTTTTGATCGCTTCGAATCTGAAGGAAATGATTGATGTACTTCCGGACGGCCTTGATACCCGGATTCAGGAACATGGAGGAAATCTTTCCGGTGGACAGAGACAGAGAATTTCAATTGCACGGGCCTTTGTGCGGGATCCGAAGATTCTTATTTTAGATGAGGCAACCTCTGCGTTGGATACGATATCCGAAAAACAGATTCAGGAAGCAACGCACAATCTTGCGCATGACAGAACGACACTGATCGTTGCACATCGTCTGTCAACGATCCGGGATGCGGATCGCATTGCGGTAGTGGAAAACGGTGGAATTGCCGAGATCGGTACCTATGAGGAACTGATAGAGAAAAAAGGTGCATTTTATGAAATGCAGAAAATGCAAATTTAATTAGCCTGAACGACATAAAATTAAGTTAAATTTAGCTAAAATATATTTACAATAGACTAAAATATGGTATACTGAAAGAAAAAAACGAGAAGGAGAAAACCGGAATGAGCTATATGGATGAATACACCAAATGGTGTACAGACAGTTACTTTGATGAGGATACCAAAAAAGAATTAAAAAGTATTGAGGGGAACGACGAAGAGATCAAGGATCGCTTTTATCGTCAGCTTGAATTCGGTACCGGCGGCTTAAGAGGGGTAATCGGCGCAGGAACCAACCGTATGAACATTTATACGGTTCGTCAGGCAACACAGGGACTGGCAAACTATATTATTTCACAGAACGGACAGGACAAAGGCGTTGCGATCGCATATGATTCGAGAATCATGTCAAAGGAATTCTCGGATGAGGCGGCACTCTGCCTGAATGCAAACGGAATCAAAACCTATCGCTTCGAGTCGCTCAGACCGACACCAGAACTTTCTTTCTCGGTTCGCGAGCTTGGATGTATCACGGGAATCGTCATTACAGCAAGCCATAATCCACGCGAATATAACGGATATAAAGTGTACTGGGAGGACGGTGCACAGATCACACCTCCGCATGATAAGAACATCCTTGCGGAAGTGGCAAAAGTAACGGATTTAGCACAGGTGAAGACCATGACCCGCGCAGAAGCGGAGAGTACCGGTCTGTATCACACGATCGGAAAAGAGATTGATGACCGCTATATGGAAGAATTGAAGAAGCAGTCCATTCATCCGGAGATCATTAAGGCGATGGCAAAGGATATCACGATCGTTTATACACCGCTTCACGGAACGGGAAACCTTCCGGTCCGCCGCGTGTTAAAGGAACTCGGTTTTAAGAAAGTCTATGTCGTGAAGGAACAGGAACTTCCGGACGGCAATTTCCCGACGGTAGCTTATCCGAACCCGGAGTCACCGAAGGCTTTCGAGCTGGCGCTTAAACTTGCAAAAGAAGTGGATGCGGATATCGTGCTTGCAACGGATCCGGATGCCGACCGACTCGGTGTGTACGCAAAAGATACCGTGAGCGGAGAATATGTAAGCTTTACCGGCAACATGTCCGGAATGCTGATCGCAGAATATATTTTAAGAGAGAAGAAAGCAAACGGTACACTTCCGGCGAACGGGGCACTGGTTGAGACGATCGTTACCACCGATATGGCAAAAGCGATCGCAAAGGCATACGGTGTGAAGC
>CAVHWG010000081.1:0-3587 GCA_963639645.1 Firmicutes bacterium TM09-10 | reverse complement strand
AGTATATCGGCGAACAGATCAAGTTTTTTGAGCAGCCGAATACCTATGAATATGTATTCGGCCTGGAGGAGAGCTACGGATGTCTCGCCGGAACTTATGCGAGAGATAAGGATGCCTGTGTTGCGGTCATGATGCTTTGCGAGGTGGCAGCATGGTGCAAGTCCAACCATATGACGCTTTGGGATGAGATGCTTTCATTATATGAGCGATACGGTTATTATAAAGAAGGACTTGAGACGATGACGCTTAAGGGAATGGACGGTGCAGCCAAGATCCGGAGCATGATGGATGAGATGCGGAACAATCCGCCGAAGAAGATCGGAAGTTGGGATGTTCTGGCACTTCGTGATTATAAGAAAGACACAAGAACGGATCTTGTTACCGGAGATGTGACGGAGACCGGACTTCCGACGAGCAATGTATTGTATTATGAATTGAGCGATAGAGCATGGTGCTGTGTGCGTCCGTCCGGAACCGAGCCGAAGATCAAATTCTATTTTGGTGTTGTCGGTAAGGATATCGAAGATTCCGAGAAAAAGCTGGATGAGCTTCGCAGCGCAATGCTTGCTTACGCAGGAGAATAACATATATGGATGATCAGAAAAATGTAAGACCGGACTTCTCGAAAGCGGGAGAGGACAGCGCTTTGTACCGGAAGACGGAAGACAAAACCGAGAGACAGAAACTCAGCGAATTGCATGGGCAGGACAAAGCGTGGTATCTATGGCAATACTATGGCCTTAAGGCGGTCATCGTGCTGGCGATTGCCGGAGTGGCGGTATTTCTGATCGTCCAGCGTTTTACGGAAAAGGAGTCGGCACTTGGAATCCTGGCGGTCAATGCCATGCAGATCGCAGATAATCCTGTGGATGAAAGCGGCTACTATGACGATTTCCTTTCGGACAACGGTATCGATACGAAGAAGTATAAAGTTACGGTCAGCAGCGGACTCGGCGCAAACACCAATGAGAATGACAGCGCGTCGGTGCAGAGCATTCAGATGATCGAGAACCGTTTCATGACACAGACGGCGGATGTCTTTTTTGCGGACTATGACTTCTTCTATTCGTTGGGCGAATTCGATTATATGGCGGATATTCGTGACTATCTGTCGGAAGAACTGTTAAAAAGGTACGAGGATGATCTTGTTTATGTGAAAAGTGTTGAGACCGGCAAAAAATATCCGATCGGAATCAAACTGGAGGATAATGCATGGATCGAAGAAACCGGATGGTATCCGGATTCCTGTGTGGTCGGACTTGCGGAAGGTCTAAAAAACAGTGACCTAGCCGTCAGATTTATCGAGAAGATTTTGGAGGACTAGAATGAGTATTGTATTTGATGAAAATCTGGATCTGTTTCACCTTGAGACAAAACACACCAGTTATGTGATCGGACTTGCGGATCAGCGCACATATGTGGGACATGTGTATTACGGAAAACGCATTCGCAGACAGGATCTGCGCTATCTTATGCGCACCGGTGAGCCGCCGTATGTACCGTCGGAAAATAATCGGGAACGCTGTTCCTTCCATGATACGTTTCCGTTTGAGTATTCCGGAAACGGTGTCGGCGATTACAGAGAGAGCAGCATTGTGGTAACGACTGCAGACGGGCAGCATGCAGTTATGCCGACCTATGTTTCGTATGAAATAACTAATGAGAAGCCGGTTTTAAACGGACTTCCGGCTTCTTTTGACAGGGAACACAAGGCACAGACACTGATCATCCATTGTAAGGATGATGTCCTGAATTTAATGGTCGATCTGTATTACACCGTGTTTGAAGAGTGCGATATGATCGCACGCAGTACCCATATCTGTAATGATGATGATAAGCCAATCTACCTGAACAAAGCATATTCTGCATGTCTGGATATGGATGATAACAATTATGAGATGCTTACACTTCACGGTTCCTGGGCGAGAGAACGCCAGATGGACCGCAGACCAATCGGATATGGCAAGACAAGTGTAGGAAGCATCAAGGGTGAGTCTTCCCATCAGGAGCATCCGTTTATGGCATGGATGACAAAAAATACGACACAGACATCCGGTGACGTGTATGCAATGCATTTTATCTATTCAGGAAACTTTATCGCGCAACTGGAAAAAAGCCAGTTTGAGAGCATTCGTGCGGTAATGGGAATCCATCCGGCAGACTTTACATGGAAGCTGGAAAAAAACGAGGTATTTGATACACCGGAAGTGATGCTTACTTATTCGCCGGCTGGTATCGGAACGATGACGCGGAATTTTCATGATTTCTATCGGAATCATCTGATCCGCAGCAAGTACCGCAATCAGAAACGTCCGATTTTGATCAACAACTGGGAAGCGACGTATTTCGATTTCAATACGGATAAACTTCTTGCAATCGCAAAGACGGCAGCAGAACACGGAATTGAGATGCTGGTCATGGATGACGGCTGGTTTGGACACCGCAATGATGACAGTACGAGTCTTGGCGACTGGTTTGTAAATGAGGAGAAGATCACTGGTGGTCTAAAGTATCTTGTGAATGAAGTGAATGCACTTGGCTTAAAGTTTGGTATCTGGATGGAGCCGGAGATGATCTCACCGGATTCCAAATTGTACCAGGAGCATCCGGACTGGGCGATCGCCGTAAAGGGACGCACCGGAACACTCTCGAGAAACCAGTATGTGCTGGATCTGAGCAGAAAGGAAGTCCGGGATTGCATTTATGAACGGATTTCCAATATTTTAAAGAGTGCCAACATTGTGTATGTCAAGTGGGATATGAATCGTCAGCTCACGGATCTTGGAAGTCTCGGACTTCCGGCAGACCGACAGGGAGAATTGTATCACCGCTATGTACTCGGGGTGTATGAGATGCAGGAGCGCCTGATCCATGATTTCCCGGATCTTCTGTTGGAAAACTGTTCCGGTGGAGGAGCGCGTTTTGATCCGGGTATGCTTTATTACAGCCCGCAGATCTGGTGCTCGGACGATACGGATGCGATCGAGCGTTTGAGTATACAGGAAGGTACTGCGCTGATCTATCCGTTATCGACGATCGGAGCCCATGTGTCGGATTGCCCGAACCATACGGTGGGAAGAGTGACGCCGTTTAAGACACGCGGAGATGTTGCTTTGGCGGGAACGTTTGGATATGAGCTGGATATCACAAAGATTGCTCCGGAGGAACGCGGGCAGATCCGCGAACAGGTTGCGCAGTATCATAAGTACAACGATCTGGTGCGTGAGGGGGATTATTACCGCATCGCTTCTTATCAGGAAAATCATTTTTATGATTGCTATATGGTTGTGTCCAAGGATAAAAAAGAAGCGCTGGTAACGTTTGTGAATGTCCATGGCAGACCGAATTTTCATAGTAGAAGAATCTGTTTACAGGGACTTGATCCGGAAATTAATTATTATGAGGAGGGGACACCGGAAAAATTTTATGGAGGCGACCTGCTTATGAATGCCGGTATTTTAATACCTTCCGAACAAGGAGATTACAGAAGTTATCTGTATCATTTTATTTCCTGTTAATTGACATTCTGAATAAAGGAGCTTAAAATTAAGCTAATTGATAAATAAAATGTTGTAAAACGAATGTAG
>CAVHWG010000080.1:0-11527 GCA_963639645.1 Firmicutes bacterium TM09-10 | reverse complement strand
CTACATATGTATATAACCGACTGCTTACAAGCAAGCTTGACGCAGCTGTTGATACACATATGTTGAGGGAACAGTAACTTTTTTGTTAAATTTTTATCATTTTAGATTGACAAAAATTTATCAAAGATATATGATTTTAATATCAAAAAATATTTGTACGGTATAGAGGAGGATTTATACGATGAGTGAATTCAAAAATTTAACACTCGATGTAGCAGATGAAATTGCCGTTCTCGCAATCTCAAGACCAGCTGCTCTTAATGCTTTAAACAGTGAGACTCTTGACGAGCTTAATGTAGCTCTTACAGAAATTGAGGCAAGAGATGATGTAAAGGTTGTTATCTTAACAGGTGGTCCTGACAAGAAGGGTAACGAGTTCAAGTCATTCGTTGCAGGAGCTGATATCGCTGAGATGGTTAACTTCACAGCACCAGAGGCAAGAGCATTCGGTATCAAGGCTTCTGAACCATTCTTCAAATTAATGAACATGCGTCAGGTTACAATCGCAGCTGTTAACGGCTTCGCACTTGGCGGAGGATGCGAGATTGCTATGGCCTGCGATATCAGAATCGCTTCTGAGAATGCTATCTTTGGTCAGCCTGAAACAGGTCTTGGAATCATTCCTGGATTTGGTGGTACACAGAGACTTGCCCGCCTTGTTGGAATGGGACGTGCTAAAGAAATGATTTTCACCTGCGATAACGTTGATGCAAACGAAGCTTATCGTATCGGTCTTGTAAATAAAGTTGTTGCTAAGGAAGAGCTTATGCCAACAGCTAAGGCAATGGCTGCTAAGATTATCTCTAAAGGAAGCTACGCTGTCTCTGTTGCAAAGGCTGCAATCAACAACGGATATGATATGGATATCAAGAACGCTGTTGAGATGGAAGCAAACCTGTTCGGTGTTGTAAACGATACACACGATAAGAAGGAAGGAATGGGCGCTTTCTTAGAGAAGAGAGCTGCTACATTAACAGATTTCTAAAATACATACAATGCAGAGTCAAGACCGGTGTGAGTGATCGCACCGGTCTTTTTCTGTTGTGGAAAAGACGTTTGACAACATTACGGATAAAAAATTCTCAAGTAGTGAGGTCTGCTTGCAAACTACTTTGTAATATTTTATAATGGATACATAAATAAAGGGGAGAAGGCAATATGGATCAGATGAACAACGGACGATTGAGCGAGGCGATCGCGTTACAGATTGCGGAGCTGATCTTATCCGGAGAGATGAAGAATGGAACAAAGCTGCGGCAGGAAGAGCTGGCGGAGATGCTTCAGGTATCCCGCATTCCGGTGCGTGAAGCTTTGCAGCTTCTTGAAACGCAGGGGCTTGCCAAAAGGCTTGCAACCCGTCATATCGTGACTGCGGAACTGACGGACGAACATATCCGGCAGATGTATGCGATGATCGCGGATATTGAGTACTGCGCGGTGGAATCGATCGGCGCGGATGGTGCGCATGAGGATGTGGTACTCGGCGGAAATATGGCATGGCACCGTATCATTATCGGAAAGACGCAGAATTTGTACATACAGACATTACTTACGAATGCAGTAACCTACTATGTGGCTTACGCAGAGAAAGTCTTGCAGGAGCAGCAGAAAAATGCAGATGCAATGCGTGAGGCTTTCGCGGGGGAGCGAAGCGATGAGGAGCGCAAAGAGATGCTGACACAGCATTACCAGGCGCTTGCCGATGCAGTTATTGCGGAAAGGAGAAAACACGATGACCTTACTTAAACCGATCGTGATGCCGTCTGCGAAGCAGAAAGTGGCATCGGAACTTCGAAAGGCGATCCTGTCCCGACAGATCAAGGAAGGCGAAGTGCTTTCTTTGGAAAGTATTGCAACACAGCTTAACGTATCGATCACACCGGTGCGCGAGGCATTTCAGATATTAGACCGTGACGGGCTGATCCAGCTTCGCCAGAACAAGGGGGCAATCGTTCTCGGGGTGACGGAGACCTATATCCGGGATCACTACCAGCTTCGTGCAATTCTTGAATCTTCCTGTGCACGGATCGCCTGTGAGAATAAAGAAGATCTGTCCACACTGGAGGAAATCCAACAGGAAGCGCAGCAGATGATCGCGGACGGACAATTCTACAAATATGCGGACAACAACCGCGCATTCCACAGTGAGATCTGGCACCTGAGTGGCAACACTAAGATGGAGAACATGGTCAGTGAACTCTGGAACGGACTTTCCATGGGCAATATGGTGACGGAAGAGGAGTATGCGCGCATCTCGCATAAGGAGCATGTGGCAATCCTTGCGGCGATGCAATCCGGTGACGGGGACAAGGCATATGATGCGATGTATGCGCATATTATGCGCAGCCGTGATGATATGTTGACGTATTATACCTAGATTGGTAAAGTTGCACAAGACAGAAAGCCAAATATATCCATACTTCACAAATCGTACAAAACCCGGTTGACAAAGTCGATCGGGTTTACTATACTACAATTAGAAATTGGATACATTATCATATATCAAAAACAAGAGAGAACACTTGGGGAATGTGTCAAAAGATATGGAGGGATTTTATATGAGTAGTGCAACCATTACATTATTGTTTTTGCTTTTTGCAATCGTCATGTTTATCTGGGAGAAGATACCACTTGGACTGACATCGATGATCGTCTGTGTGGGACTCATCGTGACAGGCGTGCTGGACTGGAAAGTCGCATTCTCCGGATTCATTGACAGCAACGTGATCCTGTTTGTGTCAATGTTCATTGTCGGAGGCGCGTTGTTTGAAACCGGTATGGCAAACAAGATCGGCGGAATTGTAACGCATTTTGCCAAGTCGGAGAGACAACTGATCGTAGCGATCATGGTGATCGTTGGCGCGATGAGCGGATTTTTATCTAACACCGGTACGGCAGCAATCCTGATTCCGGTTGTTATCGGAATTGCAGCCAAGTCGGGATATTCCCGTTCGCGTCTGCTGATGCCGCTGGTATTTGCGGCTGCGATGGGCGGTAACTTATCACTGATCGGTGCACCGGGTAACCTGATCGCACAGTCCGCGATGGAGGGCATGGGCAAGTCATTCGGCTTTTTCGAATATGCCAAAGTCGGACTCCCGATCCTGATCGCAGGAATTATTTTCTTCGCACTGTTTGGATACAAGCTTTTGCCGGACACCAAGCCGACCGATGATGCAGGATTTGATGAGACAAAGGATTTCAGCCATGTGCCGAAGTGGAAACAGTGGTTATCACTGATCATCCTCGTGCTGACACTGATCGGAATGATCTTCGAGGATGTGATCGGAATCAAACTTTGTGTAGCCGGAGCGATGGGCGCGATCGCCTTGATCCTTACCGGCGTTATCACAGAGAAGCAGGCATTACAGTCCATCGATCTGAAAACAATCTTCTTATTCGGTGGTACACTTTCACTCGCATCCGCACTCGAAGAGTCCGGTGCAGGTTCGATGATCGCAAACAAGGTGGTCGGACTTCTCGGAAGCCAACCGTCACCATACTTATTTACATTCGTTGTATTCATGCTCTGCTGCGTGATGACAAACTTTATGAGCAACACCGCAACCACGGCGCTGATGGTTCCGATCTGTGTATCCATCGCCAACGGAATGGGCGCAGACCCGAGTGCGGTACTGATGGCATGTGTTATCGGAGGATCCTGTGCATATGCAACTCCGATCGGAATGCCGGCAAACACAATGGTAATTACCGCAGGCGGTTACACCTTCAAGGATTACGCCAAGGCGGGAATTCCACTCATTATTGTGGCAACTGTTGTTAGTATGATCCTCTTACCGATCATGTATCCATTCTATCCGTAAGAGAGTCAGAAGTTGAATATAAATTTGATTTACATATAAGGAGGCGTCAGTATGACAAAGGAAGAACAGGTAAAAAAGCTTACAGATTACATGGCAAAATTCATTGCTTACACAGCAAAGAAGCTGCCGGATGATGTAATCGCAAAATTACAGGAGCTGCGCGATCAGGAAGATTCGCCACTCTCCAAAACAATCTACAACACCATGTTTGAGAATCAGAAGCTTGCGGTAGAGTTGAACCGCCCAAGCTGTCAGGACACCGGAGTATTACAGTTCTGGGTAAAATGCGGTACAAAGTTCCCTCTGATCGGAGAACTGGAAGCATTATTGAAGGAAGCCGTTGTACAGGCTACATTTGAGGCTCCGCTTCGTCACAACAGTGTTGAGACTTTCGATGAGTACAACACAGGCAAGAACGTAGGAAAAGGCACACCGACTGTATTCTGGGATATCGTTCCGGACAGCGACGAGTGCGAGATCTACACTTATATGGCAGGTGGCGGATGTACCCTTCCAGGTAAGGCAATGGTTTTAATGCCGGGTGAAGGATACGAGGGTGTTACCAAGTTCGTTCTGGATGTTATGACAAGCTACGGACTGAATGCCTGCCCACCGCTTCTTGTCGGTGTCGGTGTTGCAACATCTGTTGAGACCGCAGCTTTACTTTCCAAGAAAGCGCTGATGCGTCCGATCGGATCACACAATGAGAATGAGCGCGCTGCCAAGATGGAGAAGCTGCTTGAGGACGGAATTAACGAGATCGGTCTTGGACCGCAGGGAATGGGCGGAAAGTACTCCGTTATGGGCGTAAACATTGAGAACACAGCCCGCCATCCATCCGCAATCGGTGTTGCCGTAAACGTTGGATGCTGGAGCCACAGACGCGGACATATCGTATTTGACAAGGATTTGAACTATAAGATTACAACACATTCGGAGGTGACTTTATAATGGTAGAGATGAGAAATGGTAAAAAGGTGTTGATTACACCGGTATCTACAGAAGATTTAAAGGACATTAAAGTCGGAGACATCGTTTATCTTGACGGAAGCATGACAACCTGCCGCGATGTGGCACACCGCCGTCTGGTAGAGGAAGGAAGAGAACTTCCGGTTGATGTGAGAAATAACGCTATTTTCCATGCGGGACCGATCATCCGTCCGCTGGAGAACGACAAGTTTGAGATGGTATCCGTCGGACCGACAACGAGTATGCGTATGGAGAAATTTGAGTACGAATTCGTAAAACTGACCGGTGTTAAGGTGATCATCGGCAAAGGCGGTATGAAAGAGAATACCGAGCGTGCATGTAAGGAATTCGGAGCGATCCACTGTGTATTCCCGGCTGGAAATGCCGTTGTTGCTGCAACCGAGGTTGAGGAGATCGTCCGTGCAGAGTGGAGAGATCTCGGAATGCCTGAGACACTTTGGAACTGCCGTGTGAAGGAATTCGGACCACTGATTGTATCCATCGACACTGAGGGTAACAACATGTTCGAGAAGAACAAAGTGGTATTCAACGAACGCAAGGATGCGGTCTATGAGAAGATCAGCAAGCAGGTTGGATTCATTAAATAGCAAAAAATACAGTAAAATCATCCTTTTATCATTGAAGGTTGGAGTCGGAAGCAGTGTCGCAATCTATCTGGCACAGCGAATGGAATTGGACTACGCAGTCTCTGCGGGTACCATCACACTTCTGACAGTTCTGGCCTCAAAATGGGAATCACTTCGGCTGGCAAAATTACGCCTTGCTACATTCCTCCTGACCGTAGTCTTGGCTTATGTGGTATTTTCCATCATAGAAAATCCCTGGCTGGCGTATGGAATCCTTCTGGCCGCAGTGGTTTGCATTACAGAAATCTTTAATTGGCGGGCAACGCTTTCGGTGAATGCCGTGATCGCTGCCCATCTGTTTTCAAGCAAAAGCATAGATCATGCGGTATGGAATGAATTCTGGTTAGTGATGATCGGCATTGCCATCGCCGTCCTGACAAATCTGTTTCATGCGAATACACGCAGCAAAAAGCAATTGATTGCAAATATGCGCTATGCTGAGAAGAGATTACAGGAATTATTGCTGGTTCTTGCGGAATATCTTGATAATTGGCCACAGGAGAACAGTGTGTGGGACGAAATCTGTGCGCTGGAGCAAAAATTACAGGAATTTGTGCGTGAGGCTTACGAATATCAGGACAATACGTTTCCGTCGCATCCGCTATACTACATTTCTTACTTTGAAATGCGCTATGACCAATGTCAGGTGCTGCACAATCTGCACTACGAGATGAAAAAAATTCGTACTATGCCGCAGGAAGCAGCGTTGATTGCTGCATATATCCGCTTTCTTGCGCCACATGTGACGGAGTGCAATCAGCCCGGACCGCAGAAAAAACGATTGGAAGAAATATGTGAACAGTCGCAAAGAGAAGCACTTCCGCAGAACAGAGAAGAATTTGAAAGTCGGGCGATGCTGTATCATATCCTTATGGATCTTGAAGAGTTTCTTGTTTATAAGGAACGTTTCATTCGAAATCTGGATGCGGAACAAAGACGAAGATACTGGCATGAATAAAAAGGTACCTTCTTTATCGGATATCGGTAAAGGAGGTGCTTTTTTTGTATGTAAACAATGTGATGCGATATCCGGTATTTGAGGTAGATGTTTGTCCGGATTTTTGGTAAACTATATCGTAGAATGTAATTGTGAAAATACAGAAAGGAAATAGAAATTATGTGGGCATATGAAAGTGTGTTTTATCAGATTTATCCGTTGGGATTCTGCGGGGCACCGTTTGAGAATGACGGCGTGTTGGAGCACAGGATTAAGAAAGTGAACGATTGGATCCCTCATATTAAGAAGGTAGGCGCCAACGCGATTTATTTTTCACCGGTATTTGAATCCGATACACATGGATATAATACAAGAGACTACACAAAGATTGATACAAGACTCGGAACAAACGAGGATTTTGCCGAGGTGTGTGATAATCTTCACAAGGAAGGCATCAAAGTTGTTTTAGACGGCGTGTTCAATCATGTCGGAAGAGGCTTCTGGGCATTTCAGGATGTGCTCAAAAACAGAGAGCAGTCGCCGTATGTGAACTGGTTCGGACGGATCGCTTTTGACGGCAACTCCAACTATAATGACGGATTATGGTACGAAGGCTGGGAAGGAAACTACGATCTGGTAAAGCTGAATCTGCGCAATGAGGATGTGATCAACCATATTTTTGATGCGATCCGCGGCTGGGTCAAAGAATTTGATATTGACGGTCTGCGTCTGGATGTGGCATACTGTCTGGATCATGATTTTATCCGAAGACTGCGCCGTTTCTGCGACGAATTAAAGCCTGATTTCTTTTTGCTGGGTGAGACGTTGCACGGGGATTACAATCAGATCATGAATGATGAGATGCTGCATTCTGTGACGAATTACGAGTGCTACAAGGGACTTCACTCCAGCTTCAACAGCATGAACATGTTTGAAATCAACCATTCTCTGCTCCGACAGTTTGGACCGGAGAACTGGACTCTTTATAAAGGCAGGCATCTTCTTTCCTTCGTGGATAACCATGATGTGACAAGGGTAGCTTCCATTTTAAATAATAAGAAACATCTGCCACTCATCTATGCGCTTGCATTCGGAATGCCGGGTATTCCGTGTGCATATTACGGAAGCGAGTGGGGAGCAGAAGGGCGCAAGGAAGATGGCGATCCGGCACTTCGCGTGTCGTTTGACGAGCCACAGTGGAATGAACTCACTGATTTTATCGCAAAGCTGAGCGCGGCCAAGAAGTCGTCCAAGGCTCTGCAGTATGGCAATTTTACTTCTACAGTACTGACCAACGGACAGTGTGTGTTCCAGCGTGAGTGGGAAGGCGAGCGTGTCTATGTGACGATCAATGCAACAGATCAGGACTTCTGGGCAGGATTTGATGCAGGGGTATCACAGGCAACGGATCTGATCAGCGGTGAGAACGTAGAATTAAATGGAGGTTTAATTCTTCCTGCATATTCCGCAATGTTTTTAAGAGTGTAAATAGAGCTGCAATCATCAAACAGTTGCTGGATGAAAGACAGCAGAGAGTAGATAGGAACGAAATGAATGATCGATAATTTTGATTTGATGCAGATAACAGAGCCTCTTCAAAACTGGTTCGATACGCATGCGCGTGTCCTTCCGTGGAGGGATCAGCCGAGTGCCTATTATGTGTGGATTTCCGAAATCATGCTGCAGCAGACGAGAGTGGAGGCGGTAAAACCGTATTTTGAACGGTTTATTAAGGAACTTCCGGATGTGAAAGCTCTGGCCGAATGTCCGGAGGATCGCTATCTCAAGCTTTGGGAGGGACTCGGATATTATAATCGTGTGCGGAATCTGAACGCAGCAGCGCAGCAGATAATGGATATGTATGGCGGGATCATTCCGGATTCCTATGATGAATTGTTAAATCTAAAGGGGATCGGAGCTTATACGGCAGGTGCGATCTCTTCGATCGCATACAATAAGCCGGTTCCTGCGGTCGACGGAAATGTGTTGCGCGTGATCTCCCGTGTGTGCGCGGACGACTCGGATATCATGAAGCAGTCGGTGCGCAACCATATACAGGAGTGTCTGCAAAAGTTGATGGAACACCAGAAGGGACTGCTTATTCCTCGAAAATTTAATCAGGCTTTAATGGAACTCGGAGCGATGGTGTGCGTGCCGAACGGTGCGCCACACTGTGACGGGTGTCCGTGGCATGATTTCTGTGAGGCGAGATTACAGGATTGTATCGAGGAACTTCCGGTCAAGAAGAAGAAAGCTGCGCGCCGCATTGAGGATAAGACTGTGTTTGTTCTGCGGGACGGCGAGAAAGTTGCGCTTCATAAACGTCCGGCGAAAGGACTTCTCGCAGGACTCTACGAACTCCCGAATTGTGAACAAAAATTAAATCAGGAAGAAGCTTTGCAATATGTGGAAAGTCTCGGCTATCGCCCTATCCGTATCGTGCCGCTTGCGGAAGCAAAGCATATCTTTTCACATGTGGAGTGGCATATGAAAGGGTATGCGGTATTGATCGAGGAACCCGGACGGGAACTTGTGGCAGAGGACAGCGCGAAGCGCGATGCGGAGCGTAAGAAGAAACAGAAAGCCAACGAACTTCTCTTTGTGGAGGCTGCCGATGCGAAGGAACGGTATGCGGTGCCGAGCGCTTTTTCTGCATATTGGAAGGCAATTGTGGATTCTGCGGAATTGCTATAAAAAAACCGGTGTCATCAGACTCCGGTTTTTGTATGAAAAAGATTAGTATGAGAAAGAAAAATCTTGTATTTAAAGGGAGGACCTCGCGCCTTGTAAGGGTGCGAGGAATATGAAAAAGAAAAAGTTTATTTCTTATCTATGATGCTAGTATATCGGGTAATTGTGAAATTGGTGTGTGGAGATTATGATAAGTTTGTAAATAAAATATGAACAGAACATGAATCCTAAAGAGAAAGTTAAGAGAATGTTTAGTAAAAATAGTTCGACTCCAAGGGCAAAAAGTGTATAATAAGATAGAACTTCAGATTACTATGCAAAAGGGGAAAATTACATATGTATGATTGCATTATTGTAGGTGCCGGCATTGCAGGGGCAACGGTTGCCCGGAAGCTGGCAGAGGAGAAAGAAAAAAAGGTTTTAGTATTGGAGCGCAGAAACCATATCGGTGGCAACTGTTACGATAAGCCGGATGAGCATGGAATTTTAATTCATGAGTACGGCCCACATATTTTCCATACGGGAGATGAGGGCGTCCGTGAATTTTTATCGCGTTTTACCGAGTGGTATGATTTCGGACACGAAGTGGTTGCAAAGGTGGGAAATCAGCTGATCCCGGTTCCGTTCAACTTAAATACACTGCACATGGTCTATGATCAGGAGAAAGCGGACCGTCTCGAGAAGAAACTGATCGAGGAGTACGGACTTGACAGCCGTGTGCCGATCATGAAGCTGCGTGAGAGTACCGACGCGGATGTGCGAGAGATCGCTGATTATGTGTACAAGAATGTGTTCTTATATTATACAATGAAGCAGTGGGGACAGACGCCGGAGGAGATCAGCCCGGAAGTTACGGGACGTGTTCCGGTCGTTATTTCTTATGACAACCGTTATTTCAAGGATAAGTACCAGAGTGTGCCGATCGATGGATTTACACCGATGTTTGAGGCAATGCTCGATCATCCGAACGTTGAGGTGCGTACCGGTGTTGACTGCAGCGAGGTGCTGGAGTTCAGGGATGGTAAGATCTATTTTGAAAAGGCAGAGTTTACCGGAGATCTGGTATATACCGGTGCGCTCGATGAGCTGTTTGACTGTAAGTTCGGCAGACTTCCTTACCGCTCACTGAATTTTCAATTTGAGCATCTGGATCAGGAATCATTCCAGGATCACAGCGTGGTCAACTATACGGTGAGTGAGGATTTCACCAGAATTACCGAGTTTAAGTTTCTGACAGGCCAGAAAGATACCGACGGAACAACGATCGTGCGGGAGTATCCGTTTGCCTATACCGGAGCGGAGGGAGAGATTCCTTACTATGCTATTTTAAATGATGAAAACAATGCGTTATATGAGAAATATCGCGCTTTGACCGATGAAATCGGCAAATTTCATCTGCTTGGAAGACTTGCGGAATATAAATACTACAATATTGATGCCATGTGCCGTAAGGCGATGGAACTCGCGGAGGAAATAGGATGAAATTACTGACTTTTGCAATACCATGTTACAATTCACAGGACTATATGGAGCACTGTATCAATTCCATTCTGCCGGGCGGCGATGACGTGGAGATCCTGATCATCGATGACGGTTCGAAGGACCGCACAGCGGAGATCGCAGACGATTATGAGAGACGCTATCCGGGCATTGTGCGCGCCATTCATCAGGAGAACGGCGGTCACGGAGAGGCGGTCAACGCCGGAATCCGTAACGCAACAGGCTTGTACTTCAAGGTTGTTGACAGTGATGACTGGGTAGATGCGGACGCATATAAGAAGATCCTTGCCAAATTAAAGGAGTTCGCAGGCGGTCCGACAACACTTGATATGATGCTTGCCAACTATGTCTATGAGAAAGAGGGTGCAAAGCATAAAAAAGTAATGCGCCAGACTGGATTTCCGCAGGATCAGGTGTTTACATGGAGTGATATCCACCACTTCTATAAGGGACATTATATTCTGATGCATTCGGTCATCTATCGTACGAAGCTGCTTCGTGAATGTGGACTTGAGCTGCCGAAGCATACGTTCTATGTGGATAACATTTACGTATATAAGCCACTTCCGCATGTTCGTACCATGTACTACATGGATGTGGATTTCTATCGTTACTTTATCGGTCGCGACGATCAGTCTGTCAACGAGAAGGTCATGATCAGCCGTATCGATCAGCAGATCCGTGTCAACAAGATCATGCTCGACGATGTGGACTTACACAAAGTAACCAACTTAAAGTGCCGCAAGTATATGCTCAACTACCTTGAGATCATCACGGTTGTCACCACGATCATGCTGATCCGCTCCGGCACAGAGGAGAATCTCGAGAAAAAGCGTGAACTCTGGAAGTATATCAAGGACAAAGATATCGCAACCTTCCATAAATTGCGCCGAGGTATCATGGGACAGACTATGAATCTTCCGGGAAAAGGCGGACGTAAGATTTCGGTTGCGGCATAT
>CAVHWG010000079.1:0-5066 GCA_963639645.1 Firmicutes bacterium TM09-10 | reverse complement strand
ATTATAAACACGTTTTGCAAATAAGAGATTTCAAGATAAAAATGAGGTAATTATGAGTATATTAAACGTTGAACACTTAAACCACGGATTCGGCGACCGTGCCATCTTAAAGGATGTCACATTCCGCCTGTTAAAAGGCGAGCATGTCGGCTTCGTCGGTGCCAACGGCGAAGGAAAATCCACCTTTATGAATATCATCACCGGACATCTGCAGCCGGACGAGGGCAAGATCGAGTGGGCAAAAAACATCCATGTCGGCTACCTTGACCAGCACGCAGTCCTCGAGAAGGGACAGACGATCTACGATGTATTGAAAGCAGCGTTCGCTTCGCTTTTTGCATTGGAAGAGAAAATGAATACGATCTGCGACCACATGGGCGACGCCTCACCGGAGGAACTTGATTCCATGATGACAGAACTTGGCGAGATCCAGGACACACTCAACTCGCACGATTTCTACATTATCGACACGAAGATCGAGGAAGTTGCCCGTGCACTGGGCCTTACCGATATCGGGCTGAAGCGCGATGTCACGGAACTCAGCGGAGGCCAGCGTACCAAAGTGCTCCTCGGAAAGCTGCTTCTTGAGAAACCGGATATCCTGCTCCTCGACGAGCCAACCAACTATCTGGATGAGTCGCACATCGAGTGGCTGAAACGTTACCTTAATGATTACGAGAATGCGTTTATCCTGATCTCGCACGACATTCCGTTTCTCAACAGCGTCATCAATCTGATCTATCACATTGACAACGGAGAACTCACGCGCTACGTCGGAAACTACGACGATTTCATGCGTGTGTACGAAGTGAAAAAGGCACAGCTTGAGGCTGCTTACAAGAAGCAGCAACAGGAAATCAGCGAGTTAAAGGACTTCGTCGCCCGCAACAAAGCAAGAGTTGCGACAAGAAATATGGCAATGTCCCGCCAGAAAAAGTTAGATAAGATGGATGTGATCGAACTTGCCGCCGACAAGCCGAAGCCGGAATTTCAGTTCCTTGAGGCGCGCACACCGTCCAAGTTCCTTTTCGAGACCAAAGATCTTGTGATCGGCTACGACGAACCGCTCTCCCGCCCGCTCAACCTTGTCATGGAGCGCGGTCAGAAGATTGCGATGATCGGTGCCAACGGAATCGGAAAGACGACACTCTTAAAAAGTATTATGGGTTACATCAAACCGTACTCCGGAAGCTCCCACCTTGGCGATTATCTGTATCCGGGCTATTTTGAGCAGGAGAAAAAATACGAGACAAACATTACCTGTATTGAAGAGATCTGGGATGAATTTCCATCCATGAACCAGTATGAAGTGCGCTCCGCCCTTGCCAAATGCGGACTGATGACCAAACATATCGAAAGTCTTATGAAAGTATTAAGCGGTGGCGAGCAGGCAAAAGTACGTCTCTGCAAACTGATCAACCGTGAGACCAATCTTCTTCTTCTCGACGAGCCGACCAACCACCTGGATGTCGATGCCAAAGAAGAATTAAAACGTGCACTGATCGCATACAAGGGAAGCATCCTTTTGATCTGTCACGAACCTGAATTCTATGAGGATATCGTAACCGATATCTGGAATTGCGAAGAATGGACAACCAAGGCACTCTAAAGTGCCCCGGTTGTCCATTTCTTTTATCTTTTATATAAATTGACTTAATATTTCTCTCTTCATTGTATACGGATAGTTTTTCAGTTTCGCCGGATTTGCCAGGATCATTTCCATATCCTTTTCCCACAGATCTTTTGCAATCTCCGGTGTACCGATCAGACATTTTAAATATTCACAGAAGGCTTCCACATCTGCAAATCCCAACAAATGCATAACCGTATTCACATCGTCACGATTCTCATAAGTTTTCAGAAATCCCGGCAGGAAAAATCCGACCGCTTTTCCATGCGGCACTCCCATCTCATAAGTGACCGGATAACTGAGACCGTGCGGAATACTGGTTCCCGTATGGGTGATTGCCATTCCCGCGATCACGGAGGCTCTCATAAATGTAGCAAACGTCACATCGGCAAGTTCCACCCTGCCGTCCCGGTCGGCATTTTCCGGTAACAATTGTTCCTTCACACTGCCCCAGACACGAAGGCCCTCCGCGGAATACATACGATTCATCACATTCGCGTTCGTATTCAGATAAGACTCGATCAGGTGTGCAAGTGCATCTACGCAGGTACTTACCATATTCGTGTAGGAAGATGTCTTTAAGTATCCGGCATCCACAAATGCCACATCCGCAAACACCTTATGTGCGATGGATTGCTTTGTATGCTGATCATGCAATGTCAGAATCGCATACGGAGTCACTTCCGAACCGGTACCGGAAGTTGTCGGTACCGCCACAATCGGATAATTGTCTGCCGGAAGTGACATATAAAGCCACTTCTGCGGACATTCCATGCTTTCCGGATTTGCTGCAAGAAGTGAGATGGCTTTGGATGCATCCATCGGAGATCCACCCCCGATTGCCACAAAGAAATCAACCCCTTCGTCCACTGCGATCTTCGCAGCTTTCACAACTGTCTCAACCGATGGATTCTCCTCGATCTCATCAAAAATGCAATATCTTTTCCCCGTGTCCTTTAACGCCTGCTCCACATCCGCGAGTGCTCCGTTCACACGGCTGGAGTGCTTTCCGGTCACGATCATTGCATGTTTTCCCAACGGTATCAGTTCTTCGGAATGTTTCCATACACAACCTTTTTCAAAAAATACCTTTGTCGGCATATATAATTTCATCTACATTTCCTCCACTTTACAAAGTAGCCAGCAGTTCCTCGATCAGTAGCTGCGATGCAGCAACCGATCCCTGGATCATCTTATCGCTTCCGCCGCCTCTTGCGGAAAGTTTCTCGCGAAGTGCCGCAGCGATCTCACGACAATCCCTGTTTTTGCTTCCAACAATAAACTGATATCCGTTCTCATCGTCCCCGACAAATACCGCGCTGATTCCTTCATACTTTTCCACCAGTCCGTTTACGACATTGCGAACGACCGGCGTCTCAAGATCCGGCTCAAACAGGATCGCATTGGTGGCATCTTCCGGTATTGCAGACACTTTGTATTCCATCAATTCCTGCTTTGCTGCCGCAAGGCGGTTCTTCATCGTCTGATTCGCATTTTTCAATTTCACTACGTTCTCGACAATTACTTCCTGATTCGTGCTGAACTGTGCCATCAACTCCGTGATGATATCCTCTTTCTGGCGAAACGCCTCGAGTGCACGGAATCCGCAGAGAATGCTCACTCTCACTCCGCCTTTGTAGCTTTGCACATTCATGACTTTGAGCATACCGATCTCACCGGTTCTTCTCACATGCGGCGCACAGCAGGCACATACATCGTAGCCCGGAATGGTCACGATACGAACCTGTCCCTCGATTTCGATCTTGCTACGGTATTCCAGTGTCTTTAACTCTTCCTTCGTCGGAAAGCTTACTTCCACCGGAATATTCTCTATGATTGCCTGATTTACTGCAGTCTCGATCTCTGCGATCGCTTCCGCAGAGATCACACCGTTAAAATCCATCGTCACGATCGAATCACTCAGATGAAATCCGACATTGTCATATCCGAATCGTTTATGTACAATTCCGGAGAAAATATGCTCTCCGCTGTGTTGCTGCATATTGTAAAAACGGTGCTGCCAGTCCACAATGCCTTTTACCGTTGCACCGACCGTAAGCGGTGCGGCAAGCGTATGTGTGATCACCTCATCCTTGATCTGCACATCAAGAACCTCAACGCCATCGATCGTTCCCATATCCGGACTCTGTCCGCCCTCTTCCGGGAAGAAAAGCGTCTGATCCAGCCATACCTGATAAACCTTGCCGTCCTTCTTTTCCACTTCCTCGCAGGCAAGCACTTGGGCCTTAAACACTGTCTTGTATGCATCCTCATCATACAAACGAATTGTTTTTTTCATATCCATGACGATTTCCCTACTTTCCGATAATTTCCGCCACATCGATAAACTGATACGGCGTCTGCTGGTACACATAATAATTCAGCCAGTTTGCATACATGATGTTGCCGTGTGAACGCCACTGTAACAGCGGGCGCTGCGCCGGATCATCATCCGGATAATAATTGCACGGCAGAGAGATTGGAAGTCCCTTCGCCTTGTCACGCTTGTACTCGCCGTCGAGCGTCATACGGTCATACTCCGGATGTCCCATCACAAAGATCTGGCTTCCGTCCTGATTCATCAGCAGGAAAACGCCTGCTTCCTCGGATTCCGCAAGGATCGTCAGCTCCTCATGCGCGAGGATATCCTCTTTGCGAATCTCTGTATGACGGGAATGCGGTGCATAAAAATAATCGTCAAATCCACGCACGATCGGAATCTTTCGATTCATCACTTTGTGACGGAACACACCGAACATCTTCTGGTCCAGAACATGTTTTTGAATTCCATAGTGATAGTACAGTCCGGCCTGTGCTCCCCAGCACAGATGCAGCGTGGAAGTCACATGTTTCTTCGACCACTCCATGATGGCACAGACTTCCGGCCAGTAATCGACTTCCTCATACTCCATGAGTTCCACAGGTGCTCCGGTAATGATCAGTCCGTCAAAATACTGATGCTTAATCTCATCAAACGTCTGATAGAATTTATTCAGATGACTCTTCGACGTGTGGGTCGACGCATGCGATGCCGGTGCCATAAACGATACATCCACCTGCAGCGGTGTGTTCGACAGCGAACGCAGAATCTGTAATTCCGTATCCTCTTTGAGCGGCATCAAATTTAAAATCACAATATTGATTGGACGAATATCCTGATGCATTGCACGGTTTTCATCCATAACAAATATATTTTCTCTTTCAAGGATCTCCTTTGCAGGCAGATCGCTCTGTGTTCTGATTGGCATAACTACTTTTCCTCGCTTTCCGACCGACGCTACGATCGAACAAATTGCTCCACGAACGCATCCTCCGACAGAATCGGCACACCGAGATACTTTGCCTTACGATTTTTCGAAGAATTTGATTCCACATCGTTGTTGACCAGATAACTGGTCTTGCCGGATACACTTCCGGCGACTTTGCCGCCCTGGCT
>CAVHWG010000078.1:0-6173 GCA_963639645.1 Firmicutes bacterium TM09-10 | reverse complement strand
AAGATCCTGACGAAGACCATGATCAACAACTATGCGAAGAACAATCTGCTTCCGGCACCTGAGAAGAAGAAATACTCCAAGGAGCATGTTCTTACGCTTTTGTTTATCTACTATTTCAAAAATATTTTAAGCATCAGCGATATTCAGGTGCTTTTAAATCCTCTGACCGAACATTATTTCGGCAACAAAGACGGCTTTAATATGGAAGATATCTATAATGAAGTGTTCGATCTCGAGCAGGAGGAATCCGGCAAACTTCTTAAAGATCTCGGCAAGAAATACACGATTGCCCAGCAGACTTTTAAAGATTTTCCGGAGGAGGATCAGCAGTTTCTGCAGAATTTCAGTTTTATCTGCCTGTTAAGTTATGATGTGTACATCAAGAAAATGATCATCGAGAGTGTGATCGATCAGCTTCCGCACAAGTCCGGGAAATCCGGTAAGAAAGATGCGGACAAGTCCAACTAGAAAACAAAAAGGATTTTCCATTACGGAAAATCCTTTTCTTATACTCTTTTATATATTTCTCTTCTATGTCAGATTGCCGGATCCTATGACTTGGAAGCTTCTTTCTCCAATCGGTTAAATACCATATCATATCCGTCATTGCCATAATTAAGAGATCGATTGACACGGCTGATCGTTGCAGTCGAAGCACCGGTCTTCTCCGCAATATCCAGATATGTCTTCTGGTCACGAAGCATCTTGGCGACCTCAAACCGCTGCGACAGGGATAATAACTCATTCACCGTACACACATCTTCAAAAAATGTATAACATTCCTCTCTATCTTTAAGACATAATATGGCATCAAACAAGTGATCAACAGCTTCTGTTCTAAGTTTCTTGCTCATTGCTCTCCCTCTCTCTTAGTTTCTGTATTTTACTTATCCATTTTAACATATTAAAGTTTTAAAGTAAACAGATTTCTTTTATTAAAATTTGCATAAAAGACCTTTTATGGTACAATGATCGCAGAATATTATTAGAATGGAGAACACACATGAAGAAAGCAGGCTACTTTTTCTCGGCCTTTTTACCGATCATCATTGCAACCGCTGTCCAGCTGATGGCAACCTTTTTTCTGATGGGATGTACCATTATGGCATTTCTGATACAACGCCCGAACGATTCGTCACCGGTCGAGGCGATGTATGATCTGATGCAGAATTCCGATTACAGCACGATCATCATGCTTATGTATTCGATACTGTGCATCGCGATCTTCGGTATGTGGTATTATCACTCGCTCGGCGGCGATTATCTGCCGAAAATCTCACGGACATTCAGCATCATGCAGATTGCAGGTGTTGCGATCCTTGTTCCGGGCATGCAGTTTTTCAGCAGCTATCTGATTGGCGCTGTCTCTATGGTATTTCCACAGTGGCTCGAGCAGTACGAAGAGCTCTTAAAGACGGCAGGACTCGACTCCTCGATCACAATACCGATGCTTTTTTATTCCGTCATCCTCGCACCGATCGGTGAGGAACTGATCTTCCGCGGAACAACAATGCATCTGGCGCGTAAAGCCTTACCGTTCTGGCTCGCCAACATCATGCAGGCATTCCTGTTCGGGGTGTTTCATATGAACTGGATTCAGGGAATCTACGCTTTTTCCCTCGGACTTGTGCTCGGATATGTCTGTGAAAAAGGCGGAAGTATCTACTATTCGATCCTTTTGCATTTCCTGTTCAACTTCTGGGGAACGATCGTCAGCGATCTTCTGTCCGGCATTGAAAATTTTGCTTACGCCGGTGTGATCATTCTGTTTATCACATTCTTCTCGCTGCTTATCGGTTTCTACCTGTTCGTACACGGAACGAAGATTAAAAAAGAGAGAAACGCTGCTTTGGATTCGCAAAGCGTCCTCTCTTAGATATTCTTTGAATGTTTACTTCTTGTTATCCCGGTTCTTTCGGATGACAAGAAGTATTTTATATTCATAGATCACCGCGATCAGTATGATCAGAAAAATCACGATCAGGCTGTACGCATTCAAAAGCTCGATTCCGAGCGCATCTCCCACACACGGCACCATAAGCCCCACAACAAATACCAGTTTGATCAGCCGAAGCATACGGAGTGTATAAGTACGGATCCTGCCGACGCACACTTCCGGCGCAAGCCGGTTCACGTGTTCCGGATGATTTGAAAGGACCGTAAGTCCCGCATAGACTAAGACCAGACCAACAATATTGCAGATAAACCGATACGGCGGTATATGATTGACAACACCGTAATAAATCTGTAATCCGATATAAATAAGTCCAACAATGATCTCCGCTGCTTCCGCAAGGATCGCCGGCACCGTCAAATCTTCTTTTCGCATAATCATTCCTCACTTTTATTATTTAGAATTCTATCGCATTCCTTATTGAATTTCAACCTTCTTGTGCTATAATAAAATGCGGATTAGAAATCTGTTTATTTTATATAGAAATATAAAGGAGACCCCATGGAACAACTGATTTTACCAAAAGATTACAAATCCGAGCTGAATCTTCATGATACGCAGCTCGCGATCAAGACAGTGAAAGATTTTTTCCAGGCTTTACTTGCACAGAGATTGCATTTAACCCGTGTATCCGCTCCGCTTTTTGTTGATCCGGCAACTGGACTCAACGACAACTTAAACGGTTACGAGCGTCCGGTTACATTCGGCATCAAGGAACAGGATGAAAAGAATGCAGAGGTTGTACATTCTCTTGCCAAGTGGAAACGTTATGCATTAAAGAAATACGGCTTCTCTCTCGGAGAGGGAATCTATACCGACATGAATGCGATCCGCAGAGATGAGAACACCGACAATATTCATTCCATTTTCGTTGACCAGTGGGACTGGGAGAAGATCATCTCCAAGGAAGACCGTAACCTTGACTTCTTAAAGGATACGGTTCGCACCGTATACAAATGCCTGCGCAAGACAGAGCAGTATATGGCGATCCAGTACGATTACATTGATCTGATCCTTCCGAAGGAGATCTTCTTTATCACTTCGCAGGAGCTTGAGGATATGTTCCCGGACAACACTCCAAAGGAGCGCGAGTACTATATTACGAAGGCCAAAGGTGCTGTCTGCATCATGCAGATCGGTGACGAGCTTGCTTCCGGTGAACCACACGACGGTCGTGCACCGGACTACGATGACTGGGCACTCAATGCGGACATCCTTGTATACTATCCGGTACTTGATATTGCTTTAGAGCTATCTTCCATGGGAATCCGTGTTGATAAGGATGCACTCCTCTCCCAGCTTGATAAGGCAGGCTGCCCGGAGCGTAAAGATCTGCCGTTCCAGAAAGCGATCATTGATGAGGAACTTCCGTACACCATCGGTGGTGGAATCGGACAGTCCCGTATCTGTATGTTCTTCCTCCGCAAGGCACACATCGGAGAAGTACAGAGTTCTCTGTGGCCGGAAGAAGCAATTAAGGAATGCGAAGAGCATGGAATCCAGTTGCTGTAATTTGTAGTGAATACAAAAATAAACCGATTGACATTTTCCTTTAAGGAATTGCCAATCGGTTTTTATATTATGCTTACAACGTCTCCAACTCATTCTTCCAGATCGTATAGCATGCATCACTCGGCATACGCAGATCACCTCGCGGCGATACCGCAACCGATCCGACTTTCGGTCCGTCCGGCAGACAGGACCGCTTGAAATGCTGTGCGAAGAATCTTCGGTAGAACGTCTTTAACCACTTCAGAATAAACGCATCATCATAGGTATCCATAAAGGCAACCTTTGCCAGCCGATAAATCTTCTCCGGTGCAAATCCGAAACGAAGCATATAGTACAGGAAGAAATCATGAAGTTCGTACGGTCCCACCAGATCTTCCGTCTTCTGCGAGATCTTGCCGTCCTCCGGTGGAAGAAGTTCCGGCGATACCGGTGTATCGAGCACATCCAGAAGCGTCTTCTCCAGAAGTTCATCTCCACAGGTATCCGCATAATAACGCACGAGGTGGCGTACCAGGGTCTTCGGAACGGATGCATTCACCGCATACATGGACATATGATCGCCGTTGTACGTTGCCCAGCCCAAAGCCAGCTCCGACAGATCTCCGGTTCCGATGACCAGCGCATTGTTCTTGTTTGCAATATCCATCAGGATCTGTGTGCGCTCACGCGCCTGCGAATTCTCATATGTCACATCATGCACCGTGCTATCCTGTCCGATATCCGCAAAATGCACATTGACCGCATTCTTGATATCCACTTCCACAAACTCCGCACCGAGACACTTGATCAGATTGACCGCATTGTCATACGTCCGGTCTGTCGTTCCGAATCCCGGCATTGTGACCGCGGTAATTCCTTTGCGGTCTCTTCCGAGCAGATCAAAAGCCCGCGCCGTGACAAGCAGTGCCAGCGTGGAATCCAGTCCACCAGAGATACCGACCACCGCTCCCGCACCGGTATGCTCGAGGCGTTTCTTAAGTCCCATCGCCTGGATCATCAGGATCTCATCGCATCGACTGTCCCGATCCGCCTTATTGCCCGGAACAAACGGTGCCGGATCAACAAACCGGGTCAGTTGCGTCTCTTCCTCCTCCAGCTCGAATTCCACTTCCGCGTAAGTATTTTCGGTTGTAAAAGTCGTCATTCTGCGTCTCTCGGCGATCAGCTTCTCCACATCGATCTCCGTGTAGATCACACCGTGTCCGAAACGCTTTGATTCTGCGAGCAGGCGGCCGTTCTCTGCAATCATGTTATGACCGGAGAATACCAGATCCTGCGTTGACTCGCCCTCTCCCGCAGATGCATAGATATAAGCACAGATCAGCCTTGCCGACTGTCCGCAGACCAGTTCCTTGCGGTATGCGGATTTGCCGGTGATCTCATTGGATGCCGACAGATTGACGATCACATCCGCGCCCTCCATCGCATGCGCAATGCTCGGCGGATTCGGTGTCCACAGATCCTCGCACAGCTCCGCTGCGATCTTGAGTTTCGGCATCTGATCACACACGAAAAGCTGCTCGCGGTCCATCATGACCACATTGCCATCCGGAAGTGTCACTTCCGCGCTCAGCTCCGCCCCCGATGCAAAATGCCGCACCTCATAGAACTCATTATAATTCGGAATATAGCTCTTCGGCACCATACCGAGTATTTCTCCGCCCGAGATCGCTGCAGCCACATTATAGAGCTTTCCGTTGACCTCATAAGGCAGGCCGACAAAATAAATACCCGGAAGCGAAGCGCTCGCCTCTGCCAGCTGCATCAGCGCATCCTTGGCAGCCGTCAGCAGCTTCTCCTGCAAAAACAGATCCTGACACGTATATCCCGTGATACAAAGCTCCGGAAATACCGTAATCCGCGCGCCCCAGGCTGCACTCTCCGTCATAAGAAGACGAATCTGCTCCGTATTATATACCGTATCCGCGACCTTGAGCTTCGGTGTCGCAGCCGCAACTTTTACAAAACCGTGTTTCACTTTCTTAACTCCTTTAACTCGTCAATATCAAAATTGTATGCCTTGTTACAGAACTGGCATTTGACCTCGATACTCTCTCCGTCATTGATGATGGAATCGAGATCCTTTTTACTGATCGTAGCAAGCGCACGTGAAACGCGCTCCTTCGAGCAGTCACATACGAACGCTGCCGGAATCGTATCAACGATCTCCACACCGAACTCGCCAAGGATCTCCTCTAAGATGCCCTCCGGTGTCAATCCGCGCTCCAGCATCATCGTAACCGAATCGATCTCCGCGATACGCTTCTCAAGCTTATCGATGATCTCATCACTGGTAAAAGGCATCAACTGAATAATAAATCCACCGGCCTGTTTTACCGTGTTATCCTTGTTCATCAGCACCCCGAGTCCGACCGCTGACGGAATCTGCTCGGAAGTTGCAAAGTAATAGGTCAGATCTTCCGCGATCTCACCGGTCTGCAGCTGACACTGACCGACATACGGCTCCTTCAAGCCCATGTCCTTGATCACGCTTAAGATTCCAAGATCAAGCGCGCCACCGACATTCAGGTGTCCATCCGCATTCGGCGGAAGCTCTACAACCGGATTGCTCGCAAAGCCCTTGACATTACCATGCGCATCCGCTGTCACAGTCAGCCCCTTTGCCGGGCCGCTGCACTGGATCTGTAAAGTGAGCAGATCCTTATCGCCTTTTAACATGGTTCCCATCATTGCACCGCCGGACAGC
>CAVHWG010000077.1:0-6235 GCA_963639645.1 Firmicutes bacterium TM09-10 | reverse complement strand
TGATCTCTCTGTCAGATTTACCCTTAGGATCGAAATCAGAACCACCTTTACCACCACCGATCGGAAGTGTTGTAAGTGAGTTCTTGAAGATCTGCTCGAAACCTAAGAACTTGATAATACCTAAGTTTACAGAAGGATGAAGTCTTAAACCTCCCTTGTACGGTCCAATGGCATTATTGAACTGTACACGGAAACCTCTGTTTACCTGAACCTGACCATTGTCGTCTACCCATGGTACACGGAACATGATCTGGCGATCTGGCTCTGTAATTCTCTCAAGGATTGCATTCTTTCTGTATAAATCCTCGTTTGCATCGATAACCGGTCTTAATGACTCAAGAACCTCTGTTACTGCCTGTAAGAACTCAGGCTGATCTGCGTTTTTCTTCTGTACTACTTCGAGTACTTCATCAACATAACCCATTTTTGTAATCTCCTTATCATATTATTTAACGGAAAAAGCGTGTTTCAACTCTCCTCCCGTCATATCCTATTAAGTTAGTATACATCAACACCCTTATTTTAATCGAAATTGCAAGAAATAGCAACAAAAAATACTTTAATATTTTAAATTTCTATCACTTTACACGTTTAAAGCATCCAAAATGCAACAAAGCGATTCAAAACTTGCATTTTGAATCGCTCTATTTTTCTGTACTTTTGCAATTTATTAAATCACAGTGGAAAATTATTCATTCTCTTCCTTCTGCTTGATCATTGACCAGTCGATGTACTGGGATTCTTCCTTGGTATCGTAATAATTGAGATGGAAGTAGTCCACGAGCTTCGCCAAAGCGTAGATCAGCACCTCCGTCTCCTGCTCCGACATCTCGGAAGCAATGTTCTTGATCATCTGACGGTGGAACTGCTCGTGGTGGTAATACGCGCTCTTGCCTTTGTCCGTCAGGCGCAGCTTGATCACGCGCTTGTCCTTCGTGCTGCGCTCGCGCACAACATAGCCTTTCTCACAGAGTGCATCCATCGCCTTGGTCAGTGTGCCGGTCGTAACCGACATCA
This sequence comes from Firmicutes bacterium TM09-10, assembly GCA_963639645.1. GTDB lineage: Bacteria > Bacillota > Clostridia > Lachnospirales > Lachnospiraceae > Roseburia. The sequence continues at coordinate 5,218 of CAVHWG010000077.1, read as the reverse complement.
GCTTTGCAACCGTCTTCATGTTGCGCGGCTCATCCACCCCGACCGCCTCAATGATGTGCATATCATTATAAGAAATATCCTTGAATTCATCCGTGATCAGGCATTTCGCCTCGATCTCCAGTATATCTTTGAACAGCTTAACGAGAAGTTCATTTAAAGTCTCTTCGAGCGTCATCCGCAATCTCCTTTTGCAATCCGTTTGCTGCAATCCGGATACAGGCTACCACTCGATCACACATGCGCCCCAGGTCAATCCTGCACCAAATCCTGCCAAAACGATTTTATCTCCTTTGCCTATCATACCATCTTTTCGGACTTTATCAAGCAGAATCGGCACACTTGCGGCAGATATGTTTCCACATTCCTCAAGGTTTGTCGGAAATTTGTCCATCGGCTGGTGCAAGCGCTTTGCTACGGATTCAATAATACGGAGATTTGCCTGGTGCAGCAGATACAGAGACACATCATCTGCGCCGATGCCCGCCTTTTCCAAGGCCTCATTGATTGATTTCGGCACCGTGCGCACCGCAAACTTATACACTTCCGATCCGTTCATCTGGGTAAAGGCGTACTGCGCGAGCGCCCCCTGACGGTACAGATTGCGCACCGGGCGGTTGTCGCATTTTAAAGCCATGCCGCCAGCTCCGTCCGAGCCCTGCACCATGGAAAGCAGCTGCGCGCCCTCCGCACTGACAACTGCCGCTCCCGCCCCGTCACCAAAGAGAACACAGGTGCTGCGGTCGCTCCAGTCCATCATCTTCGAAAGTGTCTCCGCGCCAAGGATCAATGCCTTTTTGAAGCGTCCGGATGCAAAGTACGCATCCGCTGTTGCAAGTGCAAACAAAAATCCCGAACATCCTGCACCGATGTCAAACGCGGTCGCATGAACCGCACCGATCACCGCCTGCACCTCACAGGCAAGTGTCGGAAATATGTAATCCGGCGAAACCGTCGCAGCGATGATCAGATCGATCTCCTCCGGTGCAACCGAAGCATCCTGCAGCGCTTTCTTCGCTGCATCCACGGACATGGAAGTTGTTGTCTCCTCCACCGCGATATGACGCTTCCTGATTCCGGTACGGCTGCTGATCCACTCGTCCGAAGTGTCCATTACCTGAGCGAGATCATCGTTGCTTACTATTTTCTGCGGAAGTGAACTTCCGGTTCCTAATATTTTCATTACCGATCTCCTTCTACGGTCTAGAATTTACGGAAACGCGCGTAGCGCTCTGCAGCAAGTTCTTCACCACTCTTGGCGTTCTGCGCCTTTAAGAACTTCTTTATGTTGCCCTTCATATAGTTGGCGATCGAAGTCAGCGCATCCTCATCCGCTCCGCCGTACTCCGGAATAATATCATCCACAACCTGAAGTTCCTTCAGATCCTGTGCAGTGATCTTCATAACGCCCGCTGCCTCTTTTGCACGCTTGCCGTCTTTCCAGAGGATCGATGCAAAACCTTCCGGCGAGAGGATGGAGTAAGTCGCATTTTCCATCATCCACACTTCATTTCCGACTGCTAAAGCGAGTGCTCCGCCGCTGCCGCCCTCTCCGATCATGAGGCAGAGGATCGGCACCTGAATGCCGGACATCTCGTAGAGATTGCGCGCGATCGCCTCGCCCTGTCCGTTCTCCTCGGCTTCTTTTCCCGGATACGCGCCGGATGTATTCACAAATGTGATGATCGGGCGGTTGAATTTCTCCGCCTGTTTCATCAGTCGGATTGCCTTGCGGTAGCCTTCCGGCGAAGGCATGCCGTAGTTGCGCACCGCGCAGTCCTTTAAGTCTTTTCCTTTATGGACGCCGATCACGGTTACCGGCTGACTGTCGAGATACGCAAATCCGCCGACGATCGCCGGATCATCGCGGAAATAGCGATCGCCGTGCATTTCCATAAAATCATCGAAAATCGTATCGATATAATCCACGGAAGCCAGACGTTTCATCTGTCTTGCCGCTGTCACTTTATCCCACGCCTGCATCGGCTTCGATTTTGCGCTTCGCTCACGCATCAGCTCGGTCGGCTCGTAGATGTCATCCTCACGGAGCGGATCGAAATTCGCAAATCCGCTCGTCGGACGGTGTATCTTTAAGATCTTGTACAACGTCATTTTTAAATCTTCACGTTTGACGATCGCATCGACAAAGCCATGCTCAAGCTGAAACTCCGCTCTCTGGAATCCTTCCGGAAGCTTCTCCCCGATCGTCTGCTCGATAACACGCGGTCCTGCAAATCCGATCAGCGCATTCGGCTCCGCCAGGATAATATCGCCCAGCATTGCAAAGCTTGCCGTCACACCGCCGGTCGTCGGATCGGTCAGCACCGGCACATACAAAAGTCCCGCATCCGAATGACGCTTGACTGCACCGGATGTCTTTGCCATCTGCATCAGGGAGATGATTCCCTCCTGCATTCTCGCTCCACCCGAACAGCAGAATAAGATCACCGGAAGTTTCTCTTCGGTCGCACGCTCAAATGCATGTGTAATGCGCTCGCCGACCACATGTCCCATACTTCCCATCATAAAGCGGGCATCGATCACTCCAAGAACGGTCTCCTCGCCGTAAATGCGGCATTTTCCGATGGTCACACCCTCTTTTAATCCGGTCTTCTCCTGCGTTACCGCAACTTTCTCTTCATATTCGGGGAAATTCAGTGGATTCTTTACTTCCACATCCTCATCCCACTCCTGAAAGGACTCGGCATCCGTTACCATCCTGATACGGTTTTTCGCACGAACACGGAAGTAATATCCGCACTCGTAACAGACATATTTATTTTTTACCACACGCTTTTTGTCCAGCTCACGCTTGCAGTTCTTGCAAACAACCGTCTCCGGCTGCACGAGTTCTATCGTCTGTGTCTGCGTCTGTGCGTTTTCCTGCGCAGGCTCCGTCTTTACATTCTTCTTAAATAACATAGCTTCTTCCTCTACCCTATCGCAAATGTCAGTTCCGCCGAGCATGCGAGCTTTCCATTCACACGGGCAACTGCCTTGCCCACACCGATCGGTCCTTTCACTTTGATAATTTCCGTCTCAAGTTCAAGCGTATCGCCCGGAACAACTTTCTGCTTGAATTTTGCCTGATTGATGCCTGCAAAATACGCAGTCTTTCCCTTCCACTCCGGCTGCGACAGGATCGCCACCGCGCCCGTCTGCGCCAACGCTTCAATGATCAGCACGCCCGGCATCACCGGATTACCCGGAAAGTGTCCGGCAAAATAAGGCTCGTTATATGTCACATTTTTCTTTGCCACCGCGCGCACGCCCGGCTCTAACTCCTCCACCGTATCGATCAGCAAAAACGGCTGGCGATGCGGCAGAATTTCCATAATCTCCTGCGTTGTCATAATATCCTCCCTGAAACTACGCCTGATACTTTCGGATCAGGATACTTGCATTATGTCCGCCGAAACCAAGAGAGTTGGATAATGCATACTCGACATCCTCGTTATACGCTTCCTTACAGTAATTCAGGTCGATCTCCTCGTCCGGCGTCTCGTATCCGGCTGTCTTGTGGATATAACCTTCCTCGATTTCCTTGACACAGGTGATAAACTCAACCGCTCCGGCTGCTCCTAAGAGATGACCGATCATCGACTTGGTCGAGTTGATCTTCATATCCTTCGCATGCTCGCCGAACGCCAGCTTGATTGCACGTGTCTCGAACAGATCGTTGTGATGTGTACCGGTTCCATGTGCGTTGATGTAGGTGATCTCATCCTTATCCACACCGGCATCTTCCACAGCATTCAGCATTGCGCGCGCTGCGCCTGCACCGTCCTCCAATGGGGAAGTGATATGGTAGGCATCTGCGGAACATCCGTATCCGACAACCTCCGCATAGATCTTCGCACCTCTTGCCTTCGCATGCTCCAGTTCCTCGAGCACGACCACGCCGGCACCTTCACCGAGAACGAATCCGCTTCGGTTCTTGTCAAAAGGCAGAGAACATTTCTCAGGATCCGTTGACGGAGAGAGCGCGGTCAGTGCTGCAAATCCTGCGATTGCGGTCGGACATACACTGCCTTCCGTTCCGCCGGTCACCATGACATCCGCCTCGCCGTACTGAATGCTTCGGAATGCCTCTCCGATATTATTTGTTCCGGTCGCACAGGCGGTCACATCATTGATGCTTTTGCCCTGTAATCCGAACTGGATCGATACGTTTCCGCACGCCATGTTGGAGATCATTAGCGGAACGAAGATCGGGTTGACTCTTCCCGGGCCTTTTTCCACAAGCTTCGTGTACTCACGCTCGATCGCCTGAAGGCTTCCGACACCGGAACCGATTGCTGTGCCGACACGGTACGGATCTTCCTTCGTTATATCAAGTCCTGCATCCTCGATAGCTTCTCTCGCTGCCGCTACCGCATACTGGGAGAAAAGCTCCATTCTCTTTGCAGCCTTGAAATCCATATATTCCTTGCCGACAAAGCCTTTGACTTCTGCTGCCATATGCGCCTTATATTCACTGGAATCAAAGCGGGTGATTTCACCGAATCCGAGTTTTCCTTCTTTGATTCCGTTCCAAAATTCTTCTACATTTAAACCGATCGGCGTGATCGCACCAAGACCGGTCACAACAACTCTTCTGCTCATGCCTTTTCCTTTCTGATTATCCGTCACACATTTTGATGCGCGACCTAGATTGCCATGCCTCCGTCAACCGACAGAACCTGACCTGTGATATAATCCGCTGCCGGTGACGCCAGAAATGCGACTGCTTTTGCAATATCCTGTGGCTTTCCGGTGCGCCCGAGCGGAATCTGTTCCGTAAGTCCCGCTTTCACACTGTCTGACAGTGCATCCGTCATATCCGTCTCCACAAAGCCCGGTGCAACCGCATTCACATTGATACCGCGGCTTGCGAGTTCTCTTGCCACCGCCTTGGTCAGACCGATGATGCCCGCTTTGCTCGCGGAGTAATTTGCCTGCCCGGCGTTGCCGAGGATTCCGGATACCGATGAAATATTTACGATTTTTCCGGCACGCTGCTTTAAGAAGTAACGTGACAGATGGCGGATCGTGTTAAAACATCCCTTAAGGTTCGTGTCGATGACCGCATCGAAGTCTTCCTCGCTCATCTTCATCAGCAGTCCGTCTCTTGTGATTCCAGCATTGTTCACCAGAATATCAATATGTGCATAACTTTTGATCAGATCCGCAACCATGCCTGCGCTTGCCTCATAATCCGCAACGTTGCACTGGTATGCGA
>CAVHWG010000076.1:7483-14713 GCA_963639645.1 Firmicutes bacterium TM09-10 | reverse complement strand
ATACAGCCCCGCCACTCACCTCCACGTGTTCTGTAGTGTGTCAGTCTTATAAAGAGATAATAGCAGAGGAAAAATAAATAGAAAAGCGAAAGTCAGCCAAGACGTTTCATGTCGCATTGGTGTCTTTCGCAGAAAGGCGGGAAATAAGCATGGGAACAACTTTAAATGACACACCGTCGGCGAATCGCCTGCACATCGGTGTATTTGGAAAAACAAACAGTGGAAAGTCATCGCTGATCAACGCATTTACAGGACAGGAAGTGTCGATTGCCTCGGATGTTGCCGGAACAACGACCGATCCGGTGTACAAGGCGATGGAGATTCATCCGCTCGGTGCCTGCACGATCATTGATACTGCCGGATTTGACGACGAGAGTGAGCTTGGAGCAAAGCGCGTGGAGAAGACAAAACTTGCTGCGGAGAAGACGGATGTGGCAGTTATTCTTTTTGCAGCAGACTTCATAGAGGAAAAAGGCGAGGTGGATCCACTCCAGGAAAATAACTCGGAAATGAGGGAGAAACATTTTGCTCAGGAACTGAAATGGTATCGTTTTTTTAAAGAGAAAAATACGCCTGTACTTCTGATCATCAACAAGGCGGATCTCGGGGATACGAAAGCGTTGCAGGAATTTCTGGTAAAAGAGACGAACGAACAGCCGCTCGTTGTGAGTGCCGCAAAGCATGAAGGCGTTGACCGGATCAAGGAGGCTTTGGCACGCAAGGTGCCGGAGAATTTCGGGGAGCGCCTGATCACGGGAACTTTGGTCGGTGAGGGCGATCTTGTCATGCTTGTTATGCCGCAGGATATTCAGGCGCCGAAAGGAAGGCTGATCCTGCCGCAAGTGCAGACGACAAGGGAACTTCTCGACAAGAAATGTCTGATCATGAGCGTGACAACGGACAAGTTTGTGGAGGCATTGAAGCAATTGGTACAGCCACCGAAAATGATCATTACGGACTCGCAGGTATTTTCTTATGTGTATGAAAACAAGCCGAAGGAGAGTGTGCTGACTTCGTTTTCGGTGCTTTTTGCCTCATATAAAGGGGATCTGCCTTATTATGTAGAGGGCGCAAAGCAGATTGATTCGCTGACGGAGCAATCACACGTTCTGATCGCGGAATGCTGTACGCATGCACCACTTCAGGAAGATATCGGGCGCGTGAAGATTCCGCGCATGTTAAAAAAGCGTTTCGGAGAGGGGATTACCGTGGATCATGTGAGCGGAACGGATTTTCCGCAGGATTTGAGAGAGTATGATCTGATCATTCAGTGCGGAGCGTGTATGTTCAACCGCAAGTATGTCCTGTCGCGCATCGATCATGCGAAGGAGCAGCACGTTCCGATGACCAATTACGGTGTGACAATCGCACATCTGACCGGGATTCTGCCACATGTTGTGATGCCTTAAAATGTAAGGAAGCGAGTGCAACAGCACTCGCTTCCTTTGTTAATGGATTACAGTCCCAGTTCTTTTATGATTTCATTTTGCGAATAGGAAGGCTGATATTCGGATTCACCTGCCTCATATGCGTGAAAAGATGAAATCTCATCAGGTTCAGGGAGGGTTTCGTCTGTATTATAGAGTTTGTATACACCTTGAATCATATCCCAGACTTTTTCGGCTTCCTGATCACTCATGATAGTGACTGCACCCATAATTCTTTCTTTTACGTTTGACATTTATGATCACACTCCTTTATAAATCTGTCCGCGATTACCAATATCAATAATATCTATGATAACACCATTGATATCAAATAATACCCGAAAATTACCAACGCGAAGTCGATAGCCATTCAGACCTTGTAGTTTCTTTATGTCCCCTCCTTGCGGAAGTTTTGCAATTGCAGAGATGATTCGTATTTGAGTTGATCTGTTTTGTTTTTCTAAAAACTTTTTCGCCTTTTTAGAATATGCAATTTGGAACATAGAGTCACCTCCACATGCAGGAATTGTTGTCTAAATACTAGCATATTGTATTTTGAAAGTAAATAAATGGACATATAATAATTTGAAAAAGATTGCCGAAACGATATAACGGTGCTAGAATGTTGTGTGCAAAAATGCTCGAAAAGGATGACAGAAGATGAAACAGGGAGTCGCAATTTTTATTATTTACGTGCATCATATGAAGAAAGAAGAGAAAGTTTATGCCGGAGACCATACATGTGAAAACAACGGAATATGATTATGCGATCGAGCTGATTCGTTCGGATCGCCGCTCGATCGCGCTGCAGGTATATCCGGACGGGCGGATCGTCTGCCGTGCGCCGCGCCGTGCAACGAAACGGGAAGTAATCCGTTTTCTGGACGCACACGCGGACTGGATCGCAGGCACCTGGGAGAAGTTACAGAATCGCATCGAAGCAAAAAAAAGCCGAAGCGCAGCATATGAAATCCCGGCGTATGAGTCCCTGACGACTGAGGATCGGAGAGCAATACTGGCGCATTTTGCCAAGCAGCTGGATCGGTATGCACCGGATATGGGCGTGACGTACAACCGTGTTACGATCCGGAATCAAAAGGGGCGCTGGGGAAGTTGCAGCAGTAAGGGAAATCTGAATTTTAATTACCGGCTTCACTATCTGCCGCAGGAACTGATGGATTATGTCGTGGTGCATGAACTGGCGCACCGGTTGGAGATGAATCATTCCGCACGCTTCTGGAATATTGTGGGGCAGTATGATCCTAAGTATCGGGAGCATCAGAAGCGGCTTACGGAGATCGGGATAAACTAGACCATACGAAAACGTGTTATATTCTTCCAGTTTTCAGGAAATCCCATGTAGGATAGCAACTGTGTTGCATTTAAGTTTTCACTGTGATTTTCATACCAATTGAAAAGACGAATAAGTTGTTTTTTAAATTGGAGAAATTCAAACATTTTTGAAAGTTGTCCGAACGTCAGAACATTGATTGTTACCCAAAGTGGAATATTATGATATTTATTTCTTTGATAGACAATATATTTATGGTCGGTACTCTGTTTGGCTATGTATGCAAGGATTTTAAGTAACTTAGCAATACCGTTACGATAATCTGGTTTTGTGCTGTAGTTATGGCAATCAAGATACGTTGCCTGAATTTCTCCATGTCTTTCGCAAAAGCGATAGGAGATGGAGGAACGTAATTTGCGCTCGACTTTGCACAGATATTTAAAAAAGATGCTTCTTAATTCTTCATCAAATATGTATAGAAGCAGAAGATCTGCAAAGTGAGTATCTGGAAGATATTTTCGTGTGCGAGCATCGATAAATGGTTGCTTATACCCGCTGATTAGCGCATAGTAGCTGATATTTTGAAGCGTTTCCAATGCGAAAGAAATATCTTCAATGATTAAATTTTTTTCATTTTGGAGTTTCTCTATCTGAGAAGTGTAGGTAATGAATGGCTTTGTCATAGGTTCCTTTTATATATACATGTAATAGGAAAAAAGAGAGGAGCCTCGGCATCCTCTCCCGATCGCAGGCTTCACAAGTATCTGCAATCTGATCACTAAGGAAAATATAACTGAAATATTTGTAAATGTCAATCAGAAATTTTCCTCTTGATGAGTATATGATAAATAGAGGAATTTATGTAAAAAGCAATTCTTCTTTCAGTTCATCTAACAGTTCATTCACCTGCAGCACAGAGAGTTTCTTGTTGATGGAAAATATGAATATAGAGTCTCTACGGTTCTTCGGGTAAAGTTGACCGAATTGTGCAAGGGTGAGCGCCCGCTGTGTTTCCGGCAGATCAAGACCAAGCGCAAGGCAGAGGGCAAGAATCTTGTCGCGGGAAGGCTTTCGAGAGCCGCTTAGAATCTGGTAGCCGTAATTTCGCTGAATCTGTGCGGCGGCGATCAGTTCAGCAGGGGAAATGTCTCTTTCTCTCATTTTTGAATTCAGATATTCGGGAAAAGTCTGTAGGATTGTTTGTTCTGCCAAAGTGTCCGTGTAAGTCTGTAACTGGGCAGTGGTTTTAGTATCCTGCAATAAATGCATCAGTTCATCGGTGTCTTTTGATGTCATGTTTACTCCTTGATTTACATCTTAAAAAATAATAGAATAATCATATTATTTCATGTCGAAAAAAGCAAGGGGGACGCATGGAACTTGCAGAAGAGTATCGTTTGTCGGTGTATCAGGATTTAGGGAGACTGGCGGATAAGAAACAGGTTCATATTGTAAGAAACGAAGTGACGGGGCAGATTTGCGTAAGAAAATCCGTTGCTTTGGAACAGGCGGGAATTTATGAATTTCTCCAGACCAATCAAAGTCCGTATCTTCCGGTTATTTATGAATGTATCCAAAGAGAGGCGGAGCTGGTTGTAATCGAAGAATATCTGACCGGAAAAAACCTTGGGGAATGGTTGCGCGATCATGCTTTTTCCGAGGAGGAGGTTACCCGGATCGGTATTGATCTGTGTCAGGCGATGGCTCCGCTTCATCATGCCGATCCACCGATCATTTGCAGGGATTTAAAGCCTGAGAATGTGATCGTTACGCTGGAAGGGCAGCTTAAGGTTATTGATTTTGATATTGCAAGAACTTATCAGCCGGGACAAAGCAAAGATACCGTAATGATGGGAACGCAGGGATATGCTGCGCCGGAGCAGTTTGGATTTGGACAGACGGATGCGCGAACGGACATATACGGAATCGGTGTGCTTCTCAATTATCTGCTGACGAAGCGTTTCCCTGTGGAGGGTATCGCACAGGGAAAGTTGGGTGAAATCATAAGCTGTTGTACACAGCTTAATCCCAAAGACCGATTTCAGAGTGTGGAAGCATTGGAAAATGCATTGTCGGGCTTGCAATGCAATGCAGCCGGAATGCCAGTGGTGAGCATAAGTCATCAAGGAAAATCTGGAGCAGTCCATACACAATTAAATCAAAATGAAAAATCTGGGTATCATATTCCGGGATTCAGGAGCCGAACCCCGTGGAAGATGATCGTGGCAATTCTTGGATATGTTTTACTCACATGGTTTTGTTTTACTTTGGAATTTCAGAATGCAGATGGGGTTGCGTATGACTGGAGAGGACAATGGATCGATCGCATTTGTGTATGGGGATCGCAGATCGTGTTTATCTTTCTTGCCTGTGATTACAGGGGTGTCAAAAAGCACATACCGTTACTAAAGAGTGATCGTCGCATTGTGCGCGTGATCGGATATGTTGTGACGGAACTGGTGGTATTTTTTGTGGCAGCATTTATCTGCGTAATTTTAGAGGCGATTATCTTGTAAAATGTATGCTGGCAGCATACCAAATAAATATGGAAGATCATTACAATAAAAGAAGCATAAGACAACAGAATGTCTTACGCTTCTTTCTTTTTATCCTCTGGATTAAGATGTTCTTTTAAAATCATATTAATGTACTGCGAGAAAGAACGATCGTCCTGCTCGGCCAACTGTTTGATTTGTTCAATGACATCGGAATCTAAAGTGATACTGACTTTGGACTTGAGTGGTTTCATTTAATGCCTCATTTCTAAGCTTTTGGGGCTTATTAAGTTAATGAATTCTTGTTTCAATAGTTTATATATACGATAAAATGTTGACTTATACCACATTGTAGGATAAAGTAGTATAAAGTAGGATGAAAACAAAACGAAAAGGAGAATGAAAATGGAAAACGAAACAAAATTATGTAAGCACTGTAAAAGTGAAATTCCAAAGGCGGCTAAGGTATGTCCGAACTGCAGAAAGAAGCAGGGCGGTATCGGTAAATGGATCGTTATCGGTATTGTTGTGGTAATTCTTTTGGCGGTTGCTTTCGGAGGAGGGGATGATAAGCCGAAGAAAGTGGAGAATAAGACTGCTACGACACAACAGGGAGAAAATAATGATAACAAGAAAGCTGATACACAGGAAGAAAAAGACATTTTTTCAGTGGGTGAGACTGCGGAGCTGAATGATGTGCAGGTAACATTGCTGAAATATTCAGAGAGTGATGGCTCTGAATACAATAAGCCATCTGATGGAAATGTGTTTCTTATGGCTGAATTTGAAATTGTGAATAATTCCGATTCGGAAATGTCTGTCAGCAGCATGTTAAGTTTTGAGGCATATGCGGACGATTATGCTTTAAACTATTCACTTGGAGCGATAACAGAGAATAATGACACCCAGCTTGACGGAACTATTGCAGCTGGAAAGAAAATGAAGGGATATATCGGCTACGAAGTTCCGAAGGACTGGAGTACGGTGGAAATCCATTTCACGGATGATGTCTGGAGCAATAATAAGTTTAAATTTGAAATTAAAAAGTAGGATAAAATGCCACAGCATGAGAATGTTGTGGCATTTGTATTGCGAAAACAATAAAATATATAATATACATATTGCAAATGCATTGATTTAGCAATATTATAGTATGCCAAGGAGGTGTACAATATGGCAAGAGTTGAGAAACCGGAGCCGTCTATATACTCAGCGTTGACGGAGGAACAGATTTTAACAAGTCTGGAGAAGGCCAGATAGCAGGCCCAAAACGGACAGTGTCGAAATGCAGATCTGATGGTCGCAGAGATGAGGGAGAAATATGGACGGTAAGAAAGTTTTTATTGACCTGATTTTTCACGAACTGCAGGATTTTGAAAATAAAATCATATAAACCAGATTGAAAAGTAGAAATTGTGCAATTGTTGCGGGAAATAATACAAGAAATAAGGATTCTTATAGCGTATTATTGAAATATATGATAGGTTAGTATGTGAGGAGAATCCATATGGCAGTTGAAAGGAAAACACTGACACAGCTTTTTGTCCCAATCTGTTTTGAGACACTTTTCTATATGTTATCGGGAATGGTCGATACGCTGATGTTGTCATCGGTGAGTGATCAGGCAGTTGGTGCGGTCGGCACGGCAAACACCTATATCGGTGTATTTATTATTATGTTCGGCGTAATCTCATCCGGTATGGTTGCGGTCATGACACAGAACATCGGAGCGGGCAGACCGGGCGTGGCTTATCAGGCAAGACAGCTCGGACTGGCATTCAATGCGGTCGTTGGAATCGTGATGTCTGTGTTTTTGGCAGTCTTTTCCGGGGCAATCCTTCGGGTGGTAAGTATCGCACCGGCACTGTATGAACCGGCACAGACATACCTTCGCATTGTCGGCGGAGCATGTTTTTTAAATGCATTAATCCCGATTTTCGCAAGCTATCTGCGTGTGTTTGGATATACAAAGCAGTCCCTTCTGGCATCAATCGTGGGAAATGTGATCAACTTCATA
>CAVHWG010000076.1:478-7473 GCA_963639645.1 Firmicutes bacterium TM09-10 | reverse complement strand
GTTATGGGCGTGGCAACGGCAACTGTGATCTCGCGTGTCGTAAATCTGATCATGGTTGCAGTGATGGGCGCGGTATTGATCAAAGCGAAAAACAGTCCGGAGCGCATGCCGTCGCGTAAGATCCTGGGACAGATTATAAAGATCGGATTTCCGTCTGCCTGCGAGACTGCACTCTATAATGTTGCGATGACACTGGTCGTGCGTTTTATGAACCAGATGGATGTGGACGGAATGAATGTGACGGCGCGATCTTATACGATGCAGATCGCCAATTTCTCGTATTGTATCGGTGCGGCTTTGGCACAGGCAAATGCAATCATGACCGGATGGCGGATCGGCGCGCAGGAATATGAGGAATGCGCGAAGGGAACGCGTAAAGCGGCTGTCTATGGAGTGGTTACAACAACCTGTTTTTCGGTGACTTTCGCATTGCTGGGACATGAGATCGTGCACATTTTCACAGATGATCCGCAGATGATCGATCTTGTTGTCAGGCTGCTGATCGTCGATGTATTTCTTGAAATCGGACGAGTGACGAATCTTGTGTACGGACAGGCATTAAAGACGAGCGGAGATGCGGTATTTCCGGTTATCATGGGTGCGATTTTTATGTATCTTTGTGCTGTCGGTGGAACGTACTTCTTTGGACTCCGGCTTGGACTGCTGGCGGTGGGCGCCTATATTGCAATGGCAAGCGATGAGTGTGTGCGTGCTGTTGGAATGGTGCTTCGCTGGAAGACCGGAAAATGGAAAAATAAGAGACTCGTCGATTGATGGGGGCATTATATGTATTTTGAATTAAAAGAAAACAAACCGCATGGTACACCGGACAACCCGTTTAGTCTGTACCATTTAAAAAATGTGCCGCATGCATTTCAGATTCCTGTGCACTGGCATGATGAACTTGAGATCATTTATGTGAAAAAGGGATCTTTGAATGTGACGATCTCAGGCGAAAATTATATCGGAGATCCCGGGGATGCGTTTGTCGTGTCGCCGGGAAATCTGCATTTTATGGGATCGCGTATGAGTGATGTGGATTATTACACGTTCTTATTCCCACTCGAGTTTGTGGCATTTCAGACAAATGATCTGTCGGAGCAGATGGTGATGGCGCCGCTTAAGAGCGGCCGCATGGTTATCCGGGCACAGATCGGAAAAAGCGCAGAGGATCTGTGTGAGCGTCTGCTTGCATTGTATGCCGATGAGGGCAATGTGCGAAAACCGGTACAAATAACGATACCGGGGGATGACGGGAAGAAAATGCAGTTCGTTGCAAGACAGATGGAAACCAAGGCAATCTTTCTTGCGTTCTTTCAGCGGATGTGGGAGAGCGGTTTTATGCTTGAAAACGATACAAGCGGAAGAAATACGGTTGAAAAAGAGATGGTTTCCTATATTCAGGAGAATTACACGGAGGAGATTTCGCTTAAGGAGTTCGGTGCACAGTTTCATCTGTCCGAAAAATATGTTTCGCGTTATTTTAAGGAACATTTTCATATTACGCTGTCGCAGTATGTGAATCATCTGCGGCTGGAGCGTGCCAGACAGCTTTTGCAGGAGACACAGCTTTCGGTTACGGAAGTGGCTTTGCGCAGCGGCTATCCGAATGTCAGTTATTTTATCCGCAGTTTCAAAAAAATGTACGGATTATCTCCATTGAAATACAGGAAAAAGTAATCTTTTATACAGAAGAAGTTGTATGGATGCAGCAAAAACTGTGCTATAATACGAGAAAACGCAGTAAAGGATATCGTATTATGGCACAATTTATTTTAATGTTCGGATTAGATAAAAAGAAAGAAGCAGCAGTGCGTTCTGCAGCGACCACGATCGGTGCGACCGCAGTTGACGTACCTTGCAAAGATTACAGCCAGAAACTCGGCGCGCTGGCAAAGGTGCAGGGCTTTTCCAGGGACAAGATCGTGTATAACGGGCCGGATTTCCCGGCGGAGATGCTTGTTTTTTCCGGCATGAATTCTGTGCAGGTCGATGCGTTTCTTGCGGAATATAAGAAACAAGGCGTTCCTGCGATCGGACTTAAGGCGATCGTGACACCGCACAATGTGTTCTGGACGCCGGAAGCTTTGTTTAAAGAACTGCTTCGGGAGCATATGCAGCTGAAACCATAAGACATAAAACCCCCTCAGATGGATCGTATCATCTGAGGGGGTGTCTTTTAGATTTCTTCCGCGACAAGCAGATTGACGCCTGCTTTCTCGTAGCTTTCATGCAAGCGCTTCGACAGACCGGAATCGGTAATGACCAGATTGATGTCATCGATCGATGCATAGCTGGAGATCGAGTTCGTGTCAAATTTGGTATGATCGATGAGTGCGACGGCTTTGGAAGAGGAGTCGACGCATAAACGTTTCAGATCGGCTTCATAGATCGAGAAATCGGTCAGTCCGTTTTCCATCGAGAAACCTCGTGCGGAGACGAATGCGATGTCCGAATGGATCTTCTTTAACAGATCTGCACCGAGTAGTCCTTCAATGGAAGAGGAGGTGGATGTAACGATACCTCCGGTCATAATGACGGTCACGCCCGGAATGTCTTTCATGGCAAGTGCCAGATCGATTCCGTTGGTAATGACGGTCAGCTCGGTAAATCCTGTCAGATGCAATCCTAACGTATAGGAAGTGGAACTGGCATCTAAGAAAATGCACATATGATCCTGTACAAGTTTGGCAGCTTCACGCGCGATCATTTCTTTTTCGTCCCGGTTCTCAAGTGCACGTTCATTGAAGACATATGCCTTGGAAGTCAGGTCGCTTCCGTTTGCATCGCTGTCGCGATAGAGTGCTCCGCCATGTGTCTTTGTCAATAAATTTTCTTTATCCATCTGATTCAGGTCCGTGCGGATCGTTGTGGCGGATACACCGAGCATTTCGCTCAATTCGTTGGTTGTCGCCTTGCGATTCCTCTCAAGATAGGACAGAATCAGCTTTTGTCGTTCTAATTGTAACATAATCCTCTTATTTCCTTCCACAATACGATATCACGTATTTACTTATTAACTATGATACTACCTTTTCTTGCTTTTTACTAGTCCGGATTGCAAATAATCTTTTAAAAATTTACGAAAACTTATTTTTGTTGTTATTTTCGCTTGCTTTTCCTTGCGAATAATGCTATATTGACAATAGAAAACAAAAGAAAATACAAATGGAGGGATAAATAATGAAATTTTTCGTAGACACAGCCAATGTAGAGGATATTAAGAAAGCAAATGATATGGGAGTCATCTGTGGTGTTACCACAAACCCGTCTCTGATCGCAAAAGAGGGAAGAGATTTTAACGAAGTAATTAAGGAGATCACATCCATCGTTGACGGTCCGATCAGTGGAGAGGTTAAGGCTACAACCGTTGATGCAGAGGGCATGATCAAGGAAGGCCGTGAGATTGCAGCCATCCATCCGAATATGGTTGTAAAGATTCCTATGACCGTTGAAGGTCTTAAGGCAGTCAAGGTTCTTTCATCCGAGGGAATCAAGACAAACGTAACACTGATCTTCTCCGCTAATCAGGCAATCCTTGCTGCAAATGCAGGTGCTACCTATGTATCTCCGTTCCTCGGAAGACTCGATGATATCAGCCAGCCGGGTATCGAGCTGATCCGTCAGATCGCAGAAATCTTCGATATTTACGGATATGATACAGAGATTATCGCAGCTTCTATCCGTAACCCGATCCATGTAACGGACTGTGCGCTTGCAGGTGCCGATATCGCAACAATTCCTTACAAGGTAATCGAGCAGATGACAAAGCATCCGCTTACCGATCAGGGAATTGAGAAATTCCAGGCAGACTACAAGGCAGTATTTGGTGAATAATTGATTCGGACGGAGAGAATTTATGAATAAACAGGAACTTCTGATTAAGGCAAACGAAGTCCGCAAAGGCATTGTGACCGCTGTCCATGCTGCAAAAGCAGGACATCCGGGCGGATCGCTTTCTGCGGCAGACATTTTTACATATTTGTATTTTGAGGAATTGAACATTGACCCGAAGGACCCGAAGAAAGCGGATCGTGACCGTTTTGTGCTTTCGAAGGGACATACTGCTCCGGGACTGTATTCGGCTTTGGCACTCCGCGGATATTTCACTGTTGAGGACTTAAAGACACTGCGTCATCTGGGGTCTTATCTGCAGGGACATCCGGATATGAAGCATATTCCGGGTGTGGATATGTCAAGCGGATCGCTTGGACAGGGAATCTCAGCGGCAGTCGGTATGGCTTTGTCCGCAAAACTTACAAATGATGATTATCGTGTTTACACACTCCTCGGAGATGGCGAGATTCAGGAAGGACAGGTCTGGGAGGCCGCCATGTTTGCGGGATTCCGCAAGCTGGACAATCTTGTTGTGATTGTAGATAACAACAATCTCCAGATCGACGGACCGATCGATCAGGTATGTTCGCCGTATCCGATCGATGAGAAATTTAAGGCATTTAATTTCCATGTGATCAACCTGGCAGACGGAAACGATATGGATCAGATCGCTGCGGCTTTTGCCGAGGCGAAGACCGTAAAGGGACAGCCGGTTGCCATCATCGCGCACACGGTAAAAGGCAAGGGTGTATCCTTCATGGAGAATCAGGTCGGATGGCACGGAAAAGCGCCAAACGATGAAGAATATGCAATCGCAATGGAAGAACTTGAGAAGGAAGGTGAAGCATTATGTCAGAAGTAACTAAGATCGCCACACGTGTCAGCTACGGTAATGCGCTCGTAGAGCTGGCGAAGGAGCATGATGATGTCTATGTTCTGGACGCAGACTTAGCTGCTGCGACACAGACTGCCATCTTCCGCAAGGAATTTCCGGAGCACCACATTGACTGTGGTATCGCAGAGTGCAACATGATCGGCATTGCCGCCGGACTTGCTGCAACCGGTAAGGTTCCGTTTGCAAGTTCATTTGCGATGTTTGCCGCCGGACGTGCGTTTGAGCAGGTTCGTAACTCGGTCGGCTATCCGCATCTGAATGTGAAGATCGGTGCAACACATGCCGGAATCTCGGTAGGAGAGGACGGAGCAACACACCAGTGTAATGAGGATATCGCATTAATGCGCACCATTCCGGGAATGGTCATCTTAAATCCGAGTGATGATATCGAGGCAAAGGCTGCCGTTAAGGCTGCTTATGAGCATGACGGTCCGGTTTATATGCGTTTCGGACGCCTCGCAGTCCCAATCATCAATGATAATCCGGATTATAAGTTTGAGATCGGAAAAGGCGTAACACTCCGCGAGGGCAAGGATGTTGCCATCATTGCAACCGGATTATGTGTATCCGAATCGCTTGCAGCAGCAGAGAAACTTGCAGCAGACGGTATTGATGCGAAAGTAATCAATATTCACACGATCAAGCCACTCGATGAGGATCTGATCGTTGCAGCAGCCAAAGAATGTGGCAAGGTTGTGACAGTTGAGGAACATTCCGTGATCGGCGGACTTGGTTCTGCGGTATGTGAGACTCTTTCCCGCAAAGCACCGACTCCGGTCAAGACGATCGGTGTACAGGATCGTTTCGGTGAGTCCGGTCCGGCTGTGGCACTTCTTGAGAAGTATGGACTGAACGCGGAAGGTATCTATGCATCCGTGAAGGAATTCGTATAAATTTTTTGATAGCTCTTTTTTCTAAATGTTTAACAATATTAAGAAAGGGACATGCGTTGTATGGCGCGTGTCCCTTTTTGTGCATATATTGAGAAATAACAAGACTATTCCGGTTGGTCCATATCGCTTTGGGATACTCCCCTTTTTTTATGTGATAGGAAAATTCCTATCACATAAAAACCCTCCGGGCAGGATTCTTTCTTATTCTTCGTATTCCCGAAGAACAGACATTGTCATACAGGTAGGACCGGCATGACGGTCATAGCCTGTCCAGTTTCCAGGCATTACTTTCACTTCACAGCCACGCTTTTCCAATTCCTCTTTGACACGAGGATTTCCATCAAGCATGATCAGTTTTCTTGGTGCAACAGCCAAAATATTAGAAGCGGAATGTGAGAACTCTTCATCTGTAATATCAATCATTTCAATGCCACGTTCCTCAAGTAAGCGATACATCGCGATTGGCATGAGCTTAGAGTATATAACGGCTAAATCTTTATCAAGCAGGGAGCATACACTACCAAGATGCAGCACAGTACCAGGTCCGAGATAGCTTGGAAGTTGGAACTGAATTACTTTAATTTCAGGTTCCAATAATTTCTTTAACTGTTCATAAGCAGCATCATTGGTACGATAGGTATTTCCAATTAGTAAAGTATCATGATCAAGCCAGATGGTCTCACCACCACCTTCAACGGTTCCTGGTGCGGAAACGCTGTAGCGGATAGGAATATCCATAGATAATAACTTTTTGGCAACGACAGCTTCTTCACCAATGCGTTGTGCTTTACCCGGACGAGAAATAATAGCTCCTTTATCCGTAATGATTCCATTATCTGTAATATAGGTTAATCCTGTAAATTCAAGAGGACAATCTTCCGCATATTCTACTTCAACTCCCCATTCTTTTAAATATGAGGCGAAGACATCATGCTCATGTTGTGCTTCTTCAAGAACTGGAAACGGTCCAGTAAAGCCAAATTTACGATAGTTGTCATGATCGGAAAATTCCGGACCAGGACGATGGATCAATGCTTTTTTTAATGTGCCATACATGGACTGTGCACCATATTTTCTTTCAGTACTCATAGACAACTCTCCTTTTCTTTTTTTATTAGTGTGTTTGTGTTGTTACTGCATACATTAGCATAAAGTGTTTAGAAAGGAAAATAGAAAATAACAATCTAAATAATTAAAAAAACAAATAGAACATATATATTTTGCAGGACAATATAAAAGCAATAATAAAAAAAACAAATAGAAATAATCATAAATATCTATTTGATTTTTTTTTGCCCCTGTGCTAGTATCGAGTGCAAGGATGACGAGGTTCTTTTTAGAAGAACTTCGTTTTTTTTATCCTATTATAC
>CAVHWG010000076.1:0-384 GCA_963639645.1 Firmicutes bacterium TM09-10 | reverse complement strand
CTATTATACAGTACCTTGTTATCTGTTTTGACTGCAGAAGGACGGATAACAAAAACAAATTCTTATTTATTTAAGAAAGGGAGGCACATATGATGAAGAAGAAAATTTTAGCAGTATTACTTGCATTGACAACGGTGATTTCCTTGGGAGCATGCGGAAATTCGGGAACAACTGAAACTAAGGATACGGGAGATACGGGAAGCAGCCAGGAGGCTACAGAAGAACTTCCGACATTGAGGATTGCACTTCCAACATGGGTTGGATATGGACCTTTATATGTAGCTCAGGAAAAGGGATTATTTGAAAAGAATGGTGTAAATGTAGAATTAAGCATTGTTGAAGGACTGGCAGAAAGAAAGCAGGCACTGATTTCCGGGAATCTGG
>CAVHWG010000075.1:0-3579 GCA_963639645.1 Firmicutes bacterium TM09-10 | reverse complement strand
AATTAGCAAACTCGCGTGTCGCCGTATTCGGAATCGGTGGTGTCGGCGGATATGTATGTGAGGCGCTGGTGCGAAGCGGTGTCGGCGAATTTGATCTGATCGATGACGATAAGGTCTGCCTGACCAACCTGAACCGCCAGATCATCGCAACGAGAAAGACGGTCGGTAAATATAAGACGGAAGTGATGAAGGAGCGCATCTTAGACATCAATCCGGATGCGAAAGTCAACATTCACAATTGCTTTTTCCTGCCGGAAAATGCGGATGAATTTCCGTTCGAGGAATATGATTATATCATCGATGCCGTTGACACGGTAACGGCAAAAATTTCCCTGGTCATGAAAGCCAAGGAGAAGAATGTGCCGATCATCAGCAGCATGGGTGCCGGCAACAAGCTTGACGGAAGCCAGTTTAAGGTTGCGGACATCTACAAGACCAAGGTGTGTCCGCTTGCGAAGGTTATGCGCCGCGAGCTTAAGAAGCGCGGTGTGCGCAAGCTGAAAGTTGTGTACTCTGAGGAACTTCCGACGCGTCCGCTCGAGGATATGTCGATCAGCTGCAGAACACATTGTATCTGCCCGCCTGGAGCAGCACATAAATGCACTGAGCGAAGAGATATTCCGGGAAGTGTGGCGTTCGTGCCGTCGGTTGCGGGACTCATTATCGCAGGTGAGGTCGTGAAGGATCTGTGTAAAAAAGCATAAAAGGATGGAAAGGATGTCTGGAAAGGCATCCTTTTTTAGCTAAAATGATTGATGAAATTGTACGATATTGGTATGATAGTAAATGCAAAGAAATGAAGGAGGATTATCCAATGCCAGTATTTGATTTTAGTAATACACCGGATGCGAATAAGGATCCGGTTTGCACCTATACAACGTTTCGTTCGAATGAATCGGTGCCGTGCGCCGGGCATCCGATCATACTTCTTGACAACAGTGAGCACAAGTGGAACCACCATTCTTCCGGTGTGTTCACGAACCCGATCAAGCGCACGTCCTTTGAATTTCAGGAGGAGGATGGCACGATCAGCGCGGATATCATCGAGATCGATGCGCGTTTTGTCAGTCTGCTTCGCTGGCTCGGCGAGAATCACATCAATGTGCGCCTGTCCGGTGAGAATACGGACAAAGGCTATGCGGTATACAAGATCCGAGAGATCGCATTCGGCGGCGGAACAAAGCTTTCTGCGGAGGACGGATTCCTTCAGTTTATGATCGATCGTCTGCTCGCAAGCAGCGCACCGGCAGATGAGGTCGAGGACGAGGATCAGGACGAAGACGGCGACGATATGAAGCTGACGAGTTTGCAGAGTATCACGGATTTTATGAATTGTGCGGGAAGAACACTTCCGGATAACATCCGTCTGTGGGCAAGACGTAACCTTGCGGTTGCACGTTCCAACGAGGTATCGCCGGAGGAACGCCGCCACGCGCAGAGAGCACTCTCCATCATGATGAACATCCAGTGGAAGAGCAATTATTTTGAAGCGATTGATCCGAACGAGGCGCGCCGTATCCTTGACGAAGAACTGTATGGCATGGAGCGCGTAAAGCAGAGAATCATCGAGACGATCATCCAGATCAACCGAACCCACACACTTCCTGCATACGGACTTCTTCTGGTCGGACCGGCAGGAACAGGTAAGTCACAGATCGCTTACGCGGTTGCACGAATCTTAAAGCTTCCGTGGACAACGCTTGACATGAGTTCGATCAACGATCCGGAGCAGTTGACTGGAAGTTCCCGCGTATACGCGAACGCGAAGCCGGGGATCATTATGGATGCATTCTCTATGGCAGGCGAATCAAGCCTTGTATTTATCATCAATGAGCTGGATAAGGCAGCCGCGGGAAAAGGCAACGGCAATCCGGCGGACGTGCTTCTGACACTCCTTGATAACCTTGGATTCACAGACAATTACATGGAGTGCATGATCCCGACGGTCGGTGTCTACCCGATCGCGACAGCAAATGATAAGTCACAGATCAGTGCGCCGCTCATGTCACGTTTTGCGGTCATTGATATTCCGGATTATACAACGGAAGAGAAGAAAGTGATCTTCTCGAAGTTCGCGTTGCCGAAGGTGCTAAAGAGAATGAGCCTCCGCGAGGAGGAGTGCGTGATCACGGACGAAGCGCTTGACGCGATCGTTGCACAGTACAGGAATACATCCGGAATCCGTGATCTGGAGCAGGCTGCGGAGCACATTGCGGCCAATGCGTTGTACCGCATCGAGGTTGAGCATATCGATCAGGTGGTATTTGATGCGGATATGGTGCGCGAATTACTGGCGTAATATATTGGAGGAGATAGATGTTAGATCAGAGCTTATTTACAGAAACAATCCACGAGGTTGCAGAGATCATCCGCGTGTCGCAGGGAAATATGACGCGCGAGGAAATCTTAGGCTACTTCAAGGACATGGATCTTAACGAAGAGCAGCAGAATATGATACTGGATTTCCTGTTGAATCCGCATCCGGAAGATGAAGAAATTGAGGAAAATGCAGAGAATCTGCAGGAAGAAGCTGCCGGGGGGGACGATGACGGCGAAGCTGCCTATAAAACAGAGTCGCTGAGCAGCGAGGAACTTGCTGCAGAAAAGACGGCAAAGGCATCCGATGAAGAACTTGACAATGAAGCTGAACATACCGGCGTCTTTCAGATGTATCTCGATGAACTGAATGGTCTTTCTACTTATTCCAAGGAGAAGCAGGAAGAAATGTACAAGGCACTTCTTGCCGGAGACGAGAGTGTGATCGCAGAGATCACGAACTGCTGGCTTCCGGTCGTGCTGGAAAATGCGAAGAAATTGACGGAGTCGAATGATCCGGACAGTCTGCAGGATGTGGTACAGGAAGGCAATATGGCGCTTTTTATGCGACTTACAGAACTTTGCGGCTCGCATGAGAAAATTGATGTTGAATCAGAACTTGCGCAGAAAATTGAAAATGCCATGAAATCCTGCATTTTGGAAGACGAAGGAGAAGGCGAGAGCGAGGATGCGATGGTCGGTAAGATCACGCTGATCAACGAGGCAATCAAGTATCTTGAAAAAGAGAAAGGAATGAAGCCTACCACTTCGGAACTTGCAGAATACACGAAAGTACCCGCTTCGGAGCTTGATGAGATCCTACTATTTATAGTAAAGGCAAACAAGAAGGGAAAATGATAAATTTTTAACAAAATATTTTGCAAGCATATTGATTTTGGAAATCAATCATGTATAATATTATGCGAAGAAGTTGGTAAATATAACAAAAGAAAGCTTCTGCTAATTATTAAAGAAAAGGAGTCAGGGCAAGATGGCAAAAATTGATTTAACCAAGTATGGAATTACTGGAACTACAGAAATCGTTTACAATCCTTCTTACGACGTATTGTTCGAGGAAGAGACAAAGGCTGGTCTCGAGGGATACGAAGTTGGACAGGAGACAGAGCTCGGCGCTGTTAACGTAATGACTGGTATTTATACCGGACGTTCACCAAAAGACAAATACATCGTTATGGATGAGAATTCCAAGGACACTGTATGGTGGACAACCGATGAGTACAAGAACGATAACCACCCAATGTC
>CAVHWG010000074.1:0-9423 GCA_963639645.1 Firmicutes bacterium TM09-10 | reverse complement strand
CATAGCCGCGGATCGCATACTGTGCCATATTTGTGATAAAAATGATAACCACCTCCGTATCAACCTTACGGATTTCTTCCGCCGCCGACATACCATCCATGAACTTCATTTCCACATCCATCAGGATGATGTCATATTGCGACTTGTAATTGTGGACGATCTCATCTCCGTCCGCACAGTAGGTAATATCAAAGACTTCGCCGTTCTCTTTTTCATACTGATGCAGATATTCCTTTAGCTGCTCGGCGTACATCGCCTCGTCTTCCACGATCGCTATCTTGATCATTGTCGTTCCTTTCCGGATTAAAATTCAACTTGTATTGATCTCTCAATTTCAGACACAATTACCGACTTTCATTGATTCAAACCACGTTGTCGGACTGTAGTCTCACAAATAAACCCTCAGATAAATTTACTCTTACTTTAATGATAAAATATGCAGCATTGCATGACAAGCTTATTTTATATTTGAACGATTATTATAGAGAACTTTTAAACGGCAACAAGACCCGGTCCGAAAAATCTTTCAGATCAGGTCTGTGCTGCATGTAAAGAAGGGATATGCTGAAATTAATCTCGCCGCACTGCCGCGCGGATCAGATGTGCCGTGCCTTTGATGCGATGTCCGTTTGCCATCTCGGTCAAAGCACGCGCCATCTCCATGGTCACAAATCCGCCCGTCATCTTGGCGTAGCCGCGGATCGGCATATTGTAATTGAAAAGAGCGTTCAGATTCGGCTTTCCGCGCCAGTCACTGATTTTTAAGATCAGGCGAAGAATTCCATAGAACAACTTTCCTAAAATTCCTTTTCCATAGTAGAGCTGACAAACCGCATCGTTGATGTCGATCTCGCCGCTCCAGCTTCCGTCCGGTATCGGACGACCGTATAATTTTTCAAAAGCCTCATCACCTACGACTTTGACTTTGCCGTTGAAGTATTCCGGCATCTCGTCTTTTTTGTACGGACCTTCCGCAACCGTTCCTGCCACCTGCGTCGGTGCCTGAAGCTGCGGTGTCTGTGCATCCGTTCCTATCATAATCTGATACTCTCCGGATTCGATCTCCCATGTATCGGTTCTCGTGTCGTAGAAGCGGAACGTCTTATCGTCAAACGGAATCGTAACCTCTTTCGACTCGCCCGGCTCTAAAACGACGCGCTTAAATCCTTTTAACTCACGCACCGGCCGGAATACCGTATCGGATTTCTTTCCGACATAAAGCTGTGCGACCTCCGCACCCGTCATATTTCCTGTATTTTCGATCGTAAACGTTGCGCCTTTTTCGCTCAGTTTCAGATTGTAATACCGGAATGTTGTATAACTGAGTCCGTATCCGAACGGATAACGGACACTCTTTCCGATCGTTGTATAATAGCGATAGCCCACATAGAGTGCCTCGCGGTACTCGCTGCTTCGCTCTTTGCCCGGATAGTAATGATAACAAGGCGTATCTTCATAGTGGATCGGATATGTTTCGTTCAGTCTTCCAGACGGATTGACTTTTCCGATCAAAACATTGACCATCGCCGAAGCGCCCGCCTGTCCGCCGAGATAACCGTGTACGATTCCCTTCACATACTGGTGAAAAGGCATCTCGATCGCCGAGCCTGCAGACAGTACAACAACGATATTCTCATTGACGGTAGACAGTTCGTCGATCAGCATGCTCTGTGCATCCGGCAGCATCATATGTTTGCGGTCCAGACCTTCCGACTCGCTGATCTCGTCCAGCCCGCCGAAAAACAACACCACATCGGCATTCTTTGCTGCTTCTTTTGCCTTGCGAAGAAGCTTCATCTTTGCCGGACGATTCCTTACATAGCCCTGTTCATAAGCTACCACCGTAAGCCCGCTCGACTTGATCACCTCTAAGACTGACTCCGGCTCCTTCGTCGGATTGACAAGCGACGATCCGGCTCCCTGATAGCGCGGCTTTCTAGCAAAGTCGCCGATGACAGCCACCTTCGTTCCCGGTTTGAGCGGCAGTATATTGTCCTGATTCTTCAGGAGAACGATGCTCTCCTCTGCCGCCTTGCGCGCAAGTTCATTGTGCGCCTCCACATCAAAGGTCGTCCCGATCGCCTTCTCGGTCGCGCCGTGCGTCGCAAAGATCAGTGTCAGCAGCTCGTCCAGACGCTGATCCAGTATCTCCTCTTTCAATGTTCCGCTCTGTACCGCGCGGACAATGTCATGCATACCGGATTTTCCGGTTCCCGGCATCTCCAGATGGCTTCCGTTTTGTACCCCGAGCGCATGATCGTTGCTGCCGCCCCAGTCGGAGATCACGCAGCCGTCAAATCCCCACTCGTCCACAAGGATTTCCTGCAGCAAATGCGCATTCTCGTTCGCATAGACGCCATTGACTTCATTGTAAGCGGACATGATGGCTTTTGCCTTGCCTTCCTTGACCGCAATCTCAAATCCGGTCGTATAGATCTCACGAAATGTTCTCTCGTCCACGACCGAATCGTTTGCCATACGCCGAAGTTCCTGACTGTTCGCCGCAAAATGCTTCGGACATGCGGCAATCCCTTTACTCTGGATACCACGCACATATGCCGCCGCCATCTTTCCCGCATGATACGGATCTTCGGAAAAATATTCAAAGTTGCGTCCGCACAACGGGCTTCTCTTGATGTTGAGTCCCGGCCCGAGGACAACATTGACGTCCATCGTGACCGCTTCCTCCGCCAGTGCCGCGCCGATCTGCTCTCCCAGTTCTTCATCCCAGCTGTTTGCAACCGATGCCGCGGTCGGGAAACAGGTTGCCGGAAGCGAAGCATTCAGTCCCAGATGATCGCCTGCCCCCGCCTGTCGACGCAATCCGTGCGGTCCGTCCGACATCGTCATCGACGGAATGCCGTACTTTTCGAAATCAACGGTCTGCCATGTATTTTTTCCTGACATCATCAACGCCTTTTCCTCGAGGGACATCTTGCGGATGATCGATTCATATTTTAAACTCATAATCAAAACCTGCCTTTTTCTTATGGTTGCATTCTAACACAAGTAAGTCAATCGACGCACCTTTCTGCATAAATGGTTTCTTTTTTGACATGAACTGCATTTTACAAACAAAAATCTCCTTCGCCACGCGGCAAAGGAGATCCTGCTACTAATTCAGTTTTACTTTCATAAGGATCGGGTTGTGATCCGAATTCTGAAATTCCAGATCCTGCGTCTCGACCGACTCCACACTCACATTGGATGATACGATAAATCCATCGATCAGATAATACTGGAAATTGTTGTGATCCGCACCGGCATACGGCTGATCCAGTGAACGGCAGGACGGTGCACCATTGTCCGTCTGAAACGAAAGCTCCTCGCCGAATGCATCCGTATCGATTTCACCCGGCTGCCACAATTCATCGCTGACCATCGGATAAGCACTGGTATCCACGCCGGAAAAAGCCTGATTGAAGTCTCCGCCCGCGATCACGTAATTTCCATCCTCCACTTCCTGTTGCAGGATTTCCTGAAGCATCTGTGTCTGTGCCGCTTTGCCCTCTCCGTCGTCATATGCTTCCAGATGCAGATTAACAAGCACCAGTTCCTTATCGCTTCCCTCAACCGGAATGCGGTCGATCATCAGGCATCGCTTCAGATTCGCCGTTCGGACCGGATAAGAAAATGGACACGGAAGTGCAAATCTTCTGGAATCTTTGACTTCATATTTTGATAACGTCACAATACCGCTGTCCACCTTACCGATCGTCGGGAGTGGATACGGCACATACACAACCTTATAATTATTCGCAAAAGTGTCACAATATCCGCTTTGTGCCTCACGGATCAGTTCCAGCTCGTCAATTCCGTGCGAACGCTTGGAATTACGGTCAACTTCCTGTAAAAACACAACATCGGGATCAAGCTTTGTGATCTCATCATTAATCGCCGCCATATTCTCCTGCACACGCTCCTCATCAGCAGTATTGACCATCGATCCGCCGTCCATGAAGAAATCCGCGTTATCGCCGAGTGCTCCGTATCCGGTATTCCACGTCAGCACGGAAAGCGTATCGCCTGCCTGTACAGACGCTTCGCCTTGTCCGTTTACCTCTAATTCTTCGATCGTGTCCGGCTTGTACTCTGTTACCGTAAGTACAAGAAGCAATATAAGAAAAGCAACTAAGGTGACCGCCAGAATTCCGACGATCACCTGTAAAATTCGTTTGATTACAACATTCATATTAATTACCACACTCAATACTGATCTCATTGAAAGTTCCGAGAATATCATCCACCTGGATGGCTTTCTTCTCGGCACCGGCCTTGTCAATGATAGCACGACCCTGATGCATCATCAGAAGCCGGTCACCGTACTCCACCGCATAGCGAAGATTATGTGTAACCATAACGGTCGTCACTTTCTTCTCCTCCACGATCCTGCCGGTAAGCTGCATAACGATCTCCGCGGTCTTCGGATCAAGTGCCGCCGTATGCTCGTCAAGGATCAGAAACTCGATCGGGTTCATCGTTGCCATAAGAAGTGCCAGTGTCTGTCTCTGTCCGCCGGACAAAGCCCCAACCTTCGTGTGAAGCTTTTCTTCCAGTCCCAGATTCACACTCGCGAGCATCTCTTTGTATTCGTCGATCCGCGCGCGGTTCGTTCCGCGTCCGAGTCCGTAAGTCTTGCCCTTGTTATCGGCGATCGCCATATTCTCAAGGATCGTCATGGACGGGCAGGTTCCCTTCGAAGGATCCTGAAAAACGCGTCCGATTCTTCTGTGGCGGATGAAATCTTTCTGCTTTGTGATATCTACGCCATTTACTACAATAGAACCGCCATCGATCGGGATTGATCCGCAGATGATATTGAGCATAGATGTCTTACCGGAACCGTTACTTCCAACCACCGATACAAACTGTCCGTCGTCAATCTTTAAATTAAAATCTTCAAACAGGCAGATCTCATTGATCGTACCCGGATTGTACATTTTATGAATATGATTTAATTCCAACATCTACGCCACCTTCTTTCTCTTTTTGCGGTCCATTCCAAGCACAAGAATGATCAGGAACAATACCGCGGTAATCAGCTTTAAGTCCGAAGAAGGCATTCCGAGCTTGATTGCGATTGCCACGCAGGCTTTGTAAACGATCGATCCGATGATAACGCTTGTGGTCACGCGAAGGAATGTCACCTTCTTGAGAAGGCTGATTCCGATGATAACACTCGCAAGACCGATAACCATCGTACCGGTTCCCATCGATACATCGAAGTATCTCTGCTGCTGTGCAAAAATGCATCCGCTCAGGCTGACCAGTCCGTTTGCGATCGCAAGTCCGATAATCTTGATCGTGCCTTTGTCGACACCCATGGATGTAACAATCGTCTCGTTATCTCCAACCGCGCGAAGCAGATATCCGGACTTGGTATTCATATACCAGTCAAGTATAAATTTCATAATGAATGTAATGATCAAAATAATGATCACGTTGGCAAACTGGGCAGAAGCGCCTTTAAATACACCACGTACCAGATCATTGTCAAAAAGCGTTGTCATATTGTAGATCGGCAGATTAGCACGACCTGCAATACGAAGATTGACCGTATATAAAGCCGTCATCATAATGATTCCCGACAAGAGATCTCTTACTTTAAGCTTTACATGGATCAGTCCCGTCAGTGTTCCGGCAACTACGCCCGCTGCAAAAGCAATCACGAGTGTCAGAACAGGATTTACGCCTTTTGTGATCAGAACCGCAGACAGTGCCGCACCGAGCGGAAAGCTTCCGTCTACCGTCAGATCCGGGAAATCCAGAATCGTGTATGTAATGTAAATTCCCAGTGCCATGACCGCGTAGATCATACCCTGTTCAAAAACGCTTAAAACTAATGCCACAGTGTTACCCCCATGTTTCTTTCTTTGTAATCCTATATAACTTCAGAACCAATTCGCAAAATTGCCTTGGTTCTGAACTTCTATGCTATTCAACCACAATTTCATCGAATGTCTGCGCTGCATCCTTAATGTATGCATCATCAAGCTTCATTCCGATCTTGTCAGCCGCTGCTGTGTTGACATATAACTCAGCCTTGGAAGCGGTAATAAAGTTTGTATCCTGTGCGGTTGCTTCGCCTTTTAAAATCTTGGCTGCAAGCTCGCCGGTCTCAATACCAAGCTGGTAGTAGTCAATACCCATAGATGCGACACATCCTGATTTAACCTGCTCGATCTCGCTTCCGAATACCGGAATGCCTGCACTGTTTGCCTTATCAAGTACGGTCTGTAATGCGTTTACTACCGTATTGTCTGTCAAGTTACATAAACAGTCTACCTTGGATACCAGATCCGTCGCTGCGATCTCAATGTCTGCGGAGGTGTTGATTCCTGTATCTACGATTTCGAAATCATAGTTACCTGCAAGACTCTTGTACTGTTCGATCGTGCTGCATGAGTTTGCCTCACTGGTTGTATAAAGGATACCGATCTTCTTTGCATCCGGCATCATCTCACGGATCATCTTAAGCTGCTCCTCAACCGGAAGGATATCGGAAGATCCTGTGATATTTCCTACGTTTGTTCCGTCCTCATTTGCAAGTCCTGCGCTGACCGGATCGGATACTGCAGTGTAAACAACCGGAATATCTGTATTTAAGCAGGAGTTATATGCACTTGATGCAGAAGGTGTTGCGATCGCACAGATCATATCTACCTTGCCGGATACATAACTGTCTGCGATTGTGCTCGCTGTACCGGTATCTGCCTGTGCATTCTGATACTCAACCGTAAGGTTCTTGCCTTCCTCGATTCCTGCATTCTTAAGTCCTGCAAGGAATCCTTCGCGGCAGTTATCCAGCGAACCGTGCTCAGCAAACTGTGAAATACCGATCTTGTAGCTTTCACCATCGGCTGCTGCCGACTGCGTTCCTGCTGTACCGTTATTGCTTGTGTTTCCGCCACATCCGGCTACCATTCCCATTGTGCATACTGCTGTAAGTAATACTGCTAAAATTTTCTTCTTCATAATTTTGTCCTTTCTTTCAACATCCGCCCATTTCTTCCGTGCATCTTTCACACATCGATTGGCTGATATTCCCTCTCATAATTTTTCGTTGTCTTTCCGTATCAGATATTGGCCAATCCGATACATCGTGCGCTCTAATTTTATGAGTGTGGCTCCCTCGATCATTTCTATTCGGGACGTCTCCCGAATAAGATTTCTGCCTGTTTAAAAACAAAAACCGTCTCAAGCCTGCGCTTGAGACGGTAATAAAATCTTTATTATCGCGGTACCACTCAAATTGACAAAATGTCCACTCATTCATGTACGATGCCATACATGCCGAACTGGTAACGGGCTCGGATCCCCGTTGACGCCTACTCCTAAAGCTTTAAAGTTTCGGGCCACCCTCGAAAGTCCATTCAACCAATCCCTCCATGTTGCATCGCACCACCTGCAACTCTCTGTGATATCAGGAGAAGTCTACTACTCTTTCTCATCGGTTTAACTTATGTTGATACTTTAATCCTTTTTTCGTGCTTTGTCAAGCACTTTAGCAAATTAAAGTTTTAATTATACCCAGTCTGTATTAAACGAATCATCCTGTGTAATCTCATAATTTACCGTATAAGTTTTCTTTCCTAAAAATTGTGTCTCGCAATGTTTGTCGTAATACCGGTCGAATCTTTCATAACAATGATACCTTTTGCATTGTTCACGACATTTGCCGTAACGTTCTTAGACATTGTAATCTTGGAACCTTCCGCACCTGCCGCAAAGGTTAATGCTGCATCTGCATAGGGAACAGAAATTCCATTTGTTCGTAATTTGTATAAAAAACGTCCAAACTCATCCCACTCTTTGTTCTCCATATTTTTCTCCGTAATATAATTCAATTTTTGAGAAATTTCTTCAAGATTCTTTTCCGAATATGCGCCATGCATTAATTCAGATCTTATTACTCCCCATACGCAGTTCATCAATTGCGTCCTCGTCTACCGAAATTTTTCCAACGGTTTCTTCTATAAAAGCTTTTTGACGATTCAATAAATCATTCTCTTTTATCTTTTGATCTTCTACAAGAAAATATATAAACTTAACTGCGGCACTATATGAATCCGGATCCATTCTCGAAAGAATCTGAGTCAAATCTTCTATTGTCGGCATATGATCATCTCCTTATCTATAATACTATTAAGCGACCTCACGTAACTCCTTTGTTCATCACCTGCATCATGACGATTTCCGATATTAACCACTATCGCATTCATGATATCGTATCTTGGCATATCGATATTGTCTCCAATAATTGTTTTTCGATCCAACGAATAACGACCTACAGAATTTGCCCGTATCTCTGCTGTATTGGGACAGATCCGGATAGAATAAACTTTCCTGATATTTCCATATTTTACAGGATCATCCGCCTGATTCGAAAACTCGCTGCCAAGCTGCGATGAAAGCATTCTGCAACAATAAAACAATGCAAAAAAAGCGAACGTACTGTGTGTATATTATACCCTATATATACACTTACACAACTTTAAACTTCCTAATTGTGAACTTTATGTGTCCTCCCCTGAAAATTCATCAAAAAGACACAATCTCGTTGGAAAATATCTCCATATTGAAATGGAGGTTATCACTTATGAGCAAAATTGAAAAAGCGAAACCGGAAATGACACTCGATACATTTTATCGTGCGATCCGCACCTACGATCGTCCAACCGTCCTGTACCTCATCCAGCATGGTATTTTAAAAGAGGTTCCGGCGGACGAGAAATTGGCATCTTACCACCAGCTTGTCGCGCTGCAGAATATGGAGATTATGCAGGCAGTTGCCAAACATGAGACGACCTTAGATCCGGATATCTTCGTTAATCAGTCAGAGACATCCCAAAGCAAGGTGTTTATAAACCAGTGCTTATCTAAGTTCCGTAAACAATTCAACTATCAGGATATCACAGTATGCGACACGCTTTTTACTTTATCCTGCCAATGTGGATGTATCAGCATGCTCCACTCTCTGATTGAGCAGAAAAAGTGTCAGGAGCGCTATCCTGAACTTGGCGGTTGTCCGATCGATATTCTAAAAACAATAAAATCCGTTTCGGACGAAATAATGTCCGATGATGATCTGGTTTCGTTGTACTTTTTAGCGGCAACCTCTTGTGACTGTGAGAAAAAACTTGATTATCTGAATGGTAACGGCTTTGACCTGTTTATCAAAAATTCGGAAGGCAAAAGTGTTATCGACCTGCTTGATACACGTATCAAGGAAAACCGTTATCCAAAGAACCGCCACGGCAGCCTGCTTCAGATTGAAGATAAAAAGATGCTCTCAAAGCTAAACAAAATGCTTTATGAGAAAACCTATCCGGAGGAAAAGCATGCGCCATCCAAAAATATTGTCCGTTATGCAATCGCTTTGGCATGTGTCGTCTTAGTTATCGTCGTCATCTGTGCAACATC
>CAVHWG010000073.1:0-20452 GCA_963639645.1 Firmicutes bacterium TM09-10 | reverse complement strand
GATTTACAGTCTGTCCCCTTTGGCCACTCGGGAATCTGCCCATTCAATATCAAGTTGTATTGCCTTGACAAGTACGTATTATAGCATAGCATCACTTTATTGGCAAGACCTTTTCTCGACAACTACGGATTTTGGCTCGTTGCTGCGCATAAAGTGTGTGCTCGCCACACACTTTCGCGCCCGAGCGGTTGCGTAGCATAATTTTCCATGCCGCGAGGTGCGCATCTCTTTGTTTTGTCAGAAGGGATTTCATCCCTTCTGACAAAATAAAAAAGACAGCCACGAACGCTGTCTTTTTAGGAGAAGGTATTTTTACTATGGGGTATAGCAAAAACTATATAACGTATTGGGGGGTTTTTACGGTTATTATAATAGCATGGCCGCCCCGAGAAGTGTGCACAAACTTCACAAAAGTTTATATATGTTTTTGTGCAATATTACAACGCAAAATCCGCCCGATGCATATTTTTATGCACGAGCGGATCATTTTTTACCTTTTTACAGCCACTTTTTTAGAACAGCGCCTCGAACTCTTCTCTTGTGATCTTCTCTTTCTCAAGAAGAAGCTCTGCACAGCGGTCAAGCACATCGCGGTGTTCGCCGATGATACGCTTTGCCTCCTCGTAGGCATGGTCAATGATATTCTTGACCTCCGCATCGATCGCGGATGCAATACCCTCACTGTAATTGTGTGCATGTGCCAGATCACGTCCGATGAATACCTCATCGTCGTCATCCTTGTAGCAGATGAGTCCGATGTTCTCGGACATTCCGTAACGCGTTACCATGTCACGCGCCATCTGCGTCGCCTGCTTGATATCCTGCGAAGCGCCGGTGGTAATGTCATCAAAGACAAGTTCCTCCGCAACACGTCCGCCGAGATCCACAACGATCTCCTGAAGCATACGTCCCTTGGAATTGAACATCTCATCCTTCTCAGGAAGCGGCATTGTATAACCTGCTGCTCCGGTTCCGGTCGGAATAATCGATACCGTGTGTACCGGTCCCACATCCGGAAGCACATGGAAGAGGATCGCGTGTCCCGCCTCATGGAACGCCGTAATCTTCTTCTCCTTCTCGGAGATGATACGGCTGCGCTTCTCCGCACCGATTCCGACTTTGATGAACGCTTTCTGGATATCTGCCTGTACGACAAATCCACGGTTCTCCTTGGCAGCAAGGATCGCTGCCTCATTGAGCAGATTCTCGAGATCCGCACCGGTAAATCCAGCGGTCGTCTGTGCAACCTGCTTTAAATCTACATCTTCGCCGAGCGGCTTGTTCTTCGCATGTACCGCAAGAATTTCCTCTCGTCCCCGGACATCCGGTCTTCCGACTACGATCTTACGGTCAAAACGTCCCGGACGCATGATCGCCGGATCAAGGATATCCACACGGTTGGTCGCTGCCATCACAATGATTCCCTCGTTGACACCGAATCCATCCATCTCAACAAGCATCTGATTTAACGTCTGCTCACGCTCATCGTGGCCGCCGCCCATACCGGTTCCACGTCGTCTTGCCACCGCATCGATCTCATCGATGAAAACGATGCATGGTGCATTCTTCTTCGCATCTTCGAAGAGATCACGCACACGGGAAGCACCGACACCGACGAACATCTCTACGAAATCAGAACCGGAAATGCTGAAAAATGGTACACCGGCTTCTCCCGCTACCGCCTTGGCAAGAAGTGTCTTACCGGTTCCCGGAGGTCCGACAAGAAGCACACCTTTCGGGATACGCGCGCCGAGTTTTGTATATTTCTTCGGGTCACGCAGGAAATCAACGAGTTCCTCGAGTTCCTCCTTCTCCTCACGGAGTCCCGCAACATTGGCAAACGAAGTCTTGTTGTCTTCCTCTGTGGAAAGTTTCGCACGACTCTTGCCGAAATTCATCATCTTACCGCCGCCACTGTTAGCTGCCGCATTGTTATTCATGATCACAAACAGAATGAAGAACGCGCCGAAAATAAGAAGATACGGCAAAAGTGTCATAATCCAGCTCTCCGCCGGCACATCATCGACCGTATAGTTGTCAAACTTCTCATCGTCCATCAGTGTCTGCATCTCATTGACATCCGAGGTATACAGATACTCCTGCGATCCATCCTTTAATTTTACCCGCAGACTTCCGGTCGGAATCTCGCGGTTCTGAATGACTCTGACATAAGTCACGTCATCCTTTTCCAACGCCTTTTGAAAATCCGACTTCGTGTAGGAACTCGTCGAAGTGTTCCCGCTTAAAGCGTACCAGATAAGTACGACAACCAGGATCAGCATCGCGTAGAATCCAAATCCGCGAAATCCGTTTCTGTTTTTAGTATTCACTCTGCTCTCCTTTTCTAGTCCACATCTTCCACAAATCCGATATACGGAAGATTGCGGTATCTCTGATCATAATCCAGTCCGAATCCGACAACGAATTTGTCTGGGATCACGAATCCGGTATAATCTACCTTCAGATCTTCAACCACACGGCGCTCCGGCTTGTCGAGAAGTGTACAGATCGTCAGTGTCTTCGGGTTGCGGCTTGCAAACAGTGACATCAGTCTGCTGAGTGTATGGCCGGAATCCACGATATCCTCGACAACGATCACGTTCTCTCCCTCAATGGAATTCTCGAGATCCTTCTTGATATTGACCACGCCGGATGAGCGGGTCTCGGCTCCGTAGCTGGATACCGACATAAAATCGATTGTCATCGGCAGCTCGATTCTCTTGGCAAGCTCGGTCGTAAAGAAGATCGATCCCTTCAGAATACAGACAAGGAATACGGACTCTCCCGCAAACTTCTTCGTGATCTCCGCACCCATCTGTGCGATTCGCTCATTGAGCTGCTCCTCGGTCAGATAAACCGATATGTTATGCTTCTTACTATAATCCATCTCTTGTTCCTCCTTCGTAGGTAAGTTCCAGAATCCACCGGCTTGTGTCTTCAAGCTGGGCTCCGCGCCCCATGCGCCCTCCCACGATCCACAGGATCTGAGATCCGTCCGCGACAAGAAGTGTCGCATCCCGATCCTTCGCCGGAATCTTCCGATCGATAAAATAATCGGAAAGCTTCTTGCGATGCCCCTCGGCATCCATCACAAAATAATCCTGATTTCTTCTGGTTCTGATAGAAAAACCAAATTTGATTTTATCATAATCAAACCATTTCGTATACATTTTTTGCGGAATTTCCGACAGATTCCCATGAAATTGGAAAATGCGTGCCGCAAAATGCCCCTGCCGGGCCCCCGCCATCGGGATCTCTCTTCGTGCTCCCGATGCCGCCAGTTCTTCCAGCAATGCCGCCGACACCACCGTCTCCGTCTCCCGGACCGCCTCCGGACATGCGTCTTTCTTCCGGATACGGATCGCATCGTAGCCGCGCTGTGCCGTAAGTCCGTACGGCAGATCCACGCTCCGTCCCGTCTGCTTACCGGTCAGTTCGAGCACTGCATCGATATGGCATGCCTGCACATCCCGCCTTGCGCCTGCCACCTGTGCCAATGCATTGTGCACAAGCCTCGTCCGCATGATATGTGGCAGTTCCCCGAGCGGTTCGACCGCGATCACAAACTCCGCATCTTCGGTATGCACGATTGCATCGTACGCCTTCGCAAGCTGCGCATCCATATAATCGCGGATCTCACTCATCTGCTCCGCCATCCGGTTCAGATGAAGCACCGCCTGCGCATTGACTTCCTTTAATTCCGGCAGTACATTGTGCCGGATACGATTGCGGCTGTATGCCGTGTCCGCATTCGTCGCATCGGTGCGATACGCCTGCCCGCGCTGCGCCAGTTCCTCCTCGATCTGTCTGCGGCTGCAGGTAAGAAGAGGACGAATGTAGGTTATTCCCGACGCATCACTTCTCACCGGACGGATGCCGCACATGCCGTCCAGTCCGCTGCCCCGCGCCATCTGAAAAAGCAGCGTCTCCGCATTGTCTTCCATATGGTGTGCCAGTGCAATCCTGCACGCCGGATCCTTCGCAGCTTCCTCCCGAAAGACTTCGTAGCGCAGCAGACGCGCTGCTTCCTCCTCACCGATGTGGTGTTCTCGCGCGTATGCGGGAACATCGACCGCACGGATCACACAATCAATGCCATGCGCATCACAGAAATCCTGCACAAATGCCGCATCCGCCACGCTCTCCGGCCCACGGATGCCATGCTCCACATGCACCACCGTAAGTGTAAAATCAAGCTTCGCCGTCAGATCCGCCAGCACACAGCACAGGCAGATTGAGTCTGCTCCGCCCGACACTCCGGCGATCACGCGGTCACCCGGAGCGATCATATTCCATTGTCTGATCTCGTTTGCAACCTGCTCAACCATTATTTCTCCCAGATACCGGTCACGACGATCGTCATATCGTCAGGCACATGCCCGCCCGTGTAGAGCATCACACGCTCCAGCAGCGTATCGGCGAGCACACCGGCATTATCGGTCTTAATCTCACGTATCATATCCGCAAAAGTTTCTTCCGGATTTTTCACATGTAGATATTCTAACACACCATCTGTGACCATTACAAGGAAATCCCCGCTGGCGAGTTTCCGGTGCTGCGCGTCCGGAACCTGGTTGCTGTCCACGCCCGCCGGAAGTGACGCCCGGCTCATGCAGTACACCTCTTTTCGTGTCCGCACAAACGAGGCCGCCGCACCGATCTTCGTGATGGCAAGTTCTCCGGTGTACAGATCGATCCCTGCGAAATCCAGCGTCGAATACGAATCGTTATCGCCTTTTAACACCATCGCGGAATTCATCATGCGGATGGCGGTCTCCCGTGGGAATCCCGCCTCCATCAGCTTCTCGATCAGCTCCACGACCATCTCGCTCTCCTTGCTCGCCGCCGCACCGCTACCCATGCCGTCCGACAGACAGATGTGGCAGTTGCCGTCATCCAGCGTAAAAAGCGAGAAATTATCGCCGTTTGCCAGGGAGTGTTCCTGTGCTTTTGCCGTGACTGCCGACATCACGTAGAATGCGGTATCCTCGTACGCCGTGATCGCGACCGGATCCTTTGTCAGGATCGAGCGGGCCCCCTGCTGTAAGCGAAGCGAAAGCCCCGTCGCATGCTCGAGTGCACGCAGATAATTTTTTGCCGGGATGCCGCCGCCCCACTTGCTGGAGACGACCGCCGTCACCGACTTTCGCTTGTGCTCATCCTCATACAGATGGATCTGCTCCGCGAGCAGACCGCGCTCCTTTGCCTCATAGGCGATCTTCGCCAGAAGTACCTTCGACTGCGCATCCAGATTTGTGTGTTCTTTCGTCCAGTCCTGCATGACAAGTGCCATCGCATCGAGTTGATCCGCGATCACACGGCGGTTTTCCCGCAGTCTTTTGTACCACGCCTCATTGAGCTCCATGCGGGAGAACGCCCAGATGGCTTCCTCCACCATCCACGAATACCGCGGGCATTCCTGCACATAATTCTTCTCAAGAATCTCCTCCCTAGGATGATGCGCGATCACCGCCAGAAGCATCCGTTTGACGCGCCGCGACAGATCACTTTCTTTTTGCTCCCAGCAGACCGCACAGCCGTCGCAGGCCGCGCACAGCTTTCCAGTGATCTCCTGCTGCAACAGCTCCACACTCTCATGCCCGGACACCTCGCTTTTGCCGTCCATCGCCGAGAAGGCGACCGACAGCTCGTCCACAGCCTCCGCAAGCGCATGGATCCTGCCGTCGCTTTGGTATGCCGGCTGCACCGCGATCTCCGTCCCGGTACGCTCCAGCGCCTGACCGAGTTCCGCCGCCATATGATACAGATAATGAACGAGCACGGTCGCCCCTGCGACAAAAATGCCCTCACATATACCAAGTATCAGTTCCCTCGTATCCATCGCGGAGAAGATCACACCCGAACAGTTCATGACGGCGACCGCAAGCCCCGCCAGAAGTCCGGCCACCCAGCCGCTGCATCTGTGATTCGCCCACCGGTAAAGGCGGATCCCCACGCCCGTCACCAAAAGAATGAACACGTATTTCACCATCGCACCCACAGGCATGCACCAGCCCATCCCCGCAAACATTCCTATGTAGAGCAATGTGTTTCTCCGCTGATCCGGACAGCAGCCCGCAAAGAAAGCCGGCACAAGCGGATAATAACCGAGAACACACAACATACTGCTGCACGCGCCCAGAACCGCACACCCCACTTTCCCTATACCTTCCGTTACTTTGTTTTGTGTACTCATAGCACGCCTCCTATTCCTTTTCCCATCGGCGATGTCGGATCGCCTGATTTTGTCAAGGATGGATTATACGAAAACGCGTGCAAAATACTTGTCACAATTTCTACCGCTTTTCAAAAACTTTTCGTCAAAACCT
Organism: Firmicutes bacterium TM09-10; assembly: GCA_963639645.1. Classification (GTDB taxonomy): domain Bacteria; phylum Bacillota; class Clostridia; order Lachnospirales; family Lachnospiraceae; genus Roseburia. The sequence goes on along the minus strand of CAVHWG010000073.1, from coordinate 14,123 downwards.
CTGTTCATGCACGATTCGAGGAACATAAAAAAATATAAAAAAAGAAGCACAAGGCTTCCACCTCATGCTTCTAGTTATCGCTCTCTTTGAAGATAATCTCATTCTTATACGTAAGTCCAAGCTTACTTTTGGCGATATCTTCATAATATTCACTCGACTGCATGTACTTCTCAAGTTCATCGATCTCGGAAGAACGCTGCGTCTCCTGTTCATATTGTTCCTTAAGTTCATTCTCACGCGCCATATAGTCCGCGTCTTTTTGTTTCAACTGATAGATCTGTACCGCCATAACCGCCACGAACGCAACAACGATGAGGCTGATACACACAGTACCCGTACTACGGCGTCTTCTTCTTTTCTTCTTCATTCTCCGTCTCCTGATTCCTGTGAAGTTTCTCTAACCTTCTCTCTAACCTTATTGTAACGGCTTTTGTCATGCTTTTCAATCGCTTTTTGACAACAAGGATGCATTTTGTGAATGCACTCATGAGCAGTCGCCCCGCCGAAACGTGGTAAAGCAGCGCTCCCGCGCCGATTCCGAGAATCATGTAGCCACGGATGAATCCATTATTTACCTGACAGACTTTCAGAAAAAGCCATCCTCCGGTCACAAGCCCGAAAAGCACATCCTCAAGCGAGATCCAGAGGATCCCATGTGGAAAAATCCGTCGAATCACGCGGATCATGTCGTAAACAAGACACACCCCAACCCCCGCAAGAAGTGCCTGCCCCAACAGGGCGAGCTCCAGTTCAAGTCCCGCAACCGGCTTCATGATGAGAGCAGCTTTCCGAAAAATGAGCCCTTATGCCCCTGCACCTGCGGGTAGTTGAGCGCGTCCACCTGCCCATCGATATCCACCTCGCCCTTGTCAAGATCCAGACGGTTCACATGAAGATCCTTGCCTTTAATATGAAGCATCCCCTGTCCCGTCTCAAGCAGGATCTCGTTCACGTCAAATGAGAGCACATCCAAAACACCGGTAAAACTTCCCGCCCTGCGTTCCTGCAACATGAGCTTATGCGGCCTGTTCATGGTCTTCTCTTCCATCTTTGTCTGCTGCCTCCTGTAAATACTCCTGATCTACTATATGACAGCAGGCACCGGCTTATGCACAACATCCGCTTTAAATATATTCAAACAGATCCTTTGCTTCCTCTTTCTTGGTCGTATCCTGAATGTCCAGCACGCGAACCTTAACCGACTTCTGTCCGAAAAGGATCTCGATCTCATCGCCGACCTTCACGTTTGTTGACGCCTTGGCCGGCTTGCCGTTCACCATGACACGGCCCGCGTCGCATGCCTCATTGGCAACGGTTCTACGCTTGATCAGGCGCGATACCTTCAAAAACTTATCTAATCTCATATCATTCTCCATAAAAAAAGTGGAGCCCCTCGAAGGTGCTCCACTGACTCATTCGCAAAACTAGTTTAAAGAATCCTTTAAAGCCTTACCAGCCTTAAACTTAGGTGCCTTAGAAGCCGGAATTGTGATCTCCTGCTTTGTCTGTGGGTTTCTACCTACTCTTGCAGCTCTCTCAGATACTTCGAATGTACCAAAGCCAACTAACTGAACCTTCTCACCCTTCTTAAGTTCCTCAGCAACAACATCTGTAAATGCCTTTACTGCTGCCTCTGCATCCTTCTTTGAAATCTCAGCCTTCTCAGCTACAGCTGCGACTAACTCTGCTTTGTTCATGTTAAAATTCCTCCTATGGGTCATATACTATATAATTCGAGTTCCTTCTCTCAAATTACTTACAAATCTATTTATACTTGTTTTCCAAGTATTTGTCAAGGAAAAATGCCTATTTTTGGGGATTCTTACACATTAAAATCAACCAAAAATATTCACCCAAAATCGTCAATTTGACACAATCGAGCTTGAGCTGGTCATACTCGAGAGCAAATCCTTGATCAGATCGAGCTCCTCCTGACGCTTTGTGCTCTCCGAACTCTCACTCGAAGAAGTGTCGGCCTGCGTGGATTGTGAGGAACTCTCACTCTGCTGTGTGGAGTCCGTCGTGCCCGTTGAACCTGTGGTATCCGTCTCCGTGGACTCCTGCTCGTCCATCAGATTAATGATGATCGTGGACTTCTTGGAATTCACATAGAGATTTCTGCGCCAGACATCGTAGCCATCCGCATAGACCGCGATCGAATGCTGTCCGTAAGTCAGCTTGACCGGATCGCTGTAATCAACTTCCTTATCATCGATCAGAAGAACCGCCCCCGCCACATCGATCAGGAAACGCACCTTGCCGGTCGACGGTCCCTTACCTTTGATCTTGTCAAGATCCACGGTCGTTGTCTGTCCGCGCGTGATTGTCACCTCGGTACTTCCGCCCCAGCCGTTGTTCGCCACGGTCAGCTCATACGTGCCCTCCGCAACCTGCATCGTCAGATCCTTCGTCACCTCGGTGAATATCTTCTTTCCAAGCTGTAAGAAACTTCCCTCAAACAGATCCGTATTCGTGAGCGCGAGCGTTCCCTGCGCCGTCGTGATCCGCACGGATAAAATCTTCTTATCCAGACCGACCACGGAGAGCGTGTCGCCCTGCGCAATGTCTTCCATCGTCACCCGCTCCTCACCGGAGAACACATACGTATTCTCATCATATCGGTACTTTGAATCCCCGATCTGCAGCATATTCTGCTGCGGCGATATGCTGAAACGCTTCACACCATCGTACACCCACGCCTGCTCCGATATCTGCGCATCGCAGAGGATGCCTTCCGTATTCACACTACCGATCGTAATCAGTGTTCCCTGCATAAACGATGCGATCGTCGTGCGGCTGCCGTACTCATCATAAAACCGTGTTCCGGTTCCGTAGTAATACCGATACTCCATTTCGTTCGCATAACGGTACAGCCGAAATGTCTCCTCGATCTGATCCACGCCGACCACAAGATAGAGATCCTGATCCTCCTGCTGATCGTTGTCCGTCTCCGTCACCTGCGTATCGTCGGATCCCTGATCCACGATCGAGTGGTGGAAATACGTACCGCTCCCGAGTGAGTCCTGCTTGCCGCATCCGGTTGCCGCAAGCAGCAATACCGCAAGCAGCATATATGTAATTATCCGTAATTTTTTCATTTTCTTCATAGCTTTAGTATACATGATTCTTATTAGAATGAAAGCATATTTTCCAAAAAGGCGCTTCTCGCCGGTTCATTCTTCTCAATCCGCTCCAGTTTTTCGATCTCGCGCTCCGACACCCAGGTCTTTCTGGAATTGCTGTAATGGTTCGAAACCTTCCAGAATTTTTCCGGAAAAAGCAGCACAACATACAAAAGCCTTTTCTCATCGGCACTCATCGGGTGCACCTTGTCGTACTGTTCCAGCAGATGCATGCCCAGTTTTTTGTCCCAGCGGTTCTTCTCCAGCATCTTACGCATAAAGTTCGCAAGATCCACAACCGGTGTCGCATAACTCATATTCTCATAATGTACGATAAAGAATCCGTCCGGTGTCCGGATGACGTTATGCTGGTTGAAATCGCCGTGGCACAGTCCCCTTGCCGGGTGCAGTTCCTCCTCGTTCAGGATACGGATCGCCTCCGTGGCATCGCTCATATAATGTGCATACTGTGCCAGAAAGCTGCGCTCGAATCCGCTTCTGCTGCGCCTTTTCTGCACATAATTTCTGACCTTGATCAGTTCCCGGTAATGCCGCCGGCATACATTTGCCGGATCATTGCGGTCCGACTTCATGAAATCCGGGACCTCCCACACACAATCGGCCAGCGAGCCGTGAAGCCTTGCCAGTTGCGTGACCGCCCGCATCATATCCTGCTCGCGGCTCGTGCTGCACTCCGCGCCGTTTACCAGATCCTTGAGCCAGTAGCGCATGCCCATATCGTCCGTGGCAGCTGCCTCGCCCTCCTTCGTGAGCATGATCTGCTCTGCCGCAAATCCACTCTCCTGCAGCCGCAGCAGCACCTCGCGCAAAAACATCGCTCGCTCCTTCGACCCCCGAAACGGCGTAAGCAGCTTCATCCCTTCATTCGTCTCGCAAATATAAGCGCCTCTTCCGCGGCTGATCTGTTTTATTTCCAAGTCGTACTGTTGTAAGATTGCTTCCGACTGATTATACACAAAAACCCCTCCCATATGACATCACTGTGTTCTATCATATGAGACGGGTCATCAAATTATGCGCCAGTTCCAGCAGCTTATCCCTCTGATTTAATTCCGGTTCGTCGAGCACACGCTCGAACAGCTCGTTTAAGATCACGCCGATCTCCCTGCCGGGCTTCATGCCCATCGCGATCAGATCCGATCCGCCGATCGCAAGATCCTTTTTCTGCACACATTGCTGCGCCGCACAGATCTCCGTATAAAGGCGCTCCATCGTATCCACATACGCCAGTTTTTCCTCCCGGTGGTACATGCTCTGTCCAAGTGTGTCCGCTCTCTTTACCGCGAAAAGCGACGGCATGTTTTCCACACCGATCCGGCTCATCATGCGCCGCATCGTGCGCTCTGAAAGTTCCGGACGGTCATCGTGGTAACGCACCAGCCGGCACACCCGATCCGTCGTATCGTTATCAAACTTCAACCGGTGCAGGATCTCCCTGGCTATCTCGGCACCTTGGGCAGGATGTCCCTTGAAGTGATTCTGTCCCTCTTCATCCGTTGTCATGCACGCCGGCTTGGCAACATCATGAAGTAGCATCGCAAGGCGCAGCACCTTATCCGCCGGCACATGCACGAGTGTGTGAAGCGTATGTTCCCCGACGGAATAACAATGATGCTTATTGTGTTGTTCGGTCGCCATCATCGTGTCGAATTCCGGCAGGAAAATACGTGTCAGTCCGGTCTCATAGACCGTGCGCATCGCATCCGGATGGGCGGAAGTCAGAAGCTTGACCAGCTCCATCTGAATACGTTCCGCGCTCACCGCACGCAGATTGTCCGCAAGATCCGTGATCGCAGCAAGCGTCTCCGGCTCGATCGCAAATCCGAGCTGCGCCGCAAAACGCACCGCGCGCAGCATGCGGAGTGCATCCTCCCCGAAACGGTCGTGCGGCTTTCCGACGCACCGTATCACACCTGCCGCAAGATCCCTCTCGCCGTCAAATGCATCCACCAGCCCCGATTCATCGTTGTAAGCCATCGCATTGATCGTGAAATCACGCCTTTTTAAATCCTCGACCAGATTACCGGTGAAGATCACTTCCTTCGGATGACGGCTGTCTTCATACTCTCCGTCGATCCGGTACGTCGTCACCTCATAGCCCACATGATCGAGCATGACCGTGACGGTTCCATGCTGAATACCGGTGTCGATCGTATGACAAAACAGAGACTTTACGACCTCCGGGCGCGCCGAAGTCGTAATGTCCCAGTCCTGCGGCGTACGCCCGAGAAGCGTATCGCGCACGCAGCCACCCACAGCGAAGGCATCGTAGCCTTCCTTCTGCAGGCGGTGGATAATTTGATTCACATGTTCCGGTAATTGCATTCTCATAAAAATTTATAGTGTCCTTTTTCTCCTGTTTTCACAATGTACAACAGATCATCCGCCTGTTTGATCAGTGCACTGATCTCCTCCTCGTTGCGCACATCGGCCGCATATGCGATACCCATGGAACAGGTGATCAGCCTGCCCTCATCCACCGTGATCGCATGCCCGAGGTGTTCCTCGATCTGATGCTGGAAACCGAAAGCCGCATGGATCTTCGCATAGATTTCTTTTGCGATCGTCTCAAGTTCATAGCTGTCATCCGTCTCAAGGATGATGATAAATTCGTCTCCTCCGTATCGGCTGACAAAGCCTTTTCCCAGGCTGACCTCCCTGAAGATCGCTGCCATCTCCTTTAGGATCAGATCACCGATATCGTGTCCATACGTATCATTATAATGCTTAAAGTTATCCAAATCAATAAACATCAATCCGACATTGAAACCCTTCGGGCTGTCCTTCAGATGTTCCTCGATCTGTGCGATCTGTTCATACATGCCCTCACGGTTATATACCCCTGTGAGCATATCGGTCTCCGCTGCCGCCTGAAGACGCTTGTTCATCTCCGACGCTTTCTCGTAAGCCTCCATTCGGTTGATGGAATATTCCATCTCGCGGAACAGAAGGCGGTAAATGTTTAAGTCGTCCTCATTTAACATGTAGCGCTCGATCGAGCCGTGCCAGTTGTCCTTCATGCGCACATACGCGATCAGAAGGCTCGTAAGGGTTCCGTTCTTCATAAACGGCACCGCAACAAAAGAGCACACATCGTCCTCGCCAAAATACGAGATCATATCCTGATGTTCCACAAAGCCCTCACCGATCTTCGAAGCCGCAAATCCCTGCGGATACTCCTTGATCGCATGCCGGATACCGAGCAGGACTTCCTTCGTCATGCTGCATCCGCTGTCATTGTAGAGCACCTTCGGCTTGCCCTCCTGATAATAGATATACAGCGCACAATCCAGATTAAAGTGATTGATAAAGCCGCTGATCGCATTCTGTACCATCACCGGAATCTTCTGATCCGTGATATCGATCATCTTCTGCCACGATGCAAAGAACTCCATCTGACGCTTGTTCGTCTGATAGTCGCGCATTAAACCTTCCTGCTTGACCAATGCCTCGATTGCACTCTCCGTCACCTGATGCTTACAGTTCTCAATCTCGACCTCAAACGCCTTTAAGATATCCATCTGTATGGAATCCGCCATCTCTTTGCACATCATCTCGTGCTGCTCAAGCATCTCCGCCTCGCGCTCATACAGTTCCTTTCGTCCCATCTGCTCGAACAATTTCATCCTTGCCTGACGGAAAAGGCGATAACTGAAAAACTCGTTGCCTGCGGTTCTGGACAAAAACTTTTCCGCATTCATAAAATAATTGCAGGCAACATCCAGTTCTCCGTCGAGCTGCTTTAACAGAGCCTGCGAGAATGTGTAAAGAAACATATCATCGTCACACTTGGCGTAATCGTGAATGATCTCTTCGTTTTTATTATTCTTTTCTTTTTCAATAATATAATTCAGAAACTGCCGGCAGCTTAACAGATAGCGTTCACATGTAAAGCGGTCTCCCTGCATGATTCCGAGCAGTGCCAGCAACGCGTACAGTTTCGAGAGGTTGCACACACGCAGACTGTTCAGATGCAGCTTCTCGATCACTTTCATTGCCAAAAGCAGATCATGCTGCGCCTCTTTGAATTTGCCGAGCATCATATAATTGAGCGCACGGTTGTAATACACTTCCGCGATATCCTCCGGTCGCCCGAGTTCATAGAAGATCTCGATCGCATGGTTGTAATACCGCTCAGCCATATCATTTCTGCCCATCGCACTCAGATTGTAGCCGATTCCCGAGAACATTCTGCCCTCATAAAAATTCTCGCCGGACTTCATGAATTCATATGTGCGCACCGAGTAAAGCAATGCAATCTCATTCATTCCGTTCGTCGATGCAAGCATAATGTTCTTCTGGTACGCATCGTACACGAGTTGTGCATTTCCGATCTTCTTTGCGAGTGCAACGCCTTTGCTGAAATAGAACAGCGCGGACTCCGACCGGTACGCCTTGGCAACAACATTCGGCTGGTTATCGTAGGCATAGATATAAATATGTGCGAGATGATTTTTGTAATCATAGCGCATCAGCTTTTCAATTAATTCCGGCTCGATCGGGATATCCTGCACACAGAAAAAAATGTTATACCATCCCGACATCTGTGCCATCACCTTGAGCAGTTCAGCGCGGAATACCTGCCGTTCATCCCCGCTCTCCACAGCCCGCATGTACGCTTTATCCGCAAGCTTCTGTGCCCGGTCAAGCTTACCCTGATACATATAACAGGTGCCGCGAAGGAAATCCAGCTGGGCACGATACAGAAACTCCTGTTCCATCGGGATCAGATCCGCCGCCTCCGCGATCAGTTCCAGCGCCTTGGACAGTTCTCCGAGCAGGATCGAGGTTCTTGCATATAGCAGATAGAAAGCGCGTTTGCTCGAACTCTTCATCGGTACGTCCTCGAACTTGATCTTGGATTCGACCTCACGGAAATAGCGTTTGGCCTGATCATAATCCAGAAACTCTACGATATTTCCAACTTTGCGTATGCTTGCATCGTAATCCTCATCGACATCCACACTGTCCACATAGCCTTCCCCCAGTGCAGCTTCCTGCGCGATCGCCGTTCTCCTGCGATCCGAGGATCCGATATGATACAACTGGCTTCGATCCTTAATGCTCTCCACAATGCTGTCCCAGACATCCGCCACGGTCTCTTTGCGTCCGACGGAATCGTTGACACCGAGCACCAGTCCGATGTTCTTATCCGGATGTTCCAGCAGTTCATGCACTAGTTCAAAGGAACTTCGGCTCGCCATCTGAAACCGGTTGATCACAAGTACGATCGGATGCTCCTTCGCCAGTGCTTTCAGCATCGACGCGATTGCTTCTGTCATACGGATCTGCTCATACGCGACCTCATTGAGAAGAACATTCTCATTGCGCACACAGATTCCGCTCTCATAATAACTGCTCAGAATTTCCCTGTGCAGCTCATACACACCGCACTCCTGCATGAATGCCGCAAAGCCCCCTTTTCCATACTTCCGGAACATATCACAGATTGTATCCAGAAACGGCTCGTACGCTCCAGTCAGTTCGCGGTATCCAAATTCGCGTGAGGCAAAAAAAACGCTATCCTCCTGCTGTCGATAACGTTTTACTGTCTCTAATTCTTCAATTGTAAAATCATTGCTATAGCTCGCCATAACAATGTTCCTGTCTGTTGTGCCGACATGGTTATAAACCTGCTCGATCACACCGTTATAATACTTATCAATCATGGATTACTCCCCCTGCAATCCAAGCCTGCCCTCACAGGCTTTTATACTCCCTTTCATAGTAAGCCACACGTCGCTTTTTGTCAAGATTTTGCACGGTTTCCACCCTTCTATTCTTTATTCAGAAGCGCTAATATTCCGGCATTTTCAGGGATAATTTTGTATTCCTTTTCCTTCCCGTCCGTCGGGCTGACAAAGGCGATGCGATACGAGCAAAGCCCCAGCTGCCCGTCCTCTTTCGATCCGTATTTTTGATCTCCCACGATCGGTGTTCCCATACCTGTCATCTGTAGCCGGATCTGATGATGCCGCCCGGTGTGCAGCGTGATATCAAGAAGTGCTCGGCCTTCTTTTTCTGCAATCACTTTATAATCAAGAACCGCTTTCTTCACATCTTTCGTCCCCTTGGAAACGATGCGTGAAACATTATTTCTGCGGTCAAAAGTCATAAAATCTTCTCTGGTTCCCTCCGGTGCCAGTCCGGTTGTTTCCGCAAACGTTTTCCCTTCCGGAAGCTGCACCAGCGCATAATAGTTCTTTCCGATCGAGCGCTCCTGCACCTGCTTCGAGAGCGTGGCCGCCGCCTTTGCATTTTTCGCATAGACCATCACGCCCTCAACCGGCTGATCGAGCCGGTGTACAACCCCGATATAAGGCGGCACATTTTTATTCTGTTTACGTAACTCCACTGCCACATGATTTTTCAGCAGACTCTCCATATCCTGCTGCCCGAGCCTCTTCGTCTGCGTTGCGACACCCGCCGGCTTGTAGCAGACGATCAGATTGTTGTCCTCGTATAGGATTTCCGGTGTATGCATGATGCTCCTTTCTACGCCTCGCAGCCAAGAATTTCCTTCGCGCGTGCGACACTCTCTGCGGTTGGCGGATCGACGTCTTCAAGTGCGTACGGAATTCCAAGTTCCTTCCACTTGAATACCCCAAGCGTATGATACGGTAATACTTCCACACGCTCTACCGTATCGAGTGTATCAAGGAAAGAGCGCAGTCTTGTAAGTTGTCCCTCATCGTCCGTGATTCCCGGAACCAGTACATGACGAATCCACATTTTCTTGCCGTGCTCAGAGAGGCAACGTGCCATATCAAGAATATTCTCGTTTGTCTGTCCCGTCAATTTACGGTGCTCCTCATCGTCAATTTCCTTGATGTCGAGCATAAACAGATCGGTCACTTCCATCAGTTTTTCAAACTTGGAGTAGAACGGTTCCTCTCTTGTGAACGGGTTGCCCGATGTATCCAGACAGGTATTGACGCCTTTTTCTTTGGCGAGCGTAAACAGTTCGGTCACGAAGTCAATCTGCAGCAATGCCTCTCCGCCACTGACCGTGATACCGCCTTTTTTGCCCCAGTAATTCTTATAACGAAGTGCCTGCTTTAAGATCTCCTCCGGTGTCTTCATCTCACCTTCCGTCTTCGCCCAGGTGTCCGGGTTATGACAGTATTTGCAGCGCATGTTGCACCCCTTCAAAAAAATCAGATAGCGCACGCCCGGTCCGTCCGCCGAACCGAATGTCTCGATTGAATGTATATTTCCTAACATAAATTCACCTCGTTTATAAACCTCGAATAATATTCAAATAATCCTGTCGTTGGTCTACGACTGCGTATACAATCACTGTTTTATTTTCTTCATCAATTTTATAAAACACTAAGTCCTTATCCAAAATAAGCACTTTATAACCTTGTCGCTTAAGGACAAGATATCTTGGGCTTGTCCCTATATATGGATCTTCCCCCAATTCAAGAATTCTCTTCTCGATTTCATCCAGTTTTTCCAAAGCAACCTTGTTTCCAAAATTCTGTGCAACATATAAGATGATCTTGCGGATTCCTGCATCCGCCGTATCCGTTCGCATAACTTTATACTTCATCGTTAGCCCTCCTGAAGTATTTTACGCAAATCATCAAATGTATCGGTTACCGGAGCAACCCGATTGTTTACCACATCATCTTCTGCTTCCGCTAATATTTCCAACAATTCAATACGCGCTTTCATGTTCTTATATGTCTCATAAGAAAGAGAAACCGTATCCCCTCTTCCATTTACTGTAATAATGACAGCTTCTTTATCGTCCTTACACAATTTTGAAATATCACTATAGTGATTTCTCAAATCGGCTGACGGCCGAATTGATTCTTGTAAAGTCAACATTTCACTCTACCTCCGTTCAATAATATATGCAAATTATATCGTAATATGTTTATATTTTCAATTAGTTTACTATATAAAAAGCCCTATACCCATTTACCGGCCGCGTATATTTCCTCCAATACAGACATTGTGTCCACATCCAATGGTTTTCTTGTGTCAGAAATGTACACATATAAAATAGACAGGGCATGCTAAAACAAACACCTCTGCCTTTTTCATCGCTTCATAGATTTCTGTCATATCATAAAAACAGGGCTAATACACAAATATCATGTATTAACCCTATTTTCCTATTCATTACATTTCATATGACCTACGAATTGCTCTATTGCTCCGCAACGCCCGCAATTCTACAAACATTCGCATTCCGCTGATTTTTTCAAAAATCGCTGTATGCTCATGTTTGTTCGGGTCACGAAATCACAATCCACTTCCTGCAAACAGGAGTGTTTTGTGATTTGTGACACCTTAGATCATATTACATTCTCTCGTGGCAGGTACGTGCGATTACGTCCATCTGCTGCTCCTTGGTCAGGTCGATGAACTTAACAGCGTATCCTGATACACGGATCGTGAAGTTTGCATACTCTTCCTTCTCCGGATGCTCCATAGCATCGATGAGCTTCTCCTTACCGAATACGTTAACGTTCAGGTGGTGTGCTCCCTGATCGAAGTAACCGTCCATAACGTTTACAAGATTCTCAACACGCTCATCCTCATTGTTTCCAAGTGCGCCCGGGTTGATGGTCTGTGTATTTGAGATACCGTCAAGTGCCCACTCATATGGAAGCTTTGTCAGAGAGTTGAGGGAAGCAAGAAGTCCGCTCTGCTCTGCACCGTAGCTTGGGTTAGCTCCCGGTGAAAGCGGTTCTCCTGCCTTACGTCCGTCAGGCATTGATCCTGTAGCCTTACCGTATACGACGTTAGAAGTAATGGTAAGGATAGAAGTTGTAGGCTCAGAATCACGGTATGTGTGATGCTTTTTCAGCTTATCCATGAAAGTCTTAAGGAGCCATACACCGATCTCATCGGCACGGTCATCATCGTTTCCGTACTTAGGGAAATCTCCCTCGATCTCGAAGTCTTTTGCAAGACCGTTCTCATCACGAACAACTTTAACCTTTGCATACTTGATTGCAGAAAGGGAATCGATAACGTGAGAGAATCCTGCGATACCGGTTGCAAAAGTTCTCTTTAAGTCGGTATCCATGAGGGAAAGCTCTGCTGCCTCATAGTAATACTTATCATGCATGTACTGGATCAGGTTTAATGTATTTACATAGATGTCTACTAACCAATCCATCATCTTGTCATACTTAGCCATTACTTCATCGTAATCCAGGTACTCGGAAGTAATCGGTGCGTAGTTTGGTCCAACCTGCTCGCCGGACTTCTCATCAACACCACCGTTGATTGCGTAAAGCAAGCATTTTGCAAGGTTAGCACGAGCGCCGAAGAACTGCATCTCCTTACCGGTCTGTGTAGCGGATACACAGCAGCAGATTGCATAATCATCGCCCCATACAGGCTTCATAGCATCGTCGTTCTCGTACTGGATGGAACTTGTCTCGATGGAGATTCTTGCTGCATAATCCTTGAATGCCTGTGGCAGCTTGGATGAATAGAATACAGTAAGGTTTGGCTCCGGAGCCGGTCCCATGTTCTCTAATGTGTGTAAGAAACGGAAGTCCGTCTTTGTTACCATAGAACGTCCGTCCACACCTGTTCCGGCTACATCAAGTGTTGCCCATACAGGATCACCTGAGAATAACTGGTTGTAAGAAGGAATACGAGCGAACTTAACCATACGAAGCTTCATGGTGAAGTGGTCGATCAGCTCCTGTGCCTGCTGCTCAGTGAGGATTCCCTTGTCCATATCTCTCTTGATGTAGATATCAAGGAATGTAGAAACACGACCAACGGACATTGCTGCACCGTTCTGTGTCTTGATGGCTGCAAGGTATCCGAAGTATAACCACTGTACGGCTTCCTTTGCGTTTGTTGCAGGTCTTGAGATATCGTATCCGTAGATTTCTGCCAGCTTCTTCATATCCTCTAAGCACTTGATCTGCTCAGCGATCTCTTCTCTTAAACGGATCACATCGTCTGTCATCTGACCGCATCCACAGTTTGCTTTGTCTTTCTTCTTCTCCTCGATAAGGTGGTCGATACCGTAGAGAGCAACACGACGGTAATCACCAACGATACGTCCACGTCCGTAAGTATCCGGAAGACCTGTTAAGACCTTAGCGTGACGAACCTTCATCATCTCAGGTGTGTAAGCATCGAAAACAGCTGTGTTATGTGTCTTATGATACTTTGTGAAGATCTCCTTTAAGTTGGAGCTTACTTCGTATCCGTAAGTCTCACAAGCCTGAACAGCCATCTTGATTCCACCGTAAGGCATGAATGCACGCTTCAGTGGCTTGTCAGTCTGTAAGCCAACGATCTGCTCTAAATCCTTTAATGACTCATCAATATATCCCGGACCGTAAGCTGTAATACCTGTTACAACCTCTGTCTCCATATCAAGAACACCGCCTTTTGCGCGCTCCTCTTTCTGTAACTTCTGTAATGCGCCCCAAAGCTTATCGGTTGCTTCTGTCGGATCTGCGAGGAAGTCCTCGTTTCCGTCATAAGGGGTGTAGTTGTCCTGAATGAACTGACGAACATTGATCTCTTCTTTCCAGAGACGTCCTTCGAATCCATCCCATTCCTTCATTTCTAACATGATGTTCCTCCTTCTATAAAAATTGATTGCACGATTGCCATATATTAGTTTTGTCTAACCAACGATAGATTATACTAACATATGATATTTGTCAAGTCTCGAGGGGTATTGTTTTAGATTTGATACAATCAGATAAAAAAGACCCTCCAGGCTTCTTTTGTTGCCCAGACGGTCGGCGAATGCGGTACATCTTTGATGTATCGCCTGCAGTGCTTCTCTGAAGCATCGCTTGTCATGCATCTTCGATGCATGACCCAGCAGTGCCATAGTACGACATTGCTCTCTTCAGCAGCCAATACACTGCCTCGTTATACTCCACGTGGTTCTCCACTCATTCCGTCAGTCATATAACGACTGTATTATAACTTACACGCTTCATTTGCGCAAGAAGAAAAAAGTGGAAAACAAAAAAA
>CAVHWG010000072.1:5783-20741 GCA_963639645.1 Firmicutes bacterium TM09-10 | reverse complement strand
CTATGTATTTTTTTATAACAAATTTTAGACTTTCACATCCTACTATAGGGCAAATAAAACCTAAGTCGCCAAACCCGAATTTGATCTGGCTTCGTTACGATACTGAATCGGTGTCATATCAAAACTCTTCTTAAACGTACGATTGAAATGCTCCACATTCTGATATCCAACCGCATACGCAATATTCTCAACCGTCATATTGCCATTCTTAAGCAGCGTCTTTGCGCGCTTCATACGAATGTGTGCAACATGCTCTCCGAATGTCTTGCCGGACTTATCCTTGATGTACTTGGATACATACGGCTCGGAGAGGTGGAACTGCTCTGCCAGACTCTCCAGTGTGACATCCTGGTAATTGTTCTGGATAAAGTTGAGCATGGAAGTCAGGCGCTCATCCTGTCTCTCCTCGTTCTGCTCAATCTGCGGCAGCTTGTTGACTGCAACAACCAGCGCGGAGATGGATGCCTTGATGATATCCTCATCCATTCCGACGCCCCAGTAATTCTTGCCTTCGCAGGTGATTCCGACATAAGCGATCGCCTTGGAAGAAGAACCGTGGGACAAAGCATGCTCCTCGTAAGTGGACAGCTCGTAGCTGATGCCGAAAAACTGCTTTAATGTATTGCTGACCGCATCAAGACGTCCGTTTCCGTTTGCATCAACGATCGTCTTCTTTCCTCCGTGTGTAATGGTAGCTTCCGCCATAATTCCGTCGTTCTGCTTAAAGTGGCACTCATCGATGGTGAAATGCGGCATACGGTTCACATAATTCTCCTCGAAAATATCGTATACCCACTGCGGAGATAACTCTTTGTGTTCCTCGTCGGACACCTGCTTTACCGCATAACCGACTTCCTCGCGCATCGCAACCGGCATGGAAATCGAGAAATTCTGCTTTAAGATGTAGCTGATTCCGCCTTTTCCCGACTGGCTGTTGATACGGATAACATCGCTGTCGTAAGTTCTTCCGACATCCATCGGATCAATCGGCAGATACGGAACAGTCCATGTGGTAAGCTTTTTCTCCTCTCTCCACGCCATACCCTTGGCGATCGCATCCTGATGTGAACCGGAAAAAGCAGAGAACACAAGATTTCCGGCATACGGTGCACGGTCGCCGACCTGCATTCTGGTCAGACGCTCGTAGGTTGCACGGATTCTCGGCATATCCTCAAAATCAAGTAACGGATCGATTCCGTATGAGAACATATTCATCGCAAGTGTGATGATGTCCACGTTACCGGTACGCTCGCCGTTTCCGAAAAGCGTTCCCTCAATACGGTCGGCTCCCGCAAGAAGTCCAAGCTCCGCATCGCTGACACCGCATCCTCTGTCATTGTGAGGATGAAGGCTTAATACCACATTGTCTCTGTATTTTAAGTTCTTGCTTACATATTCAATCTGTGTTGCAAACACATGCGGCATCGCAGTCTCAACCGTTGCCGGAATATTGATGATCGCCTTGTGTGCTGCATCCGGCTGCCATACATCAAGTACCGCATTACATACGTCAACCGCATACTCCACTTCGGTTCCGTGGAAACTCTCCGGGCTGTACTCAAATGAGAAATCACCGTCGGTTTCGGATGCAAGTTTCTTCAACAGTTCCGCTCCATCCACAGCAAGCTTCTTGATCTGATCCTTGTCTTTCTTAAATACCTGTTCTCTCTGTGCAACAGATGTTGAGTTGTACAGATGGATGACTGCGTGCGGTGCGCCTTTTACCGCCTCAAACGTCTTCTTGATGATATGCTCACGCGCCTGTGTCAGAACCTGCACGGTAACATCATCCGGGATCATGTCACGCTCGATCAGCGTACGCATAAAGATAAACTCGGTCTCGGACGCTGCCGGGAAACCAACCTCGATCTCCTTGAATCCGATATCAACGAGCATCTGGAAAAACTCCAGCTTCTCATCTAAGCTCATCGGCTCGATCAAAGCCTGATTACCGTCTCTTAAATCTACAGAACACCAGATCGGTGCCTTATCTATGTAATCTTTCTTCACCCAGTCGTACTCGCATACCGGCGGGAGAAAATACTGTCGTTCATACTTTTCAAAATTCTTCATGTTGTTCCTTCTTCCAAAATTAAAATATATCAAAAACTATGATAGAATTTTATCACAGTAATTGATATATTCAATGATTAAATTTATGCAATTTGGTTGATCTATTTTAAGAAACCACTCACTATGCGCTCCTCCGCCTCCTGTTCGGTCAGTCCGAGCGTCATCAGTTTCAAGAGCTGTTCTCCGGCAATCTTGCCGATCGCAGCCTCATGGATCAGGCTTGCATCAACGTTTGCGGCGGTAAGCTGCGGGCTTGCGGCTACCTTGGCAGAATCCATGATAATGGAATCACACTCCGTATGTCCGCTGCATGCTGCGTTACCGTTTAAGGTACTGCTGAAATGCTGGGTACTCTTGTCCCTTGCCACGGTACGGCTGACGATGTTACAGCTGCTGCCGTCTCCGTTTAAATCCGCAACAAACTCGGACACCGCATTCTGCTTACCGGTCGTTAAGACTTTCTCCTGCACCTCAAGTGTCGCATTTTCCGCAAGGGTTGCGATCGTTCGGCGGCGCGTGTCATCGATTCCGGAGATCTGTGTTGCCTCAAGAATCATCGATGCGCCCTCTTCCAGATGGACTTCGGTCGTCGGATTCATCACGCGCTTGCCTCTTCCGTCGCCTTCGCCGTAATGCTTCTCCACATAGCGGACTTTCGCATTCTTCCCGACGAAAAAGCGATGCAGACCGTCATGCGCGCTGTCTCCGCCGCCGCAGTTGTGGATACCGCATCCTGCCACGATCGTGACATCACAGTCCTCCCCAACGTAAAAATCGTTATAAACCATCTCTTTCATGCCGCTCTGTGAGAGGATGACCGGGATGTGGACACTCTCATTCTTCGTTCCCGGCTTGATGATAATGTCGATGCCGGATTTGTCCGTCTTGCTGACGATATCAATATTGGCAGTCGTGTTGCGCTCGCTGCTCTCTCCGTTGACACGGACGTTGTATGCTCCTACCGGAAGCGCATCTAAATCAGCGACTTCCTTCAGCAGGCTTTTACCAATCTCGTCTATCATCTTAATCCTCCATCTTGTTCATAAGGACATCGCATCCTGCCTTGGATGTGTGCATCAGTCCCGGAAGGACTTCTTCCTTCGGTCCGTACTTTTCTACCATTCCGTCCTTGATATAGATAATCTTGTCTGCAATGTTTAAAATGCGCTCCTGATGGCTGATGATCAGGATGGTTCCGTTGTTCTCGCGCTGCATCTTTTCAAACACATGGATCAGGCTGCGGAAGCTCCACAGATCAATTCCCGCCTCCGGCTCATCAAACACGGAGAACTTCGATCCGCGCGCTAAGATCGTCGCAATCTCGATACGCTTGATTTCTCCGCCGGAAAGACTCGCATTCAGTTCACGGTCAATGTAATCCTTCGCACACAGACCAACCTCTGACAGGTACGAGCACGCCTCGTCCATTGTCAGGTCATGTCCGGCTGCGATCGTGATGAGATCACGCACAGTCAGTCCCTTAAACCGTACTGGCTGCTGGAATGCAAGACTGATTCCCGCCTTTGCGCGTTCCGTTACACTGTAATTTGTAATATCTTCACCGTCTAAGAGGATCTGTCCGCTTGTCGGCTGCACGATTCCTGCGATCACTTTGGCGAGTGTCGACTTACCGCCGCCGTTCGGTCCGGTGATCACAACGATCTTATCATCAATTTTCAGGCTGACATCGCGGAGGATCTCCTTGTTGTCGTCCTCTGCCTGAAACCCTACATTTTTGAGTTCGAGCATCTTTTTTCATCCTTTCCTAGTACTCCTGGTGAGTATTATACCAAAGATGTGATTTTTACAAAACAACTTATCTGTACTTTTTATGATACAAGACTGCTATTCCGCCGCGCGCATGACTGCAACCGCCACCTCAAGTGCCACATCACTCACCTGATTTTCTTTTGCCCACTGCTTTAAAATAACATCTTCCTCGCCGTGGATCACCGACAGAGCCAGACGGTTGAGTTCATTTCCAAAATGCATCAGCTTATCAAATTCATTACACTGTTCCAGCAGATTCGTACCATACTTCTCCTGTTCAAGCCCTGCGATCGCAATGATCTCCATGCACAGATGAAGTTCTCCCGTGATATCCGACGCCTCCATCAGAAGATCCGGGCGCGCACGCCTTGCCGCAAGAAAATACTGCTTTGCTCCTTCGTAATCCTTTGCCTTAAAATACCCGGCAAGCATCCGCTTCGTCTCTGTGACTTCCGCTTTCTCCCCGAGCATGCCGACCATGCTTTCATAAACATTTAACCGATGATGCACGATCCACACATACTGCAGAAATTCAGAGATGAATCCGAAGATGCGCCGATGATAGGAATCCTCCTCCTCAACTTTCACTCTTTTCTGCACGGTAAATAAGATGTCAAAAAGCCACGTCATATATGCATCATACGTCTCTTTTCGTGTGATCAGCATATTGCCGAAATAGGTATGCTTCTCCTTAACAAGTGTCTGAAAGGTATTTGTATATTCAGGATATAATTCCTGAAGCACCTCCGCCGTCGTATCGAGATACACCTTCTTATGATGATGCACAAAACCTTCCTCATACGGAAAATTCAATTGCAGATTCTTCGTCGTGATCACGTCATAATCCTTAAGGAATGTTTTAACTTTCTCCTGATCAAACAGTGCTCCGTCATGATCGAGCAGATAGCGCCGGTAATGGCAGATTCCGATGTAATCCGCATCCGCATTCTTCCATGTCCAGTACATACCGGTCAGTTCACTGTAATAACAGTTCTGCTCCGAGATATTCTCGCCGGAATCATCCCCGACATAAGACAAGAGCTCGGATTCCTCGCCCGGATGTACCTGCATCCACGCACTTCTTCCCACATGGACCGGCACATAGACCGGATCATCCGGCTTCACAAACGGCTTATGTGTCATAACATAAATCTGTACTTTATTTTTCATTTTACCGCCTTCTTCACGCGTCTGCGTCTTCTCCTGCGTCTCGGCTTCTGCCCGTTCTCCTTGCGGAATGTCTGGATCTGTTCCCAGATCTTCGTATAATCGCGCTCAAACAGTTCCTCGGAAAGCTGTTCACCTAACAATTCCGGCTCTACGGTCTCCACGATCTTGTCCGCAACAAAACGCTTGCTTTTCTGCTTGTAGGCATACATCCGGTTCAGTTCCTGAATATGTGCAAGTTCCGGCCTCCACAGAATCTCGATCTTGTGGCTCCAGTCCATCTGCGGATTTTCCTGTGCCTCGCGCATCAGATAAAGATCCGTCTTCTCTCCGTCCTGCTCCACCGTGATGATGCCCCACCAGTCCGGAACATGTTCCTCGATATGTGCGGCGTGTCTTGTTCCGACCACGACCATATTATAATCGTAATATAAGTTATAGTCCCGAACCTGCCGCTCCAGGCGTGCGTAGGTATCCGCATCGCTTTTGATCTCGATCCCGTAGAGAGCTTTCGGCACGACCATCACGATATCCGCGCGTGACTGCCCCATCACCTGCTCTTCGAGAAGGCGTACTTTGCCGTAGCGATCCTCTAAAAACTCAAACAGAGGCTCTCTGATATCTTTATCGTATAACATTATTTTTCAAGCTTTGCGTCGGCTTTTGCCTGGAATTTCTCGTTGAACACGATGAAACGCTCATGCTCACCCTCACCGATCAGGCCTTTTTCATCGAAAGCCTTAACGGAAAATGTGAGTGCACGTCCGTCCACTTTGATCAGTTCCGTCTCACAAGTAACTTTCATGCCAACCGGTGTTGCCGCCACATGCTTGACATTTAATGCGATTCCGACGGTTCCGCTTCCCTCTTCGAGTTCTGACGCAACGCTCTCATATGCCGTATTCTCCATCAACGCGATCATTGCCGGTGTTGCAAATACGTCGAGTGTACCGCTTCCCATTGTCTTTGCGATATTCTCGTTTGTTACCATGATTTCCTTTGTTCCTTTGATTCCTGCTTCCAACATTCTTTTATCCTCCATAAATTATATGATACTTATATTTTTCCATCCGCCCTGACGATAACGGAAAAAAGCAACAATAAAACCACATGCCCATCCGATCGGATTTGCCCACATAATGATCATTCCGGCGGTCGCATCCGCAAAAATGTAAGTGAGCGCCACACGCATAAACAGATTGATCAGTGTGACCGACATGAACCAGCCCATGTCCCCGGCACCGCGAAGCACCGCAGAAGTCGTATTCATCGCACCCATGACAAAATAGAACATGGATACCACCGCGATATACTGTGCACCTAACGCGATCGACTCGCCGTC
Organism: Firmicutes bacterium TM09-10; assembly: GCA_963639645.1. Taxonomy (GTDB): domain Bacteria; phylum Bacillota; class Clostridia; order Lachnospirales; family Lachnospiraceae; genus Roseburia. The sequence goes on along the minus strand of CAVHWG010000072.1, from coordinate 14,389 downwards.
CGTTGCCGCATTCATGAACGCGCCGACACACACATCTCCGAAGAAGAATAAGAATACGCCGATTGCCAATCCGATCGATACCGCCATGATCAGACCGATATGATAGCCCTTCTTCGCGCGCTCCGGCTTGCCCGCGCCCATATTCTGCGCCACAAACGTCGATACCGCATTGCCGGCATTGACCATCGGCACGATCGCCATACCGTCAATCTTGCAGGCCGCCGTATATCCCGCGATAAAAACCGATCCGAAACGGTTGACCGCCGCCTGGATCAGAAGCATTCCGATGGAAACCATGGACTGCTGTACGATCGTCGGGATTGCCACCCTTGTCATATTGACAAGCATCGCCCCGTCAAACCGGCGGTACGATCCGCATTCGATTCCATGCAGACGATGATATAACACGCAAAACGACAGAAATGCCGAGATTGCCTGTGCGATCAGCGTTGCCCACGCTGCACCCGCGATACCCCAATGAAACTTTCCTACAAACAACAGATCCAGTCCGATATTGAGTGCAGACGAAAACAGCAGAAAATACAGCGGCTTTTTCGAATCGCCCAACGCATTAAATACGGACGAGAACGCATTGTACAGAAATAAAAAGAAAAAGCCGTAAAAGTAAATATTTAAATAGACTTCCGCTCCATCGAAAATGTTGTCCGGCGTTCCCATCACCGTCAGAATCCAGCGACTTAAGAAACGACCTAATATACTTAAAAATAAAGAAAATACAACAATCGAAAGAAGTGCCGTCGAGATGGCGGTCTTCATCTCCTCGATCTTTTCCGCTCCGAAAAGCTGTGAGATCACGACCGAGCAACCAATTCCGGTTCCCACCGCAACCATGACAAAAAGCATTGTGATTGCTGTAGACGCTCCGACTGCCGCAAGTGCATCCGCCCCGACCAGCTTGCCGACGATCATGGAATCTGCCAGATTATAAAACTGCTGGAAAAGATTGCCAAGGATCATCGGGATTGCAAATGCGAGCATGCATTTGACCGGATTTCCCTCCGTCATGCTCCCTTTTGTTCTATTATCACTCATTGAATTTCCACCTCATTACTATTATGCGTTTGCAATCGTAACATTTTTCTTATCAAAAGTCCAGTACAAGCCTGTTTATAAAGATTTTAGAATTCCTACAAATGTCTGTATTACGGCAAATGTGCCGTGTTTGTTAGCACTCATTTCAAAAGAGTGCTGATTTTCTATTGACTTTTATTTTTTTCGGTAATATCATCGTTATTAGCAAATAAAGTACGAAGACAAGGAGATGCATAACATGGCAAATAAACACGGAAATTTATCCATCGACAGCGATAACCTGTTTCCTATTATCAAGAAATGGTTATATTCCGATCATGATATCTTCTATCGTGAGTTAATTTCAAACGGCTGCGATGCTATCACAAAATTAAAGAAACTCGACATGATGGGCGAATACAGTCTTCCTGCCGATTACAAGGCAAAGATTCAGGTCATCGTCAATCCGGAAGAGAAAACCTTAAAGTTCATCGATAACGGTCTCGGAATGACCTTCGATGAAGTGGAAGAATATATTAACCAGATCGCTTTTTCCGGCGCAACCGACTTCGTAGAGAAATACAAAGATAAATCGGACGCAGACCAGATCATCGGTCACTTCGGACTCGGCTTCTACTCTGCATTCATGGTTGCAGACGAAGTAACGATCGATACCCTTTCTTATAAAGAAGGTGCAACACCGGTACATTGGGCAAGCGACGGTGGCACAGAATTCGACATGACTGACGGAACCAAAGAGGGTGTCGGAACCGAGATCACCTTATTCTTAAATGAGGACTGCTTAGAGTTCGCCAATGAATACCGCGCAAGAGAGATCATCGAAAAGTATTGCTCTTTCATGCCGACCGAGATCTATTTAAGCAAGGCAAACGCTCCGGAAGAATACGAGACGATTGACAAGGCAGACAAACTCGACACCGATACCGTTGTTGAGGAGATCCACGAGGAAGCCAAGACCGAGGAGAAAGAAAACGAGAACGGCGAGAAGGAAATCGTTGAAGTTACTCCTGCCAAGGATAAGCTCAAGATCGTAAAACGTCCTGTTCCGTTAAACGACATTCATCCGCTTTGGACCAAGAATCCAAGCGAGTGCACGGATGAAGAATACAAAGAATTTTACCGCAAGGTATTCTTGGATTACAAGGAGCCGCTGTTCTGGATCCACCTGAACATGGATTATCCGTTCAATCTCAAGGGTATCCTCTACTTCCCGAAGATCAATACCGAATACGATTCCATCGAGGGAACGATCAAGTTATACAACAATCAGGTATTTATCGCGGATAATATCAAGGAAGTTATTCCTGAGTTTTTGATGCTTCTTAAAGGCGTGATCGACTGTCCGGATCTTCCGTTAAACGTATCCCGTTCCGCTTTACAGAACGACGGATTTGTGAAAAAGATTTCCGAGTACATCACCAAGAAAGTTGCAGACAAACTCATCGGTATGTGCAAAACCGATAAGGAATCTTACGAGAAATACTGGGATGACATCAGCCCGTTCATCAAATACGGCTGCTTAAAAGACGAGAAATTCTGCGATAAGATGAATGATTATATCCTCTTTAAAGATATCAATGACAAGTACCAGACACTTCCGGAACTTCTCGCTCCGGTCGAGGAAGAGAAAAAGGATGAGGATACTTCTTCCGAAAACAGTGAAGATAAGACAGCAGAGAATACGGATGATAAAGCCGAAGAAAAAGAACCGGAACGCAGCACGGTCTACTATGTAACCGACAGGGTTCAGCAGGGACAGTACATCAATCTGTTCAAGGAACAGGGAATGAATGCGGTCATCCTCGATCACAACATCGATACATCTTTCATCACGCAGCTTGAGCAGCGCAACGAACATTATCAGTTCCAGCGTATTGATGCCGATGTCACCGATGCATTGAAATCGGATGATGCCGAAGATCTGACTGAGGCAAACACAACGCTCTCCGAGTTATTTAAAAAGACATTAAATAACGACAAGCTGACCGTTAAGGTGGAAGCATTAAAGAACGACGAAGTTGCATCCGTTCTGACACTCTCCGAGCAGGGAAGACGTATGCAGGATATGATGAAAATGTACTCCATGGGCGGCATGGGTGGTATGGATCCGAATATGTTTGCAGCCGATCAGACACTGACCCTGAATGCAAACAACGCACTGGTTAAGTATATCTTAGAGAATAAGGACTCCGAGCATGTACCGATGTTCGCCGAGCAGTTATACGATCTGGCAAGAATCTCCAACCAGCCGCTTTCAGTTGATGATATGACCAAGTTCGTAAAACGAAGTAACGACATCATGCTTCTTCTCACAAAATAATTTCATGATTTGATCTAAAAAAACTGTCGCCCGGCATATTGCCGGATACGACAGTTTTTTAATTGCAAATTTAATTTTCTTTTTTCACTCGAACAAACAATGCATTCGTCACACATGCAACCAGCATTCCGATCACAATTCCCGCAAACACATCCGTCGGAAAGTGCACGAAATTATAAAGACGAGAGAACGCGATCAGCGCAGCCAGTACTACTGCCGCAATTCCCCAGCGCCTGTTGTAAAACAGAATCGTTACCGCCGCGGTAAATCCGTTCATCGAATGTCCGGACGGGAAAGAAAAATCCGTCGGATTCTTCACAATCAGCACTACCGTCGGATCGATCCAGCACGGCCGGTCACGGCCGATCGCATTTTTTAAGATCAGATTACCGATGATAAATGTAAAAAGCATCGCAGCCGCCATCTGTGCCCCGCAGCGCCTTGTCTTTTTCATGATCAGAAATACGATTGCCAGAGCGATCCACACGATTCCGGCTTCTCCGACCAGTGATAAAAACACCATGATCTTATCCAGTACCGGATTATGGATCCGCTGCAGCGCATACAGCCAGTCAAATTCCCAACTCATACTCTCTCCTTCTCTTATGTCTGATCCGCCGCCGTAAAATACTTATCATACACATCGAAAAACGAATCCGTCGTAATATCCGACGTATCATCCAATGTGATCTCGTTCCACAGCGAGTCGTTCATCTCAAACGTGGAAGAATCCACAAACTCCTGATAGGTGTCCTCAAACTGCTCCTTCTCACGCTTGATGCGGATATTGCTTTTGTTCTCTTCCGTAAGCTGCTCCTCAAGCTTGTTCAGGCACTTGATGAAATAGTAGCCATCCTCTGTCTCGATCATATCCGAGCACGCATCATTATCCAGATTAAACGCAATATTCTCGACTTCCTGCGGATAATCGCCACGCGCAACCGTGATCTCGACTTTGCCTTTCTGATTATAAGTACCGGCAACGGACGCAAAGTCCTCTCCTTCGTTTAACTTCTGCTGAACCTCCTGCGCCGTGCTCTTATCCGCCACATAGATCTGCTGCACGCGGATCACACGCGCCTCATCGTCGCTGACTTCCTCATCGATTCCCTGTGTCAGACTCTGATACAGCTTCTCCGCCAAAGCATACTCTTTGTATGCCTCCTCGATATCCGTCTCTTGTACATCCATATAGGATTTCTCCGCATCGCTGAGCGAATCGTAGTAGTCCTGTGCCGCCTTCTTCACGAGATCTTCTTCCTCGCTCGTAAGCATCATCTCCTGCTGCTCGGCGATCAGATCCATACACGCGATACGCGCCAATTCCTGAATCGTCACATCCTTGACGTAATCCTCGAGCGACGCATCACCGAAATCATACTGCCACAGATCCAGCCCGTAAGCCGAACCGTACAAATTCCGGTAATTGCTCAGATAAAGCTTTGCCCTCTTGAGCGGGCATTTGTAATCGTTAATTATAAAAACATTCTTGTGATTTGACAGTTGGATCGACTCCAGCCTGATCTGCATATCACCCACCTTACATCCGGTAAGAGTCACCGTCGCAAGACTGATCGCAGCCATAAGTCCGATCACTCGATCAAATTTTCTTCTCACTGATCTATCCCTCAACAATCAGGAAACGTCCACCCGGCAGTGCAAATACTTCGCTCGCATCGAGGATATCCTCATCGCTCATTCCGGCAATGTCCATTCCCGCTTCATCAAAATAATCCTTTACATCCTTAAGGTTCTGGCAGACAACCGCCATACAGTCCTCCAAGAACTCTTCTGCTTCCTCCGGCGTCTCCGCTACATCTTCTGAAAAAAGCTGCTGCTGATGTGCCAGAAAATACTCCAATACCTCGTCATCATATTCGTACATCGCCACGCCCTCCTTATATCCTTTATAACCCGGTCTTACACCGGACAAATCATTTCCTTTGTAACATATACGTCAGACTTAACAGTATTATACCGAAGTTCTGCATTTGCTACAATATATTTGTGCTGAAAAATGACTACAACTTAAGATCGTATCCCACGCGGCGCAGTTCCTGATAAAGTCTCGCCACCGGAAGACCGACCACATTGTTATAATCGCCCTCAATTTGTTTAATGTAGATTGCACATCGTCCCTGAATGCCGTAACTTCCGGCTTTGTCCATCGGTTCTCCCGATGCAATATAGCGCGTGATCTCACCGTCATCCATCGGATACATCGTGACATCGGTTTTTTCGAAAAAGCGATGCTCTCCGGTTCTTCCGTTCTTATCAATAAATACGAACGTAATTCCGGTGTACACACTGTGCGTATTCCCCTGCAAAAGCGTAAGCATTCTCTTTGCATCCGCCTCATCCTTCGGCTTGCCGAGGATCTCATCCCCACAGGCAACAACCGTATCCGCACCGATCACAAGAATATCCTGCGGTGTCGCAAGATCCGGGTGCTGTTCATTGTAAATGAGCACACCTGCCGCCACTTCTTCCGCTTTCTGCCGGGACAGTTCCAACACGACCGCATCCGGCCGCCTCTCCGTAATGATCTCTTCGCCTTTTGCCGGGCAGATCTCAAACTCCATTCCGATCTGTTCCAGTAAAGCCTTGCGCCGCGGCGATGCGGACGCTAAAATAATCTGACTCATAAATTTACAACCTCCTGCAAACGGAACGAATAGATCAGCCGTTCCTTCGCGTTTATCTGCTTTTCTTTGTTTGAAAATACGCGGCTTAATGCATCCGCATACAGTTCAAGCTGCTTCTGATAGCGAAGTACCAGTTCCTGTGCCTGACGCACACGATCTGTCTTGTAATCAAGCAGCACAATGGAATCCTCCTCCAGCCAGAACACATCGATGATTCCCTGCACCAGCACATCCTCGTACCTCATGACAAACGGCTTCTCCCGATAGAGATCCCCGCGCAGCGCCGCCTGTGCCATCCGCGTGGCAGCCTCGCTTCGCACAAAGCCCTCGATCATCGCCGGGATCACTAGATCCGCCTGCTCTATCGTAAGCTCACCCACCGCGGTCATACGGTCAAGCTCCGCCTGCACAAAACGGCGTACCGCATCGGCATCCGTCGTATCCACCTCTGCCAATGCCATAAAATCCAGACATTCCATCACACGGTGCACCGCCGTACCGCGGAGCGCACCCTGATTGACCTCGCCGGAGACTTCGCCCTGTTCCTCGTCCCGCGCGAAATCCGGAATATAGGATTCATGCTCCTCCAAAAGAAACTCCGGCACCTCCGCTTCACCCTCGCTGTGGTCATATTTTAACACCATCGAATCGTGCTTTAACTCCGATACCGAATATTTGCTCTTCTTTCCCGCCTCGCTCTGATACGGATACGCATAGGCAAACATCGTTTCATATTTCTCTTTCCGCGCGGCATCCGCCTGCCCGATCCGTTGCATCAAGGCATCATAATCCATGCGCACCTCCGCCGCTGCCGCAGCCTGTTCCATTACAATGCTTTCCGGCTTCACCACACCGATCGTGTAGCGCTCCGGGTAAGAAAGCATCGCCGGAAGGATCCAGTCCAGATAACAGGATGCCCCGACACGCTGCCGGTAGCTGATCGGCTGCTTTTCGGTGACATTACCCTCATACTGACCGATCGTCTTCGCCTCATCCTTAATGACACCGCTTAAGATCAGCTTCTCCTTTGCTCGCGTTAACGCAACATAGAGAACGCGAAGCTCCTCTCCGAGGTTCTCACGCTTGATCTTGTCCGCGATCTCCGAGCGGAACAGACAGCTTTTCTGCCGCTTCGGCTGCCCACTGATCTCACAGATGCCCATGCCGAGATCCGGATGCACAACCAGTTTCTCGTTGGCATCCATCTGGTTGAATTTCTTTGCCAGCCCCGACACAAACACGATCGGGAACTCCAGTCCCTTACTCTTATGGATCGTCATGATGCGCACAACATCCGCATTCTCACCGGTCGTGTCCGCCTCTCCGAAATCAATCTCGTACTTCTGCAACAGATCGATGTAGCGCACAAAGTGAAACAGCCCGCGGTAACTCGTCTTCTCGTAATCATTCGCTTTTTCGATGAGCATCGCAAGGTTCGCCACCCGGCGCTCACCTGCGGGGAGCGCCGCAACGTAGCATCCGTATCCCGTCACATCAAGGATCTTCTGGATCAGCTCATGGATCGGCAGATCCCTCATGCCGCGAAGCAGCGTATACTTTTCATAGAAAGCCTCCAGTTTCTCGTCCGCGTCTTCCTCCTGCATCGCAGCAAGTGCGGCTGCCGCAAAAGGCACCGTCTCGTCACTGACACGGATCTGTGCCAGTTCCTCCTCATCAAGTCCGACGATCTGCGACTTTAGCACCGCAGCCATCGGGATATCCTGATATGGATTGTCAAGAATGCGAAGCATGTTAAGAACCGTCTGCACTTCCAACGCCGAGAAATATCCGGTTGCAGACTCCACATGCGCCGGAATGCCGTGCTCGCTGAGCACCTGCACAAAATCCGTGCCCCAGTTTTTCAGACTTCGAAAAAGAATGACGATATCCGAATACTTCGGCGCACGAAGTTCTCCGGTCGCCTTGTCCATCACCCTGCCATCCCGCATCAGCTGCTGAATGCGCGTCGCGACAAGATGTGCCTCAAGCCGCCGCTTGTCCAGATCCGGCTGGTCTGCCAGGAGTTCATCCTGCTCATCCACAAGAAGCAGTTCTGCATCCATATCGCTCACATCCGGATATACTGCCCCACAGTTGAGCGCCGCATCCTCATCATACGCCACACGCCCCAGGTCCGGACTCATGATCTTATAGAAGATGTCGTTACAGAACTCCACCACCTGCTGACGGCTTCGGAAATTCTGGTGCAGATCGATCCTCTGATGCACACTGTCCGTAACTTCAAATCTACCGTATTTCTCCATAAAAAGTTCCGGTCGCGCCAGTCGGAACCGGTAAATACTCTGCTTGACATCGCCAACCATAAACATATTATGACCGCCGTCCGCCTCTTTCGAAATCGAGCGCATGATCGCTTCCTGTACCAGGTTACTGTCCTGATACTCGTCGATCATGATCTCCGCAAAATGCGCGCGAAACTCGGCAGCCGTACTCTTCGGCGCCTTCGTCTCTTCATCGACCAGAATCCGCAGTGCAAAATGTTCAATATCCGAGAAATCCACAATACGCTTTTTGCGCTTGGCAAGCCCCATCTCCTTCGTGTAGGAAAGTGTCAGACGCACCAGTTC
>CAVHWG010000072.1:0-5773 GCA_963639645.1 Firmicutes bacterium TM09-10 | reverse complement strand
TTTCTTCCGTTCTGCACCGCTTCTTTTTTCAGTACGTCCCCGGCAAACTTACGGATTGGTGAAAGATTTGTAAATTTCAACCCCTCAAAAAAAGCACAGAGTTTCTCATAATCGTCCGCTTCCTCCGCACGCTCAAGAAGTGCCATATCCTGCTCGATCGCCGGCGCATACGCCTGTGGACCGTCCGGCAGGATCGCGATACTATGCAGCTTTTCCAATTGTCTTTGCATATCAAAAAGAACCAGCCACACATGCTCCGTCAGATCCCGCATCATCTCGGACTGCAACAATTCTTTTGCATCACTCGCCTCATAAGGCTTTGCAAGCGCACCGATCCACTCCTCGGGCCACGGACTGCTCAGCGACATCCGGTACAACTTGCTCACCATATCCCGCACCGCCTGATCACTCCGCTTGTTGGAGTACGCATCAATGAGCGCAAGAAATGACGCATTTTCCACTTCGTAATTTTCTTCAAAAACGCGGTCTAAGACATCCTGCTCCAGAAGACGGATCTCTCCCTCATCCGCGATACGGAAATTCGGATCTAAATTGATCTCCTCAAAATGGTTGCGCACCACAAACAGGCAGAAGCTGTCAATGGTCGTGATCATCGCATTGTGGATGAGCGCCGACTGCCGCCGCAGATGCGCGTCAAACGGATGCTCCTCGCACTGCCTGTCGATCGCCGCACCGATACGCTCACGCATTTCCGCCGCAGCCGCCTTGGTAAAAGTCACGACTAGAAGACGGTCGATATCGATCGGATTCTTTGGGTCTGTGACACGCTTGATGATGCGCTCGACAAGCACCGCCGTCTTACCGGAACCGGCTGCAGCCGACACAAGAATGTCCCTGTCCCTTAAATCAATGACTTTCTGCTGTTCGGTCGTCCACTTCATGTATCGCGCCTCCTTTCTGCATTGGTGATCTCCATCTGTTCCAGTACTTCATCCTTCTTCAAGAATTCCAGATGGCGGTATCCGTATCCCGGAATCTTCGTGTCGATGCCACACACCGATGCATACGGACAGAAATTACAACTACACTCCGTTCCGCTCTGGTACGGATTCACGCTGACATCACCCTCATAGATCTTCTTTCCCTGCTCCGCGATCTTGTTGTGTACATACTCCTCGATCACACCGAATTCTTCGGTCGTTGCCACTTTCGAACGCGCCGATAATTCTCCCGACTTCTTGAGTTCGACCGGAATCACTTCCGACTTGCCCTCCAAGTTTTCGTCCATCGCAAGATACACCTGTGCATCGGCATTCACAAGTCCATCCGGTCGGAGAGCCTGAAGCAACGCATGCTCCGCATCGGCATCCGTCAGTTCCGCATCGGCATCCAGCACCGGATCATCGATGTGGTAATAGAGAATACCGCCCGGAAGAACGTCTTTTGTCGCATTTTCCGCCTTGCCAAGTTCCATCGCCGCATTCATGTACACCACAAGCTGAAGCTGCAGTCCCTGATAAATACGGATCAGGTCAAACGATGTATTTCCCGATTTATAATCAATAACTTTGACGCAAAGCCGCTCGCCGTCCTCAAACGTGTCCATACGGTCGATGCGTCCGGTCAGCTTCATCGTTACATCATCGGACAACGCGTATTCGAGTGCATCCATATGGTCAAGTTCCGAGAAACGCACCTCAAATTCTTTCGGAACGAACTGTCCCGCACGCACCTGCTTCGTCAATGCCCACACCGTCTGCTGGAAAATGCGCATCATGCGCTTCGTGCGATACTGACTCTCCGCCGAGGCATAGATGCTCATATCCGGATAGCCTTCAATCGCTTCCTGCATCGCCTCCGCCGCAAGTGCCTCCCTTGTCTCATCCGGCACACCGAACCAGTCATACGGCGAGTCTTCCAGCTTTAAACTGTACCGCTGCAATGCCGCATGATAGATATTACCCATATCCACACTCTCGAAGCTGCTCGTCTGACGCTCCGAAAGTTTTAATCCAAATTGAAGAAAATGCGCATACGCACACGCTGCAAAGCGTTCCAGCCGCGTAACGCTTCCTTCCATCTTTCTTCCGTATAGCGCAAGCGCCACACCACGGCTGATCGGCGTATTCTCATAGCATGCATACGAAGCAGCCAAAAGCCGCCCGATCATCTCCTGCTCACTCTGTAGCCCATGCAGGAAATAATCTGCCAGCGCATACCACGCCTCATCACGCTCTCCGTGAATCAGATAGTCGATTGCCGCATTCTTTGTATAGAAATCCTCTCTTGCCTCAATGTTCTCAACGTTTTGAAGCTCCAGTTTCGGGAATAGTTTCTTAATAACCCCGATCAGATACGACGGGCGGATTGCCTTGCCTTCACTGTCGACCTTTGCATAACTGATATAAAGCTGCTCCGAAGGCTTTGTCAGATTCCGGTACAGATAGAACCTCTGTATAAAGGCCTGCTCTCTGGCTCCCGGTGCCAGTTCCATATTCGTTTCCAGAAGAGCCTCTCTCTCGTACTCCGAGATGATGCCTCCCGCATTCGCGGACTTCGGAATAATACCGTCATTAACACCCACAAAAAATAAAATCTTGATATGATTTAGTCGTGTTCTCTCGATATCACCGAAAGTTACGCTGTCATACCCCGGTGGAATGACCGCCACCGATGCCGCGGACAGCCCCGCATCCAGCACCTCAGTAAAATCGTCAATTGCAAGAGGCTCTTCACCCAGTAATTCATTGTATTTTTCAAAAAGTTGAAGGACGATTTTATAAATCTGTCCGTACTCTTTTGCTTTCGTCTGTTCATTCTGTTCCAGATATTGCTGCTCGCGCGCCCACAACTTCCGCTCGATATCCAGCCCTACAAGCACTTTGTAATATGCCACAATTCCGTCGTGCACCGTTGCTTTCAGATCGGCAAATACTTCAGAAAGCGGCAAAAGACTCTCCCAGATCTGCACACGCAGCGCATCCAGCCGTTCCAGATCATAAAGCTGCGAGCGTCCCGGCAACTTGAGCCAGCGCTTGCTCCATGCCTTTTTTCCACGGATGCCGGTCGCAAGAAGATAATTGTCCAGCCGGTCGATTTCATCTTCCTCGATTCCGCTGAATCCGCAGCGCAGGAAGCGCATGATCGCCTCATAACCGAAATCACTGCCGATCACCTCAAGTCCCGCACGGATAAACTCCGTGAACGGATGGAATAACACGTCCTTTGTCGTATCCATAAAGTACGGAATCTCGTACTTGCCAAATAGCGGCTCAATATAATTCTGATATGCTTCCATCGATCCGGTCACGACCGCCATCTCGCGGTAACGATATCCTTGACGGATCAATTTGTTGATCTCCCGCGCAACCAGCGTCAGTTCCTCCCTCGGTGTGCGCGTCGCAGCAAGATGGATCTGTTCTACTTCTCTCTGGCTTTTTGTCCCCGATGCGCGGAACAGATTCTGCTCCAGGAACGCCAGATCCTGCGCCTTTACAAAGCGCTTGTCTGCACTATCCTCCAACACGATCGGTTCTAACACTTCCACATGAAGCTGCTGTGCCATCTGCATCAACGTCTGGATCGTTTTCTTCGAGAGATAAAACAGTTCTTCCTCGCCTCTGCACAGGTAAAAATCTTCTCTCGCATCCATCGTCAGCGTCACGATCACCCGCTCCGCCACCTGCAGAAGCTGCCGCATAAGATCATTCTGGATTGGTGTAAAACCGGTAAATTCGTCAAACACGAGCACGCTGTCCCGAAGTATCGCAGAATCTTTTGCCATATCCGACAGCACATTTAAGATTTCTTCCGCCGTAATGTAGCTGCCTTCCATGAAATCAGCAAAAGCCCGGTACATTGTCACAATATCACCGAGCTTTGCGCGTAGTACCGGCGATAGATCGTCTCTTCGTGTCACTTCCTCCAGTCGATCCGGTGATACATTGTACTGCACCAGCTCCGATATCAATGACTTTACCTCTCCGATATACCCCATACGGTTCATATTCGGACGAAGTACGGTAAGATGTTCCTCTTCCTTTCGCGCCAGCTTGCGGAGAACCAGATTCTTTCCGGTCTCCTCAAGCACCCGGATATCGTTTCGCCCCATCTCATCAAACACACGGTACGCCAGTCTCTTGAAACTGAGCACATCAATGTTCATGATTGCATGGTTCGGTGCAAGTTCCACAAGCTTCTGCTGCGTCTGCATCGTAAACTGCTCCGGCACGATAACAAGAAAATTCTGCTTCGGATGTTCCCCCGCCTGCTCTACGATCTGCCGATAAATGTATTCCGTTTTACCACTACCCGAACTTCCCAATACAAACTGTAACGACATATTATCTTCTCATCCTTATAATGCAAGCAATAATTTATTTAACTTTTAACAGTTCTTTTCATCTTAATAAATTTGTGCAAATACAATCGATACCACAACCGTAAGCAATCCCGATACCGCAATCGAAAGGCTGCTCATCGCACCTTCGATTTCGCCCATCTCCATCGCTTTGGCCGTTCCCATCGCGTGGGATGACGAACCGATCGCAATGCCTTTTGCCACAGGATCCACAATATGAAAAAGCTTACAGATCTGCTCCGCAAACATGTTGCCGATCACACCGGTGACAACAATGACCGCAACCGTGATCGTCACGATTCCACCAAGTTCCTCCGAGAGTCCCATACCGATTGCAGTGGTAATGGACTTCGGAAGCAGCGTGACATACTGCTTGTGATCAAGTCCCATGAGTACGGACAGGATCAGCACACACAATGCGGAAGTCAATGCTCCGGAGAGAATGCCCGCAATGATTGCTTTCCAGTTATGCTTCAACGGCTCAATCTGCTCATAGAGTGGCACTGCAAGCGCTACGGTCGCCGGTGTCAGAAAATACGACAGATATTTTGCACCATATTCATAGGTGTCATAATCTACATCAAATAAGATCAGGAAGATAATGATCAATGCAATTGAAATTAAAAGAGGATTAAATATCGCCACATTCCATTTACGTTTGATCAATGCTCCGATTTCATAGGTTACAATACTGATAAAGACTCCGAAAAATACGGAATCCTGTAAAAATTCATTCATGACTTATCCTTCTTTCCGTGTGATTTTCCGATATGCATAACGCCCTGTGTCACAAGTCCCGATACGCCCATAACAAGAACGGTCGATACGACAAGGATCACAATAACCGGAACAAGGATCGGTTCTAACACACCCCAGCTTTCCAAAAGTCCTACTCCTGCCGGAATGAACATCATCGGCATGATCTCAATTAAAAATTTTGCAGTCTCCTGCACCTGCGGAAGCTGGATCAGCCCCGTCATAAGTGCAACAAAAAGCAGCACCAGCCCATAAATACTCGCCGGAATCTGAATCGGAATCAGATAATGCAGTACCTCTCCCGCAAACGAGAAAAGCAGAATAATCAATAATTGTCTCAAATACTTCACGTTACCACTCCTTAACGTCTTTTCTTCTCATTTTTATCATACGGACTCTATTTTACCATCTTTACCGGACAATGGGGAGATGTTCTCAAAAAAATTCAAAAAAATAGGACAATCATTCTTGATTGTCCCACTTTTTCGCTAATTTAACATCTACTTATTCGTAAATGTGCTTCTTTTTATCCTTGGCTTTCGCCTGTTTCTTCTTTAATGGATGTTTTGGATTCTTGTCTGCCATCTTCATACGCCTCTTTTCTGTAATCCGTCATCTTAATTATGTAATCAAATTTATGTAATCGGGTAGGAGGTAGATAATTATTTTATCTACCGACCTCCCACACCACCGTAC
>CAVHWG010000071.1:0-5500 GCA_963639645.1 Firmicutes bacterium TM09-10 | reverse complement strand
CAGGCGGCGGCGGTGACCCGCTTCAGGGCGCTATCGCAGCAGTTGAGCGTGCAGGCAAGACTCAGGATATCGATATCGTATCTACAGACTTCCTTCCAGACCTTGGAGAAAGACTTGAGAACGGATCTATGGCAGGTGAGTCCGGTGGACACTACTGTGATCCATTGATCGCATTCATGATGGTTTACAACGCAATCAAGGGCAACTACACAGATTTCGGTGGAAAATTCGAAGATGTTCCATTCCCATATCTGTATGTATCATCCGCTGATGATTACAAGGCATATGAGCAGTACTTCGTAGATCAGCTTCCATATACAGATGAGGAACTGGTTGATATGTCCAAGTTAAGTCTTGAAGACTTAAAGAAGACAGCAGCAAGCGTATCAATCGAAGACGCAGCTTCTCGTGCAGGTAACTAACAGACAGACACAATGAAAATTGGAAAAGGTGGCATCGCTCGTGACGCCACCTTTTCTTATCAAAGATGACAACAAATTGGAATTGACTAAAAGAAGAGGTAGATAATATGGGTACTACTAAAAAAATCTCGGGAAAAGCAATGGGCTATCTGATCCTGATCGGTCTGGTTGTACTTTCCTGGGCCATCTTTAAAATTCTTTCGCCGCATAACTTTGGATCATTCGGCAATATGCTCAACTATTTTCAGGCCAGCCTGATTGCAACCGTTGGTGCCGTTGGATTCTACTTTGTAATGGTAATGGGAATGTTCGACTTTTCCATTGGCGCAAACATTATGCTTTCCGCAATCGTCGGATGCGTATTCGCAACAAGATTTAATCTCGGATATTTTGGACTGATCGTTGGATGTATCCTTACAGGAACTATCGTCGGAGCATTAAACGGAATGTTTTATGTAAAGCTTCGTATTCCATCCATGATCGTAACAACCGGTCTTGCGCTCATCTATGAGGCAGCAGCCAACTATATTGCAGGCGGTGTGGAGCAGACACTTCCATCCAACTTACGTGCTTTCGGACAGATGCCTTGGGATATTATCCTTGCACTGGCAGCATGTGTTGTAGCCTACATTTTCTTAAATTATACAAAAATTGGAACATACACCTATGCAATCGGAAGCGACGAGTTCGTTGCCAAGAACATGGGTATCAACGTAAATAAGTACAAAGTTTTAGCTTTCATCTTAAGTGGTGCTTTCCTCGGTGTTATGGCAATCTTAACGATCAGCTACGGTTCATCCATGGTCGCTGTAACCGGTATGGCATCCATGAGCCGGAACTTCGTACCAACCATGGGATGCTTCTTCGGTTTGGCATTTAAGAAATACGGAATGCCACTTCCGGCAATCATCATCGGTGAGTTCGTAATCAACATCATCTTCTTCGGATTCATTGCTTTGGGAGCACCAACCGCTATTCAGGACGTTATCACAGGACTTGCACTGCTTATCATCATTACTGTGACAACCAAGGCTACCAAGGGCGAGATCGTCAAGTAATGAAAGGAGGAAGACAGCAATGAGTGAAGTTAGATTACAGGTTAAAAATCTTTGCAAGAACTTTGGTATTACCAAGGCTGTGCAAAATGTATCCTTCAACGTAAATAAAGGAGAGGTTCATGCTTTGATCGGTGAGAACGGATCCGGAAAATCCACACTGACCAACATGCTGACAGGAATCTACAGCATCGGAAGCGGAACATTTATTCTTGACGGAAAGGAAGTTCACCCGAAGAATCAGGTGGAGGCAAACGAAGAGGGTATTTCCATCATCGTACAGGAGCTTGGTACACTGTCCGGACTGACCGTGGCAGAGAACATTTTCCTCGGACATGAGGATCGGTTCGTACATATGGGAATCAAGAATACCAATGCGATGAACAAGAAAGCCAATGAGCTGTTAAAACAGTACGGCTTTGACCGAATCAAAGCATCGGATATGATCGATGAGTACAACTTCGAGGATCGTAAGCTGGTTGAGATCGTTAAGGCAACCTACTTTAATCCGAAAATCGTTGTTATTGATGAGACGACGACAGCACTCTCACAGGAAGGCCGTGAGGAGCTGTACAAACATATGAAACGTATCAAGGAGAGCGGCAATACCGTTATCTTTATCTCACATGACCTCCCTGAGATCATTGAGAAATCCGATACGATCACCATCCTTCGAGACGGCGTGTACATTGATACCGTTAAGAGCTCGGATGTTGATGAGAATGACTTAAAGAAACTGATGGTTGGCCGTGAGGTTACCGGTGATTACTACCGAAGCGATTACGGTGAGAAAGTTTCCGATGAAGTGGTTCTCTCGGTTAAGAACGTAACAGTACCGGGACTGATCGAGGACGTAAGCTTTGATCTGCACAAAGGCGAGATCCTTGGCTTCGGTGGACTTTCCGAGTCCGGTATGCATGAGATCGGCAAGGCAATCTTCGGAGCATCTTACGATCGCACCGGAACTGTACAGCTGGCAGACGGCACACAGATCAACGATATTCCGACCGCGATCAAGCATAGCATCGCTTATACATCCAAGGATCGTGATAATGAGTCCGTTGTATTAAACCAGAGTATCGGCGATAATATCTGTCTCCCGTCACTCGATGAGCTGGCCGGACCGGCAAAGCTGATCAGTGATAAGAAGAAGAAAGAATTTGCAAACAAGTATGCAAAGCAGATGTCTGTTAAAATGGTCGATGTCAATCAGTTTGTTTCCAACCTGTCCGGTGGAAACAAACAGAAGGTCGTACTTGCAAGATGGATCGGAAAAGATTCCGATATCGTCGTACTTGACAGCCCGACACGAGGCATCGATATCAAGGTTAAGCAGGATATCTACCAGTTAATGGATCACATGAGAAAGAATGGCAAATCCATCATTATGATCTCTGAGGAGCTGATGGAGCTGATCGGTATGTGTGACCGCATTATGATCATGAAAGACGGCAAGATCAGTGGAGAACTTGAGCGTGATCAGAACCTCGATGAGAACGGTCTGATTACGATGATGGTATAAGGAGGCAGCTATGGGAAGTCAAGCAAGTGTAAACACAAACGATAAAGAGCAGCAGCTCAAAAAGGCATCAACAATGTCATTGATCCGTTCCCTTCTTCCTGTTGTGGGACTGGTTGTAATTTTTCTGTTATTCAATTTCCTGACCGGATTTCGAATGATGGGCAACATGGCACTGGCATTCTCTTCAGTGTACGTGACAATGATTTCAGCGATGGGTGTATTCTTTATTATGACAATGGGTGGTCTGGATTTCTCTCAGGGCTCCATTCTCGGAATTTCTTCCATCGTTGTGTGTGTGGTTTCTAAATACAGCATTCCGCTTGCAATCGTTGCGGGTATTGCATCCGGAGCATTGATCGGTGCGATCAACGGTTACTTCTACGTATTCCGCAAGATCAAATCCTTCATTGTAACAATTTGTACAATGTTCCTGTTCCGTGGATTTATCAAGTATTTGACAACAAACGCACCGGTTGCGGGATCCGCAAAACTGATCAATTATGATACGACAGGATTCAAAGTAATCTGTACCATAATTATTCTGGCAATCGGATTTGTTGTATTCCGTTTTACAAAATTCGGAACTTACTTAAAGGCCATCGGTGCCGGCGAGAAAGCAGCAATGTTCTCCGGTATCCGTACCGACAAGATGAAATTCCTTATCTATGTGCTTGCAGGTGCAATCACAGGATTTGCAGCATTTATCAATGTTATCAAGGTCGGATCGGTTACATCTTCCGGTGGAAACCAGTTAGAGACACAGATCCTGATCGCGCTGGTACTTGGCGGAATGCCAATCTCCGGTGGAGCAAAGGTTCGTTTCGAAAATATCATCGTCGGATCACTCCTGTACGTTGTACTGAACAGTGGACTGACCATGATGGGATTCACAACACAGATGATGCAGCTCATTCAGGGTGTTGTATTCCTGATCTTCGTTGCAGTATTCGCAGATCGTGAATCAATTCAGGTTATTAAATAAAGAAACAAAATGGGGTGCCTATGCGAAATACAGATCAGGATATCCTGAAGTATCAGAAATTATATCATTGGGCACATACACTGATCACCAGTGGTGTCATTAAGAATACGGATAAGTTTCCATCGGAGACGAGCCTGCAGAAGAAGTTCGGCTATTCGAGACAGACGGTGCGCACAGCGCTCCAGCAGCTGGAGGACGAAGGTCTGATCACCCGCGTGAGGGGAAGCGGAACCTATGTATCCTATGTGGGTGGCGAGATGGATGAGACACGCCCGAAAGTGGGACTGCTTTTGAGCTATTATTCCGAATATCTTTTCCCGAAAGTATATGACGGCATCGAGTCGGCACTTGCGGAGAAAGGTTACGGTATCGAAGTGGCGGTGACGAAGAACCATCTGAACGATGAGGCAATCTATCTGGAAGGCCTGCTCAAAAGCAATGTGTCCGGATTGATCATTGAGGGAACACGCTCCGCATTTCCGAACCCGAATATCCGGTTGTACCGCGAGATCAAAAAGCGCAACATTCCGACGCTTTTTATCCATAATCATTATGAGAATCAGACGTTCGACAGCGTGGAGATGTCGGATGAACGCGCGGCGTATGAACTGACGAAGATCCTGATCGAGCATGGACACCGCAGGATCGGCGGCATTTTCAAATACGATGACATGCAGGGACTGGAGCGGTTCAAAGGGTTTATCCAATGTCTCTCCGATTACGGAATCAAGTACGATGATGACTGTGTCCGCTGGTATTCGACCAAGGATATGGCCGATGTGTTCAGCAAGAAAGGTATGCTGCATATCTATCGGAGAACGAAGGACTGTACGGCGATGCTGACCTACAATGATGAGATCGCAGGATATTATATGGAGTTTCTGACGGAACGAGGTATATCGGTTCCGCAGGATCTCTCGCTCGTGTCGTTTGACGATGCGGAGCTGCAGCAGGAGCAGGAAGTCAAGCTTCTGTCCGTTGTGCATCCGCAGTACAAGTTAGGCAGGATCACGGCGAAGAATCTGCTTCGTATGATGGACGATCCGGCGTGGCAGGAAAAGAATTATTCCTACCGCTTCCCGGTAAAATTGAATGACGGAAATTCAATCCGAAAGTTATAAAAAGTACCGGCTGACAGTGTGCAGCCGGTCTTTTTTGCTATAAATAGAAAAAAAGCTTGTAAAAAGGGCGTTTCGTGTGCTATAATCCTTAAATGACTGTAGTGGTCGCAGTATGCCCTTTTATCGGAGGGAGTACAAAGAATTAAGATTGTACATGGAATTGATATATATTAAGGAGGAAACGTATAAATGAGTGTACAGGTTGAAAATTTAGACAAGAATATGGTAAAGCTTACCATCGAAGTTCCTGCAGAAGAATTAGAGAAGGCAATCGAGGCTGCTTACAAGAAGCAGAAGAACCAGATCAGTGTTCCTGGATTCCGTAAGGGTAAAGTTCCGAGAGCCATGATCGAGAAGATGTACGGCGCAGGTGTGTTCTACGAAGACGCAGTAAACAC
>CAVHWG010000070.1:0-4665 GCA_963639645.1 Firmicutes bacterium TM09-10 | reverse complement strand
GAGTACATCCTCCGGGAACTGTCCCTCTAAAAGTTCCGGCACACGATAGATCTGATTGTACTTGCGATACAATTCATGGTAGACCGCAAAGTCGCGCGCAATCTCCGGGTCCTGTAAATACTGCACAACAAAATCATAATCGATCGGCATGCCCTGCTGCTCGTACACTTTCATGACCACCGACAGATCTTCCCATCCTCGCGCCGTCACGAAACGCTTGCCGTCCACATCCGAAACGATCGAATAGAAATTCTTTTTCTTGATCTCAAGGTACGCAAGGATCGCTCCGTGGATCTGCGCATGGTACGCGTACTCTTTCCACGCTGCAAAATCTTCCTCGATATAAATGCGTTTGACACGGTCGTACGTTACGATATCAAAATCGCGCACCGACTTATTGTATTCCGGCGGATTGCCCGCGGTCACAATGATAAATCCGTCCGGCACACGATGATTTCCGAAGGTCTTATACTGCAGGAACTGCAGCATCGTCGGTGCAAGCGTCTCCGACACACAGTTGATCTCATCGAGAAAGAGGATTCCTTCCCTGATTCCACTCTCCTCGATCCGGTCATAGATGGACGCGATGATCTCGCTCATCGTATATTCCGTCACCGAGACTTCCTCATCCCCATACTTTTTGTTTGAGATAAATGGCAGACCGATCGCACTCTGTCTTGTGTGATGTGTGATCGTGTAAGATACGAGATTGATACCGCACTCGCGCGCTGCCTGCTCCATGATCGCGGTCTTACCGATTCCCGGCGGTCCGATCAACAGAAGCGGTCTCTGTCGCTCAACCGGAATCACATATTCCCCGCTCTCGTCTTTCGCCAGATATGCGTGAACCGTATTCACGATCTCCTGTTTCGCCTGTTTGATGTTCATTGTTGTACTCCTTCTAAATATAACTTCACCGCCCAGTCGGGCACCTTGCGTTCCTCACGTTCTTCGTCTCCGTAGAAGACGAACACCGTCTCGTAGTCCGTCGGCTTTTTCGGATATTCTCCGAAACCGTCCGTAAAATACATCAGCCCCTTAAGCTGCTTTAACCCGCCACGCTTCCGCAACGTCTCCACATAATCAAAGACCGGCCTGAAATCCGTTCCGTAGCCGCCCTCCACATGAAAGCCGTCCGCATACGCGTTCATCTCATCCAGATTCGTGATGCGCACATCCCGTTGGATCTGATTATCGCACTCGATAATGCGGATATTGACCTTGTGGAAAAAGGATTCCTGCTGCTTTAAAATTGCTCCCGTCTCATTAATAAACTGCTGCACAAGCCTGTCCTTGCACGACGCAGAGGTATCGATCGCGATCACAAGTTCCTCGACCTTCTTCGCCTCACGGTACTCGTTCTCCTCGATGAGCGGCATATTGCCGTACATCTGCAGACCGTACATATAAAATCCGTAATCAAACGAATCCATATCCACCGACACTTCTTCCCGCACAACCGCAAACTTCTTTAAATATTCCTTATAACTTTTGCGCTCGCGATTCTGCATCTTAAGCATCCATGCCAGTTTTCCGGCATCTTCCGCCGCATCCTTGGCGAATGTCTCCATATCGCTTTCGATGCGCTTTGCGTTCTCTTTCCACTCTTCTTCCTTCGGATCCATTGATCCCATCGGCGTGGTGTCCTGCTGCTTCTCTCCTGCCGGCTGCTGCTCGCTGTCCGACTCACTGCTCTCGTTCTCGATCGGAGCCTTCGGATTCTTGTCATCCTCGTCCTCCGGCGGCTGCATCCGCTCCCAGAAGCTGTGATCGCACATCGCAAATTCCTGCCTGAGCGATTCTTCCAGATACGGATCGCGTTTTCTTAAAATGAAATAGTGATACAGTTTCTCTGCGGTCAGCACCTTCAGTTCCGCCGTCAGCTTCTCATACCACTGCTGCCGGAAATCCGATGTCACACGCAGAATGCTCGGATATTCCATCGAATCCACAACCGACTCCACCGCAATATCACAGCACAGATCCCACAGTTCCACATCCTCATGTTCCTTTGCCGAAAACATGTGCCGAAACAGACAGTGCATCAGCATATGTATGTACGCGCGGTTTAAAAGTTCCGGCCGCTCGATATAGGTGTGCAGCAGATACGTCGGGTTAAACCGGATAAACGCCGCATCCGTGCCAACCGTCCGTGTCGAGAGATCCATCTTAAATCCAAGCGATCCCAAAGCCGGTCCCATAAAGCGCATCGACAGATATAGCTCGGTTCGAACGCTGTTCAATATTTTATTTCCTGTTGTTTCTAACTCAATTCTTGTTTTCATCTTTTACCAATCATCAAGCGTCATCTTCATTGCCTGCTGGTGCGCCGTAAAATGCTGTCTCTGATACTCCATCAGTATCGCCGTAATCGCGCTCAGCTTCCTGTCCGCCGCCTCATACAGACCGTCCTCCAACGCATCCTTCGTGATCAGACACGCATCACACAGATAGCGGATTTCTTCATCGCACCCCTGCTCGATCAGTTTCAGAAGGACAATGCGTGCATTCTGCTCCAGATACTGCTCATACTGCTCCTTCGCGGCAGCTTCCAACTCGACCGGATAGCGCAGCCGGTTGAGTGCCACCATGATCGCCGCCTCGTAATCATCGCTGATCACATGCGAAAAAAGCTTATCGTATGCAAGGATATCCACGCCTTTTCGTGTGACACACTCACGGAACGGATAGCCGCTGCCCTCAATCTTGTGATGCAATACACGCGCCTCCACGTCCTCCACGAAATCGTACACATATGCCGGGAACGTCAGATGCAGTCCGACCGGCTCGATCGCAAATGTAAGCCGCCGGTCATTGTCCGCAAGCAGTTCCTTCATAACCGAGAAACTGTCGCGTTCCTGATGCAGCGTAATCCCGGACAGACTCTGGCACTGTTTGATCACACCGTCGTAATAATCCTCCACACGGTCATACAGACGCATACTTCGCAGATTCTTACAATTATAAAACGCATAGCGCCCGAGCGTGTCGATCGTCGCCGGAAGCTCCACACTTAAGAGATCTTCCCGTCCCGAAAATGCGCTTTTTCCGATGCTTCGCACCGGAAGTTCTTCTATGCTTGCAGGGATAGTCAAATGACGTATCGTGCCTTCGTATCCGGTGATTTCTATGTATTCATTACCTTTTCTATCTTTCTTATGTTCATACAAATAAGACATTACAATTCTTTCTACTCAACTATGCTTCTTCACATAATGCTTCCAACTCTCCAATGAAGTATAGCGATCCGAGTGCGATCGTCTTCTCCCCCATCTTCGGCAGTGCAAGCACATCCGCAACCCATTCGATACTTCTCGCCGGAACTCCATGATTTCTGATATCTTCTGCAAGACTCTCCGCCTGCAGCGCACGGCTGCTCTCCGGTGTTACTGTCACAAAATCGATGGCAAGCGGAAGCAGTTCCTCGATCATCTTCTCATAATCTTTATCTGCCATCACGCCCATCACAAAATGAAACTTTTCATTCGGATAAAGCTTTCTTAAACTCTCTGCCAAAGCATGGATTCCGTTGCTGTTGTGCGCGCCGTCCACCATAAGAAACGGCACCTCGCTCAACAGTTCCATGCGCCCTTTCCATACCGCCGTATGGATTCCTTCTTCGATCACGGTCTCGACTTTCACCGGATCAATTTTTATCTGCGCGAAAAAGCTTCTTGCTGCAAGCATTGCTGCTGCACCATTCTCCAACTGATACGCACCGGTAAGTCCCGGCCGCATCGCTGCCACCTGCTGCATGTCCGATTCGCTCACGAGCGTTCCCGGATACTGCTGCAATACCGCAAGCGCATCCTCGTCCTGCGGCGCAAAGACTGCCGGAACGTTTTCTTTTAAAATGCCTGCCTTTTCCGATGCAATCTCCGTCAACGTATTACCGAGAATTGCCATATGATCGTAACCGATCCTTGTGATAACCGCAACCATCGGATTTCCGAGCGCATTTGTTGAATCGAGCCTTCCGCCGAGTCCCGTCTCCATGACCGCGACATCGCAGCCGCACTCTTTAAAATACAGTACCGCCATCACCAGACAGTAATCAAACATCGTCGGTGTCACACCGAAATCCATCGCCAGAAGTTCATTGCCGATTCGTGTTACCACATCCTTCGGGATCATCTGCTGAGCGACCATGATGCGCTCCTCAAAATGAATCAGGTGCGGCGATGTAAAGCAGCCGCATTTTAATCCCGCCTGTGTGAATATGTTCGTCAGAAACGCACAGGTAGAACCTTTGCCGTTCGTTCCCGCAACATGGATAAAGCGAAGTCCTTCCTGCGGATTGTCAAGTGCCGCAAGCATCCGCTTTGTCACTTCCACGCCCGGCAGATTGCCGAATCTTCTGCTGTTCTCAATTTTATCGATAACTTCTTCATATGTATACAAAATTTTGCCTCGCTCATTGCTATAATTCATTTCTTTTTAGTATATCATACCAAAAAACAGGGTCAATGTATAACTTCTCCTGTTATACATCCCCCCTGTTTACACATTACTTATTTTTTCTGAATCAATCTTGCATATTCTTCTTCATTGATATGATATTTTTTTCTGATGATCACATAAGAAATCCCCAACGCTAACACAGGTATGATCACCATGCCCAATCGGAATAAGAACCCCTGTGTAGAAGATATTTCTTTGATATAC
>CAVHWG010000069.1:2450-6882 GCA_963639645.1 Firmicutes bacterium TM09-10 | reverse complement strand
GAATACCGATGATCTTATCGATGGCATTGCAGGCGGTCTACAATATCGTGGACAGTGCCTTTGTCGGAAACATGAGAGAAGGAAGCGAGGCAGCATTAAACGCACTTACGCTGGTGTTCCCGGTGCAGATGCTTATGGTAGCAGTCGGAATCGGAACGGGAGTTGGAACGAACGCGATTCTTGCGCGAACGCTTGGACAGGGGAATGCGAAAAAAGCAGCAAAAGTTGCGGGAAACAGTTTGTTCTTAGGCGCGATCATTTATGTGGTATGTTTGTTGTTTGGAATTTTTGGTGTGAAAGCTTATATTTCGTCGCAGACGGTTGATCCGCAAGTGATCGCAATGGGAACAAGCTATCTGAGAATATGTTGTGTGATCTCGTTCGGAATGATCTTCTTCTCTTTATTTGAGAAACTGTTGCAGGCAACAGGACGTTCGCTTTATTCCACGATCGGTCAGGTTGTGGGAGCGGTCGTAAATATTATACTTGACCCGATCATGATCTATGGTATCGGACCGGTTCCTGAAATGGGCGTAGAGGGCGCTGCCTATGCGACGGTGATCGGACAGGTGGCATCCGCGTTGTTACTGTTGGTTTTCCATATAAAATTAAATAAAGAGTTTGCGCATGATGCAAAATACATGAAACCGGATGGCGGAATCATCCGGGAAATCTATTCGATCGGACTTCCGGCGATCATTGCACAGGCACTGATGTCGATCATGGTATATGTGATGAATCTGATCTTGAAATTCAGTCCATCGGTGCAGACGGCATACGGTCTGTTCTACAAAGTGCAGCAGTTTGTACTGTTCCTCGCATTTGGACTCAGAGATGCGATCACGCCGATCATTGCTTTTGCATACGGAATGGGAAGCAAAAAGCGTATTCAGGATGGAATCAAATATGGACTGATCTATACGATTACACTTATGATCCTCGGTGTGGCGATCACGGAAATTTTCCCGAATGCATTTGCGACACTGTTTAATGCAGGCCAGTCGAGGGAGTATTTTATCGGCGCAATGCGCATTGTTTCTGTCTGCTTCATTTTTGCGGGAATCAATGTCGCATATCAGGGAATCTATCAGGCGTTGGACGGCGGTATCGAGTCGCTTGTGATCTCACTGCTCAGACAGCTTGTGATCATATTGCCGCTCGCAGGGATCTTCTCTGTTTTGGTTCGAAACGGACAGGTGGGCGTTTCGCTGATCTGGTGGGCATTCCCGATCACGGAGTTTATCGCGTGTCTGGTCGGCTATGTATTTTTAAAGCGGATCAGGAAGAACAAGGTTGATGTTTTAAGCTAAGGGGGATGAAATTATGGCAAAGAGAATTATTACGATCAGCAGAGAGTTTGGAAGCGGCGGCCGTTTTATCGGTGAGGAAGTAGCAAAGAAACTCGGAATCAAATATTATGACAAGGATATCATCGCACAGATTGCGGAGCAGTCGGGCTTTTCACAGGAGTATATCAGGCAAAAGGCGGAATTGTCACCAAAGAAAGGCTTGTTTGCTTATGCTTTTTCTGGTCGTGATATTACCGGAAAATCTGTGGAAGATATGGTGTACGAAGCACAGCGAAAGGTGATTCTGGATGTTGCGGAAAAAGAAAGTTGTGTGATCATAGGACGAAATGCGGATTTTATTTTAAAGGACAGAGATGATGTGTTGAATGTCTTTATCCATGGGGATATGCCGGAAAAGGTAGAGCGTATCTGCAAATTATACAATGTCACGGAAACGGAAGCTGCCAGAATGATGGCGGATATCGATAAAAGGCGTATGACCAATTATCGCTTTTATACGGATCAGAAGTGGGGCATGGCAGGAAATTATACCTTGTCTTTGAACAGCTCCGAGTTGGGTTATGATATGTGTGAGAAGATCATAATGGAGTGTTTCCTTTAGTCAAAACAGGCGAAGTGTTCGATAACGAATGCTTCGCCTGTTTTGTACTGGAAGAAAAACAAATTACCTATTTACATAGTAGGGGAATAGGATTATAATGTCGGCGAAAGAGGTGATAGAGGAAAATGATGATATCATCAAAGGGACGATATGCATTGCGCGTCATGGTAGATCTGGCGCAGCACGATACGGGAGAGTTCATTCCGTTAAAGGAGATCGCCGCAAGGCAGGATATTTCACTGAAATATCTGGAAAGTATTATGAACACATTAAAGAAGGGAAGCATGCTTGAGAGTGCAAGCGGCAAGGGCGGCGGCTACCGTCTTACGCGAAAGCCCTGTGAGTACAAAGTGATCGATATACTTACGGTCATAGAGGGAAATCTGGCTCCGGTTTCGTGCCTTGAACTGAATGGAGAAAAATGTGAAAAAACCACAAAATGTCCGACGTTTCCTTTTTGGAAAGGACTGGAAGCGGTCATAAATGATTATCTGGAAAAGACAACGCTTCAGGATATGATTGGCAACGCCGACAATTAGCAACGATATAGCATAGATGAAGGAGGCAGAATATGTCAGAGAAAAACATATTGGAAATCAAAGACTTACACGTTAATGTTGAGGATAAAGAGATATTACACGGAGTCGATCTCGAAATAGGTAAGGACGAGGTACATGTTCTTATGGGACCAAACGGTACAGGAAAATCCACGCTCGGATATGCAATCACCGGACATCCGCGTTATACGGTCACATCGGGAAGTATTATTTTTGATGGAGAGGACATTACCGAGATGCCGGTCAACGAGAGAGCAAAGAAAGGTATCTTTTTATCATTCCAGAGTCCGCTTGAAGTGCCGGGCGTCACACTCAGCGCTTTTATCCGAAGTGCGTTGGAGCAGAAGACCGGAAGCAGAATCCGGTTGTGGGATTTCAAAAAGAAACTGACAGAGACCATGAAGCTGCTTTCGATGGACGAGTCCTATGCGGAGCGTGATCTGAATGTAGGCTTTTCGGGCGGAGAAAAGAAAAAAGCGGAGATACTTCAGATGCTGATGCTTGAGCCGAAGCTGGCTATTTTGGATGAGACCGATTCGGGGCTGGATGTTGATGCGGTAAGAACGGTATCAAAAGGCATTCAGATCTACAAGGAGCGCTGCAAAGGCAGTCTTTTGATCATTACACACAGCACAAGGATACTGGAGTCTTTAAATGTGGATGTGACACATGTTATGGACGAGGGTAAGATCGTCAAAAACGGAGATGCTTCCCTTGTGGATCACATCAATGAAAAGGGCTTTGAAGAGTTTGAATAAGAGACAGAAAGGTGTATGCGAAATGAGAGAAAAAAGTCAGGTAGAAGATATTGACCGCAGCATCTATGACATCCGCGATGAAGAAAAAGATGCGTACCGTATAAAAGAAGGACTGACACCTGAGATCGTAGATAAGATATCCAAGGAAAAAGGCGATCCGGTCTGGATGCAGCAGTTCCGGTTACAGTCCTTACAGATCTATAACGAGATGCCGGTTCCGGACTGGGGACCTTCCATCGAGGGACTGGATATGGATCACATAGCGACTTATGTGCGCCCGAATACAAAAATGCAGGGTTCATGGAAAGATGTGCCGGAGGATATCAAGGACACATTCGAAAGACTCGGAATACCGCAGGCAGAGCGAAAATCACTTGCCGGAGTCGGTGCACAGTATGATTCTGAACTCGTATATCACAATGTAAAAGACGAAGTTGCCGCACAGGGTGTCGTATATACAGACATGGAGAGCGCGTTAAAGGGCAAATATGCCGACATGGTGCACAAATATTTTATGAAGCTGGTTACACCTCATGACCACAAATTTGCGGCACTGCACGGAGCCGTGTGGTCAGGCGGTTCGTTTGTATATGTGCCAAAGGGCGTGCATGTATCGATTCCGTTACAGTCCTATTTCCGTCTCAATGCAAAGGGCGCAGGACAGTTTGAGCACACACTTATCATTGTGGATGAGGGCGCGAGCCTGCATTTTATAGAGGGATGTTCGGCACCGAAATACAACGTGGCAAACCTCCATGCAGGATGCGTGGAACTCTATGTCAAAAAGAACGCCAAGCTGCGTTATTCCACGATCGAGAACTGGTCGAAGAATATGTACAATCTGAATACAAAGAGAGCATCGGTGGAAGAAGGCGGTACGATCGAATGGGTTTCCGGTTCGTTCGGCTCCCATGTAGGATGCCTTTACCCGATGAGTATATTAAAGGGCGAGGGCGCCAAGATGGAGTTTACCGGCGTAACCTTTGCGGGAAAAGGCCAGAACCTTGATACCGGAGCAAAGGTTGTCCACGCTGCGCCGAACACAAGCTCATACATGAATACCCGATCCATCAGCAAGGACGGTGGTATCAGTACCTTCAGAAGCAGCGTCGTTGTCGCAAAAGAGGCGAAAAAGTCCAAATCCGCAGTATCCTGCCAGTCGCTTATGCTCGATTCCGAATCGCGTTCGGATACGATACCGGCTAT
>CAVHWG010000069.1:0-2440 GCA_963639645.1 Firmicutes bacterium TM09-10 | reverse complement strand
GCTGGAATATGCGGTAGAGATGAACAATCTGATTCGTCTGGAAATGAAAGGCAGTATTGGATAAGCAGGAGGGTAAAAATGACAGAAATGACGATCAACAAGCTTCCATCGAAGACCTGGTACTGGCTGAAAGTCAACGATACAAAGCTTCCATGGGACAGTGAACATACAACAGAGCTTGCAGAGGAACAGGTAGTTGCAAAGGATCAGAACATCGTGCGTTTTTCCATAAGCGGCGAGGGCAGTTACAGCAGCAAGAAAATCAACATTTATGCACCAAAGGGCGAGTCGACGACTGTATTTATGGATTATGAGGCGGCGCAGAATCTTGCCGTGTATACAGAGCTTACGCTTGAGGAGGATGCAAAGGTAAGACTCATCCAGCTGCAGCACAGCGGGGAGGAGTCTCTTATATACAATTCCATCAAGGGAAAATGCGATAAAAATGCGCAGATCGAGCTGTTACAGGTTTACCTTGGAAAAGGCGATATCTATTCGGACACGACCATCGATCTCAATGGGGACAGGAGTGGATTTAAGAGCGATATCGGCTATATCGGACAGGGGACACACGTTATCGATATGAATGAAGTGGTCAACCATTTCGGAAAGCACACAGAAAGTGAAATCAATGTTGCCGGAGCATTAAGAGACAGCGCAAAGAAGATCTTCCGAGGAACGATCGATTTTAAGAGGGGAGCATCCGAATCGGTCGGAAACGAACAGGAGACCGTTCTCATGCTTGGTGATGATGTGGAAAACAAGACGGTTCCGATCATTTTGTGTTCCGAGGAAAATGTTGTCGGTAATCACGGTGCAACGATCGGCGAACTGGATGAGGATACCATGTTTTACTTTGCCAGCAGAGGCATTGACAAGGAACATGCCGAAAACATTATGGCAAGAGCAAGCATCGAGCATCTTAAAAATCTGATCCATGATGAACAGTTCGATGCGATCATTGATAAAGAACTGGGGGAGGTGTAGCATGACGGACTATAGAAAGGATTTTCCTTTGCTGTCGGCGATCGGTTCTACGGTATATATCGACAATGCTGCGACCTCACAGCGACCACAGTGTGTCATTGATGCAGAGACACAGTTTTATGAAAAGTATAATGCCAATCCACTGAGAGGAAATTATCCGCTCAGCATAGAGGCAACCGAACAATATGAGAATGCCAGAAAAGCGGTGCGCGATTTTATCGGGGCAAAATCCGCCCGTGAGATCATTTTCACAAGGAATACCACGGAGAGCATCAATCTGGTGGCATACAGCTATGGGCTTTCCAATGTGCACGCAGGGGATGAGATTTTAGTATCCATCATGGAGCATCACAGCAACCTGCTGCCATGGCAGATGGTTGCAAGACAGACAGGGGCGCAGCTTCGCTTTATCGAGTGCAGACCGGACGGCTCTCTGGATCTCGATGAGGTGCAATCCCTTATTACCGACCGGACGAAGATCGTTGCGATTACACAGGTTTCAAATGTTCTTGGACGCGTGAATCCGATCAGGGAGATCGCAACAATGGCACACGAAAAAAATGCGGTGATCGTGGTTGACGGAGCACAGAGCACACCGCACATGGCGGTCGATGTACAGGAACTGGATGCGGACTTTTTCGCTTTTTCGGGACACAAGATCTTCGGACCGATGGGAATCGGAGTGCTGTACGGAAAGAAGCGGCTTTTAAAAGCAATGCCGCCATTTCTGACCGGTGGAGAAATGATCGATTCTGTGACACGCGACGGTGCTAAATTTGCCGAACTGCCACACAAATTTGAGGCCGGTACCGTCAATGCTGCCGGTGCAGCAGCTTTGCATGAGGCAATCAATTATGTGAAGTCCATCGGTTTTCCAGCGATGCAGGCACAGGAACTTGCGGTCACAAAACGCGCGTTTGACGGGCTGAAAGAGATACCGCATGTGCATGTGCTGGGATCGGATGATGCAGGTGAGCACACAGGCATACTTACATTTACGATCGACGATGTACATCCGCATGATGTCAGTGAGATCCTGATCGCAGACGGAATCTGTGTCCGGGCAGGACACCACTGCGCACAGCCGCTGCTCAATCACCTCGGCATAAGTTCTGCTACAAGGGCCAGTTTTATGTTTTACAATACTTTGGATGAGGCTGATCAATTCGTGCAGAGCATCGCAAGTGTAAGGGAGAGAATGGGATATGGAGAATAGAAGTTTTTATAACGAGATATTGACGGAACACAACATCCGTCCGGAATTTAAGCACGATCTGCCCGACGCGGACATCGTCCTTGAGGGCGTAAATCCAAGCTGCGGAGATGATATTTTCCTGAAACTGAAAACGGATGGGGATACCATTACGGACGGTGCTTTCGTAGGAGACGGATGCGCGATCTCGCAGGCATCGGCAGACATCATGCTTGGAATGATCATCGGAAAGAAGAAGGA
>CAVHWG010000068.1:0-7611 GCA_963639645.1 Firmicutes bacterium TM09-10 | reverse complement strand
TTCCGTAACAATGTCAACTGACATTCCCTCAGATGGATTAAAAGCCATGATACCCATAATGCTTTTCGCATTAATACGACGGTTATCGCTCTCTAATATAATGTCGCTGTCAAACTTACATGCAACCTGAACCAGTTCAGCGATTGGATTATCATGTTCTTCAGCTACATTAGAAACGATCACATTTTTCTTACTCATACGCTCTCCCTTTCCAACTCTGTGTAACACATAAAGAAAATATAGCTCAATTTTTCAACATTTGCAAGATACGAACCTTATTTCTGTTAAATCTTCACGAACAGAACATAAAACCTTAATGGTTATTGTTCATTTTCACAACGAAAAATTTTCTTTTTTAGTTCTTACCGATCCAGGTAGGTAAAAAACAGATTTCCCGCCTTCGTGAACAGTTCATCCGCAGCATCGATACTCATGGATTTTGTTGAATGATCCGTCGGATCGAAATAGTAAATACTGGTCTGTGAATATCCTGTCACAAGAACCGCACTCCTGCTTCCCGTCATCGCAAAAACAGGGCTTCCCTGACTAACATAGAACAGAATTTCATCGACCGTACAGCCCGACACATCCAGCACGACTGAATCCTTTAAGGTGTCTTCAAGAACACTCTTCGGTGTTGCGCCGTTGTCAACAAGCTGCTTAACACTAAGTCCCTCACTATGGTAGTCCAGCATCGCGCTGACGGCCTGTACCACAGAAGACGCTCCCTTATCCGCATCATTTACCTGCAGCCCGGAAAAAGCGCTCTGTGTGCTCTTGCGCGCGCGCATCCATACATACTGCTGGTTATTGTCCACAACCACTCCGAGATTCTGGTTTGCACACAGGATCGCGTCTGCAATATGATCGGTCGCCAGAACCACATCGCCTTTTTCGTATACATAGAAACGTTCCTGATCCGTGTTATCCTCAAAGGTGAGTGTGCGCGGCTCCTCAAGAAGCACCAGCTTGGAGGTGATCATCTTCGCCTTCTTGGTATCCACACTTTTTTTCATCACAAGCTGATACTGCGTTTCCTTCAATTCCGTTGCTGTCGATTCCACGGAAACTTTTGTCTCGGTATCCGCCTCACGGTTCATGATCGTATCGGTTCCGGACGTAATATACTGTCCGCCGGATTTCTTCATCAGCTGCACCGTCACCGTGTAATCCTCGACACTGATACTCTCCACGCGCCCCTTCGATGGCTGATAAGTCTTGATGATCTCGTGACTGTCATCGGACGTTGCCATAATCTTAAGAGATTTCATCGGGAACTGTGTATTACCGGCCTCTCCGACACTGACCTCACTCGCCTTGGCAATACCGTAAATAAAATCATTGTCGATGAATCCGAGCGGCCGCAGATACGAATCACTCGATTCCGAAATTTTGTAGCTGGATCCATCGTTCAGATTCATGACCTGGATGGAAGAACTTGCATACTCCCGATCCGCATCCACCCATGCAAAATACTGGGTCGACTGCGAGATCTTGTAACAGTTCTCCTTGAGTCCGTCAACGAGCACCTTCGTTGTCAGTGAGTCCAGATCCACCTGATAGAGCTTCTCGTCAAGGATCAGATAGAGCTGTCCCGACTCATTCACATACATCAGCTGTCCCATCTGCGCCTTTAATATCTCATACGAAGTATCGGATGGAATAAACACTTCTTCCTCAACCGTCTGCACCAGACCATCATAATGATATACAGCGGTTCCGACTTCGCCTTCATGATCGCCGCGGTTCATATAACCGTACACAACGAAGTCCACGCTGCCCGCCTCATCGACACGTGCGATCTTAATATCATGCTGATCCCAGTTGTCGCGCGTCTCCACACCTTCCGCCTTGCGGAAGCTGAATACCTGTACGATCTTGTTGTTCACCCGGTCAAAGCACCAGAGTTCCCCCTGCTGCACGAACGCGATCACGTCGCCTGTCTTGCTGGTCTCATAATCGATCGCACCATTGCGGATCCCAAGCTGGATCGCATTATCCCCGTTAAAGAAATTATTTTCTCCCCGGAAGATCTGCTCCATCGTACGCTCAAAGTTGAGTACATACATACGCTCGCTCGTCATACGAAGACGGTAATACTCTTCCACATTGTAAAATTCGGTCTCTCCCGCATCATTGACATAGGTCACAACATAATCGATCGTAATGACATTGTAGGAGCTGTTGATCTCTTTGTAGGAAGCTACAACCTCCCCAAGGACTTCCGGCTTCAGATCCGCCCATGTGATCTGCTTTAAGGTACAGCTCAGGTCGACATAATTCAATGTCGTATTATCCCCTGTCGTCACATCCATATATTTCGGAATAAACTTGTCCGCATCATCGCGAAACGTATAATCGTGAAATTTCAATGCAAAATCCAGGCACTCCGGCGCGTAGTAATCAGTGGTCTGCATCAGTCTCGTATAATAATAGATTTCACTCTTGCCCGACGTCAGTACGATCACCAGCGTATATTCCTCATTCGCGTTCAGAATGTTCTGAATCTGCAGATCCGCGGTAATCTGATTGCCGCTTGTCTTATAATCATCGACATCACTTTTGGCAACAAGACGCTCTCCGTCCATACTGCGGATTTCATAATGAATACCGTCAATCCTGTACCCGTATGTAGCTACCGCCATCGAGAGGACACGCTTGTCATCCACCGGTGTGATCGAATCACGCATCGCAGTAGAATCCATCTTTGTGACATATCCATGCAGTTCGTTGATCGGTGTCTCGCCCTCATAGAATTCCACGACCGGAAGCGTTGCCTCCGAAAGCGTCGTCGTCAGATCCTGATTATCCTGATTTGTAATAATACTAAAAAAAACGACTGCCACTAAAAAAAGCACGGACAGTACCACTGGTTTAATTATATATTTTCTCATTTCACTTTCCTTCACAGTGCAAGGAAAACCCTTGCACTGTCTGCTTTCTTCTCACGGTTACCACCAGCGCTGACATCTGCGATGTCTGCATCTTCTGCGGTATAATTCTGTTCCAAAAAGTACCCCCACCATACTGCACAGCCAGTTGTCATCACATCCGCCATGCGGCGGTCTGCCCGGTGATGGCGGCGGAGGAGGTCCTCCCGGACCGCCAAACGACATCGGCACCATCTCAAAATACGATGGCGGCTGCAATTCCTGTGCCACAGGCTTTGTATTCTCATTCTCCGTCAGTTTCCGGTACAACTGATCAACTTCCATCCGGATCATCAGACGATCCGGCTCCTCATCGTAGATACGGCTGCCCTCATATTCCAGTTCATCCAAGCGATCTTCCACGAGCTTCATGATTGCCTTCGTCTCCGACGGATAGTACGATTTCATGCGTTCCATATCCTTCTCATATTCCATCTCGGTGAGATACATATTCTGCATCGGATAGGTCATATAAAAAGGAATCTTTGGGTACAAATTATCCCTGTAATCCACGCGCACGCTCCAATCATTCCTCAATTATAAGCTATGCACGCAGTACCCCCATGGTTCCTACTCCTCGCTTGTCAGAAGATCCGCGCGAATATAACCCTCCTGATCATTGCAGCTGACCTTCACCCAGCCATCTTCCTCTCCGAGCATACGTACCTGCGTTCCCTTCTCAAGTACCGTAATGATCGCACAGCCGGTATTCGGCTCGCTGCGCAGATTGACGCCATCTGTCGTTCTCATATAAGTGATTGTAAAATCTTCGGTGTCCACCGGCTGCGTATCCGGCACATCGATCACATCATCCAGATTCATGTCCGGACTCTGCGACTCGGTCTGGGTCGGCTGTGTCTGTGTCTCCGTTGTCTTGTTGCTCCTGTGTGCGCGCACCAGCATCACCACACCGATAATGATGGCGACGAGCGCGATACACATAGCAGCAAAAATAATTCGAGCGATAATAACGTCTTTTCTGTGGCTTTTCTTCATAACCCTTCTCCTTTAGTTTTTCACAATAATCTTCGTCTTAGAAGGATCCACCTTGTCCTTCTCTAAGATCAGTTCCCCAATATGATCCGCCGTAATCGTTCCTCCCGACGGGTTCAT
Organism: Firmicutes bacterium TM09-10; assembly: GCA_963639645.1. Classification (GTDB taxonomy): domain Bacteria; phylum Bacillota; class Clostridia; order Lachnospirales; family Lachnospiraceae; genus Roseburia. Next base: position 3,568 of record CAVHWG010000068.1, on the reverse strand, counting down.
CACGCTTGTAATGTTGCTGACGATCTCTGCATCCACGGTCGAATACTCAAAAGCCAGCGTTGTGTTGATGAGCTTGCAGTTCTTCATCACCAGATTATTGATGTAGCACATTCCCTGCAGACTCTCGATCGTACAGTTGATGAGTGTCAGCTTCTTCGCATTCCATCCGAGATACTCACCGGAAATAAACGAATCGTACACCGTCACATGATCGGTATTCCAGAACGCATCCTTTGAGAGCAGGCGCGAATTGCGGATTTCCATATTCTCCACGCCATCAAAGGAATAGTTTCCGATCAGTTCAAAGTGATCGATCTTCATATTCTTACAGTTCATCGCAAAATAATCACCGGTCGCAGTCACATGGTCGAGTGCCACATTCCGGCAGTTCCAAAGAGTCTCCTCGGCATGCGGGAAATTCACATTTGCAAGTGTCACTCCGTCGCATCTTCTGAAATTCTTCGGAGCCTCAATGATCGTGTCGGTCACGCTGATATCATTCGTATACCACACACCGGCTCTTGCCATATCAAACCACGTGCAGCGCTCCGCTTTCACATGATTGCAGTACCATAACGGATACTTCCAGCGGAACAGGCAGTCATACAACTCAATGTTCTCGCTCTCCTTCAGAGGGGATTCCCCGTCTGCAAATACACTGTCATAAATTTTAAGGCCTTTCGACATAAAAAGCGCCCTCTCTCCGGTCAGGTACTCCTGTCGAACTTCGCTTTGTTTCATTGTCTATATCCTCTTTCGTCTGGTATTCCTATTTTCTTTCCTATTTTATCACGTTATCTTTCCAATAACAAATATTCCTTTTTCTTTCGTCGAATACCCTAACATTCACTCCAATAACAGTTCTTCCACTGTCACAAATTCATAATTTTCTTTCTGCAGAATGTCGATCACCGTCAAAGCCGCCTGCACCGATGATTTCGACGCATCGTGAAGCAGAATGATACTGCCGTCCGGCACGCCTTTTAAAATACGCTGCACCACGGTATCGGCGTCCTTTGTCGCCCAGTCGAGCGGATCAACATCCCACAGGACTTCGATCAATGGCACTTCGGAATCCAATGATTTCTTCCAGCATCCATAGGGCGGACGAATGTATCCTGCATAGTAACCGGTCACCGCATAGATCGCTTCCTGCGTCTTTTCGATCTGCTCAAGCGCCGCCACATCACCGATCTGTCCAAAATTCACATGTTCATAGGAATGCACCCCGATCAGATGACCACCTTCATCGATTGCCGCCAGTATCTCGGGATACCGTTCCACCTCGGAGCCTAACACAAAAAACGTGGCTTTTACACCACGCTTTTGTAATCCTTCCAGTAACTCAACTGTATATTCCGGATTCGGTCCGTCGTCAAACGTGATCGCGATCTTACACTTCTCGGCGGTTTCCGCCTGATCCGCCATCACGTCCATATATTCCATCCCGGCGCCGATCAGCACACCGGCCGCATAGGCGATCACCAGTAGAAGCAGGCTTCCCAGCATCCATTTTTCAACCGCATCCAATACACCGTTATTTTTTCGCATTCCCATAATCATTCCACAGTTTCAAGAATTATTATAGTCTATGCACTTTGGCATGCTCTCATACATGAAGCTGCTTACTGCTGCTCATCCAGAACATACAATACAAACTGCTTCGCAAGGTCCATGTTCTGTGTTGCCGCACAGATACCGAGCACCGGCCCCTTCACGTTTGCAAACCATCCGGACCGGTTGATCCAGTCATTGTCATTCAACCGGATACCGACTGCCACTTTATCCTGCGTCTCGGCGAGTGTCACATACACGATATCATCTGCATATTTATCGAGCAATTCCTGCGAAAAAAGCTGTGTGAGGTCCGCCAGATAGCCCATCGTTCCGACCTGCGTATAGAATTCCTCATCCGCAAACATGATATCATCCGTTCCTGCCAGAAGCTGCACCTGCACCGACTGCATATTGCCCATCGCCGTACTCTGGTCCGTGCTGTCATCTCCAACCACATTCAGACTGCTGTCAATGCTGATCTCCGATTTGCTCAGATCAATATCATTGGCCTCCATAAACTCCTCGTAGAACGACTGCTCATCCGCCGCTGCAGACGAATTCATGATATCCTGCGCATTCACTGCCATAATATTAAGAACCGTGTCCTTCGCCAACGCATAATGCGCGACAAAATAGATCACCACGACCGCAATCAATACGATTGCCGCGATCTTGAGACCGTAATACTGCGCAATAAAGATTACTTTGTCTTTAAAATTCATGGACTTCAATTTTTCTTTCGTTGTACGGTTATCTTCCGGTTTATAGAAATCCGAATTCTCGGGCAACACCGACTTGTCCGGATGCACGTTGCCTTCCGGTATCTTTTTTTCTTCCTGCATCTGTTATTCTCCTTTGTATTCGATGATTCCCCTTCTTATTCGCTCCACACTAAACAAGGATGGTATACGCCGCATCCCAGCTCTGTCCTGCTGCAACCACATTCTCATACTCACGGTCACGGAGTTCTCCCGCATAACCTACACGGTCACTTCTTCCGTACCATGGCTCGATACACACAAACGGTGCACTGGCATCTTCCGGTCTCCAGATTCCGAAGATCGGCGCGTCAAACGCTACCGTAAGATATGCCTTTTGTGCGGAGTCACACAGAGACACTTTGTGGATTCCCTGATCGGCAAGGATCAGCGCATCGTTATCAAACATATGCTCATCGATCCGAAGCTTACCGTCCTCCAACGCATAACTTTTGGTTGCATCGCCGACAAGATAACCGTCGATCGTCTGGCTTTCGATCGGTCCATCCACGTCAAATGCGAGATAACAGTCACTCTGCTTCTCGCCCTCATGAATCGGGCAGTAGAAAGCCGGATGTCCGCCGATTGCAAACGGCATCTCCTCCTCTGCCGGATTCTCCACATGCCACAGCACTTCTACCTTCGCGCCGTCCAGACGATACCCCAGCTTTAACACGAATTCATAAGGATACTTTGCCAGTGTCTCCTCGTTCGACTGCAGCACGAACCAGATTTCATCCTCCGTCTGCTTATCCAGAGCAAACTCCATATCGCGTGCAAATCCATGCTGTCCCATATCGTAAGTCTTCCCCTTCGTACGATACTGCTTACCGCTCACATTTCCTACAAACGGAAACAGAACCGGCGAAGTTCTTCCCCAGTATTTTGCGTCTGCACACCACATATATTCGGTCCCGGTCTCCTTTTTGACCAGAGATTTCAGCTCCGCACCATGTGAATCGATCTCTATGCGGACCGCATCATTTTCTATACTGTATCTTGCCATCGAATATCTCCTCCTGATTTTCAAACATCACATATTTCTTATTATAACAGACCTTGCGCATTTTTCATCTCCTTGCGAAGCATTTTATACTTTTTTAAGGAACCCCTGTGAAAGCTGCGATACATGACTAGCCCCTCTTCTCATTCACTTTGTCATAGTACGCTTTATATCGGTAGATCGTTCGCTCGCTGCGCAATATAAAGGCTGGACACCTTCATCCCGGCATTATGCTCTGCCACATACTGTT
>CAVHWG010000067.1:0-19264 GCA_963639645.1 Firmicutes bacterium TM09-10 | reverse complement strand
TTCTTCAGAAGATGTAAGAAACCACTTTAGGGACCGTGCGAATGCAAAGTAAAATCGACTATTCTCCGAGAGCATTAAAGGATCTCGATGAGATATGGGATTATATAGAATTTGAACTATGTAATCCAAGTGCTGCTCAAAATACTGTAGACGGCATCATGGATGCAGTGGATGGGATTGCATCCTTTCCTGAATCTGCTCCAAAGTTGGAATTTGAAAACGGACTTGACAGCGGATATCGCTATGTTGTGGTTAAAAACTATCTTGCCTTCTACCGCATAAGACCAAACAATGTAGTCTATGTTGACCGTGTGATTACGGAGGTAGAGATTACATGCGAATCCTTTTCCCCAAAGTATAATTTAACTTTGAATCCTGTTGGAGAAATAATTTGGATATGAATTGTTTAAAAAGCCATTGCATTTCATAACTCAGTTCGCTATACTGATAGCAATCGCAAAAGGATTTCAATCAGCATATGGAAATGAACCACACGCAGAATAGAGGTTGAGAGAGGAGCCGGTTGTGCAGGTTACCGATAAATTAACAAAGTCTTTGACAGAAGTGAAATATTTGAATGCGGATAATGTCAGCAGGTATCGTTGCATTATGCGCATTTTTTTTGAAAATTATGAGAAGCTGCGATACTGGTTGTATCAGGAGGACGTGTATGCGCTGATGATACAGGAGCCGTTTTTCGCGGATTATAAGCCGGAACAGTGCCAGCAGGATCTTGCGATGCTTGTGGAGTGGAAGAATCTGAATACGATCCAGGATACGCGGAAAGTAGCTTCCATCGAGGAATTTAAGAATAAGAAATTCCGCTATCAGATGTCGGAGTACAGTGTTGAAATCGAGCGTCTTGTGTTGAGACTTGAGAATCTGTTTATCGAGGGGGCATCGCTTGAGCCGACGCTGCTTGAACGGATTCGGATGAATGTTGCAAAATTCGGACAGATGGCGGAAGCGGATGCGAATGAAGTCTATACATGGTGGAATGATCTGAATAATGATTTTGTGCGGTTGAACCAGAATTATCAGGATTACATCCGGGATCTCAACAGTGTGAAAGCGGAAGAGATGATGCACACAAAACAGTTTCTGGTGTTTAAGGACAGGCTTGTGGAGTATCTGCGCAATTTCATCAAAGGATTACAGCGGAATGTCGGTGTCATCGAGGAGTCGCTGCGTTCGTTGGAGAGCAGTGTTGTGGCGCAGGTACTTGAGAAGGTTGTTGCGTATGAATTATCCATTCCGCGCATGGATGTGGAGGTCAAAAGAGAGCTGATCGAGGAGAAAATAAGCGGCCGATATCTGAGCATTTATGATTGGTTCGTGGCGAAGAATACAGAAAATGAGGCAGGTAAATTATTTGACGCAACGAATGATATTATAAGGCGGATCACGCGTTATGCAGCACAGTTGAGTGAGAAGAATTCGTTCGGCGCGAACCGTAGGGAAGAGTACCGGAAGGTGGCGCAGATATTCCTGCAGTGCGGGGATATCCGGCAGGCACATTGTCTGTCCGCGATGGTGTTCGGGCTGGAACGTCCCTACCACATGAAGGGAGATCTGGTGCGTGAGACGGACAGCATGAATGAAGGCGTCTATGAAGAGGCCCCGCTGGAATTGAAACTGAAACCACGTGTGCGCACATACCGGGAGAAGTCGCTTCGAAGCGGAATCCCGGAAAATGCGGAGGAAAAGCGAAGAGTACGGCAGCAGATGATCGAGCAGCAAAAAGAAGACATGGGCAAAATCCGCGCACTTGAGTCGGATGGAAGAATCGACTTTGCCATGCTTCCGGTGATCGAACCGCGCATGCGGGAAATTCTGCTCCGGTGGCTGTCTGCCGCTATGGAGAATCCGGAATATTTGGGAAGAACCGAGGAAGGCCGCTCCTTTCGGCTGGATATGAGCCGGCAGAAGGAGCGCTGTGTCGTGCATTGTGATGATGGAAACTTTACGATGCCGAAGCTTGCAATCGTGTTTCAGGAGGAAAATTGATGCAGGCAATTGAGATATTGTTGAATCAGAGATGGATACTGAAAAATAAAGACAAGGAATTGTATTATCAGATGCGCGATGCAATCGGCGAAGTCCGCAAGTTCGCATCGGACAAGCTTGGCTGTCAGGTGATTGAGAATGCGACGCTGATCAAGATGGAGAAGATTCCGGTGATTCCGGAGCCTTTTATGGGAATCCCGGATTTTACTTCGAAGGAGGAGTATGCGTATCTATGCATTCTGCTGATGTTTCTGGAGGAGAAGGATGCACAGGAGCAGTTCATCTTATCCCAGCTTACGGAGTATATTGCGTCGAATATGCCGGGGGAAGCGGTGGATTGGACGGTGTACACGAACCGGCGGAGAATGATCAAGGTGCTCCGATTTGCGGTAGCGCAGGGAATGCTTCTGGTAACGGATGGTTCGGATGATGTATTTATGGACAATGAGGAAGGGGAAGTGCTGTATGAGAATACCGGCGCATCCCGTTATTTTATGAAGAATTTTTCCCGGGATATCAGTGAATACGGAAAGCCGGAAGATTTCATGGAGAGCGATTGGTTTGCGATGGATGAGGATCGTGGAATTGCGCGAAGACACAGAGTGTATAAGCGTCTGCTTTTTGCACCGGGCATGTACAAAAAGGATGGAGCACCGGAAGACTTTGAATATTTGAAATATTACGGACGAAGGTTAACGGATGATCTGGAACAGAACTTTGACTGCCATGTGCAGATACACAAAGGCAGCGCATATGTGATTTTGGATGATGCGTGCCATATGGGGGCATGTTTCCCGGCCAACAATGTCTTATCCGATATCATACTGCTTTGTCTGACGGTGATTCAGCAAAAGATACGGACGGGAGAGTGGAAGATACAGACGGATGAGGTCTGTGCCGTGGATCGTGTGGAGCTGGAACGACTGATCCGTGATGTCAGACAGAAGAACGGAAAAGGATTTTCTAAAAATTACCGTGACATGACGGACAGCGAGTTTGTTGTAACGGTGATGGATGCAATGGAACTGTGGATGTTTATAAGAGAAAGAAAACAGGAGCATCTTGTGGAAATCTATCCGGCAGCCGGAAAGCTTTCAGGTGCTTATCCGGATGATTTGTAGAGAGTGCAAAAATGGAGGAATGCAGGGAATGGAAGAACAGAACAGATGGCAGGCGAGTCGGATCGGATTGATCAATTTCTGGTATTACGATGACCAGGAATTCCCGTTTGTCAAGGGAAGAATGCTTCTGCGCGGCTCAAACGGATCGGGAAAGTCGGTTACGATGCAGAGTGTGGTTCCACTTCTTTTGGATGGAAATATGAGCCCGGAACGACTGGATCCGTTTGGCTCGAGAGACCGTAAGATGAGCAGTTATCTGCTGGAGGAGGACGACGGGCGTGATGAACGCACCGGATATCTGTATCTGGAGTTTGAGAGGGAGAAGGCCGAACAGTATCTGACCATCGGTATGGGCATCCGTGCGAGAAGAGGAAAGCAGCTGGATAAGTGGTATTTTTCACTGACGGACGGAAGACGTGTCGGACATGATTTTTTCCTGTACCGGGATCAGGGAGAGAAGATCACATTATCCAAAAAGGAGTTGGAGAACCGTATCGGTGCCGGAGGACAACTTTTTGATCGTCAGGCAGATTACATGGAGTACGTAAACCGCCAGATTTTCGGTTTTGAGACAGTGGACGAATACCGGGAACTGATCGATCTGCTGATCCAGTTGAGAACACCGAAGCTTTCCAAGGATTTTAAACCTTCAGTGATCAATGACATTCTGAGTGACTCGCTGCAGCCGCTTTCCGATGATGACCTGCGCCCGATGTCTGAAGCAATCGAGAATATGGATCAGATGACGATGAATCTGAAAAGCCGCAGGGAGGCAAAAGCCGCGGCAGAAAAGATTCAGAAGGTTTATGATAAGTACAACCGGATCATGCTCTATGAGAAAGCCGGAGCTTACCGGGAAATTCAGGATAAAATGGTCGCATTGGATGAGCTGCAGAAGGAGAATGCACGCAGAGAGTCCGGTTGTGAGAAACGTATCAACGAGCTGGGGGCACAGCTGCAGGATATGGAAATTAAGCATGATGCGATGGAGAAGGAGAAGGAATCGTTAAGCAAAAGCGATGCAGTTCATTTAAAAACGCGTGAAGCCGAGCTGATCGCAGAGGAACAGGAACAGGAGAAGATACTGCAAAAGAAGCAGTCTGCGCTTTCTGAGAAGGAAGAACAATACCGGAGTGTGTGTGACCGGCAGAAGGAAGAGGAAGACAGGCGCTTTGAAAAAGAAAAAGAGATCACAGAGATTCTTGACTGGATGCAGGATGAAGCACAGAGTATGGCGTTTGAAGAGTATGCATTTTTCCGTGAGGAACTTGAGGATCATCTGACGGAGCAGGTCTCTTTTGCCACACATGAGAAACAATTTGCGGAGACCGCAAAACAGATACGTCAGGGTCTTGATATCCTGCGGGAGACCAATCTGCTCGAGCCGCAGGCACAGGAGCTGCTTAAGACAAGAGACCGGCAGCTGCGTGAACTAGATGGCATGAAGCGGCAGATCAACGATCATGAGATGGAGGTCGTGCAGGCGCAGAATGAGTGGAAGGAAGCACTCTATCAGTGGAATGGAAACAATACCTATCTGAAGCTGGAGCAGGAGGCTTTGAAACAGTGCTGCATATATGCGGAGAATTTTGATGAACAATCGGATTTCGCACAGGTACGTGAGACCGCGGCAAATGTGTGGATCGGTGAGAAGAACCGCATGGAGGGCAGTATACAGGGCGTTGTGAAGCTGCTGGAAGAGAAGGAATGCGAACGAAACGATGTATCTGCGCAGTTAAGTGAGTGGGAGAATGCCAGGGATCCGGAGCCGGAACGGACGGAAGCGGTAAGAAAGAACCGCGAACGACTCGATGCGCTTCACATTCCGTATCAGGAGTTTTATAAGGTAATCGAATTCTCGGATGAACTGAGTGAAGATGCATGCAACAGGCTGGAGGAAGCGCTCCTTCAGATGGGCATACTGGATGCAATTGTGATTGAGGAGCAGTATCGGCAGCAGGCACTCGCAATCACACCGGGATGTGAGGACCGTTATCTGTTTGTGCAGCAGTCACACTGCGAAAAAAGCCTGCTCGATGTGCTTGAGTTAAATGATGCCGTCAACGATATCTTTTCGAATCAGCGACTGACCGGAATCCTGTCGGATATTGCATACGGTGAGGATTCGGTTATCGGGGTGTCACCGGATGGCGTATATCATATGGGCGTACTTTCTGGTACGATTACGGGGGAGCATGAAGCAGGTTTCCTGGGCACACGCGCAAGAGAGCGCAACCGTGCATTGCAGATCAGACGATGCCGGGAACGTCTGCAGGAGCTTGAGGATGCAATCCGGGAGCTGGCAGCGCAAAAGAAGGATCTCGAGTCGCAGGAAGCTTTGTTGAGAACCGAATATGAGAATCTTCCGACGGACACCAAGCTGCGAAATGTATGGAACCAGATGATGCAGGCACAGCGTACATATGAGCACAAGCAGACGGAGTGCAACGCAACAGAAGAACACTTTAAGCAGATTTCCGATAAAATACGCATCAAAAAGAAAAAGGCGTTAGAGATCGCGGAAAAACTTTATTTAACCTGTAACTATCAGGCTTTTGCGGAGGCGGACGAAGCTGCGTCTTCCTATGAAAAATCGTTCGTTAAGCTGAAGGCTGCGCATGAAATGCTGTTGCGATTGCTGCAGTATATGGCAGATCTGTCGGAGCAGCTCATGCAGCTTGATGCCGATCTGGATGATATCCGTTACGACCTTGGCAATGCGAAGAAAATGCTGGAAAAATACAGGCAGGAGCGAGCTTCTATTGAGGAACAGTTAAAGCTGACGGATTATGAACAGATCAGGGAGCGGTTGGATGTATGCATCAGATGGCTGCAGGAGTATCCGCAGAACTTAAAGGAGTGTGTGAATGAACAGGCGACCTGTCAGGAGCAGCTGCATCAGCTTCAGAGACAGAAAGAGGATGTCCGGCAGCAACGCCTTTTGCTGGAGGAGAAATGTAACTGGCGGAAGATGTGTTACGATCAGGAGCGGAAGCTCGGATATGTGGAATTTCCGATGGATTCGGGAGAAGAAGCGGAAAATGTGATCGCATATCTGAAACCGGATGTGGGGCAGGCGTCCAAAGACTCTGTGATCGCGAGTCTGAATCAGGTGTATTTTGAAAACCGCGCATTCCTGAGTGAGTATCAGATCATGCAGAGTGAGATCCTGACAGATGTACAGGGGGCGCGACCAGCCGGAGAGTCCGATTCTGTGCGGCAGGATTTCTCGGCGCGCTATCAGGGGGTAAAGATTCCGTTTGGCAGGCTGCTCGGACACCTGGAAGAAGATATCGCGCAATTGGAAGCACTGATTCAATCCGGAGACCGGGAACTGTTTGAGGATATTCTCGCGAACACGGTCAGCCGCAAGATCCGGAGCAAGATCAATGCCTCCGCTGCGTGGGTGGAAAATATGAACAAACTTATGAACAGCATGAATACTTCCAGTGGATTAAAGCTCAGCCTGCGCTGGCGCAGCAAGACGGCAGAATCAGAAGATCAGCTCGATACAAGGGAGCTGGTAGCATTGCTCAAGAAGGACTACCGCCTGATGAGCGAGGAGGAAGCCACCAGATTATCGATGCATTTCCGATCCAAGGTGGAGGAAGCAAGACGCCGGACAAAGGACAATCTTGGAATGGTTTCCTTCTATCAGGTAATGAAAGAGACGCTCGATTACCGCAAGTGGTTCGAATTCCAACTGTTCTCGGAGAAGAAAGGTGAGCGTGTCAAAGAATTGACAAACAGTGTCTTCGGAACGTTCAGTGGCGGTGAGAAGGCGATGGCAATGTACGTGCCGCTTTTCTCCGCGGTGGTTGCAAAGTATCAGGGCGGACGCGCGGATGCACCGCGGCTGATCTCACTGGATGAGGCGTTTGCTGGTGTGGATAACCGGAATATCCGCGACATGTTCCGCCTGATGAGAGAATTCTCGTTTGATTTCATCATTAATTCGCAGGTTCTCTGGGGGGATTGTGACACGTTGGATGCGCTTGCCATCTATCAGCTGGTCAGGCCGGAAAATGCGAAGTTCGTGACGGTTATGCCGTATTTGTGGAACGGACGGACCAAGGAACTTCTGGATTCGGAAGAAGCAGTGGAAGAAAAGAGGGTAATTTTACATGGATGAAAAAGACTGTATCGCGTATCTGAAAGAAAATGCAGTGTGGGATAGAGTGTTATCCGAATTCCGGAACAAGTACCGGTCTTATGGAAGCTTCGCGGGGACAATCGTGCTTGATGGGCTGCGTGAGGATGAGATCAGTGAACTGGAAGGTTTCTTTGCGAAAAATTACCATGGCAGGAAGGCGGTTCGGATCACGGCGGAACAGTTTTCGCAGGCGCTTGCGCAAAGCCGCTTTGCGGGGGTGGATCCGGAGCGCCTGCTCGAATTATATTTTGGGTGGCCGCTGCGGAGCAAAAGCGAAGAACAGCGCATATGGCAGAGTCAGCGAGAGGAAATTTTGCATCGTCTGCAGATGAAATATCAGGGAACGCAGGCGCAGCATTTGCTCACGGATGTGGCAGAACTTGCAAAACTTAAGAAAATCAAGTCCCATAAGGAATGGGAGCAGCAGTTGACGCTCAGTGCGGAAATCATCAACCATTTGCCATATCGAAGAAATAAGCTTGTGTATCTGGCGGTGTTTGCCACGCAGATCACCGGCGATCCGCATGCGTTTGATTACAATCGGGATCGGGGACAGCTTTTGTGCCAGCTGGTTACGCTGGAATTGCAAAAACATCATGTGGAAGTGGACGCGTCAGACATATTTCCGGCATTACAACGACAGCAGAGTTTCCTGAAGGTGGGAATCCTGCTGAATGATGTGTCAAACTATGCTTTATTGTATGGCGTTACCGCATTCAAACAGAATGGGATGATCCATGAAGGAACGAGAGGTTTCTTCGAAGAGGGCGATATGATGCAGATTCCACTCAGCGTGCTGAATGGGTGGAAACGTATCGAATGCGTGGAGCATCGTATCTATATTGTGGAAAATCCATCCGTGTATGCAGAGTTATGTGCTGCGAATCCGAACGCGTCCTACATGTGTATGAACGGGCAGCCGCATCTTGCAGGACTGATGGTACTTGAACTGCTGGCGGCTTCCGATACGGAAGTGTATTATGCTGGCGATCTGGATCCGGAGGGAATCCTGATCGCACAGAAGCTTGCACAGTTCTACAAGGGGACGTTTCATTACTGGCATATGACCGCGGAGGAGTATGAGAAAAGCCTTTCGAATGAAATTTATCTGCCGGAAAACCGTATTAAGAGTCTGGATAATATTACGGATGTCAGGTTACAACCGGTTGTGGAACTGATACGGCAGAAGCAGCTTGTCGGATATCAGGAGCGTATTTTTGACGGAAAAATCTAATGCAAGGGCTTCGGGAAAATGAAAAAAGATTCCAGAATGGGAGTCTATTTCATAAAACGAAAGAAAAGATTCCAAAATGGGAATAAAAATTGAAAAATAGGATATAATATGCTATAATCGGAGAAAGGAGGAACACGAGAATGGTTGAACGAAAAGAGTATCTTGAACAGTTATGGTCATGGAAAGATGAACAGTTGATTAAAGTTGTGACTGGAATCAGACGATGTGGTAAATCAACGCTGTTGGAGCAATATCAGGAGAAACTCAAACAGGCCGGTGTTGACAAGGAACAGATTATTTCAATTAATTTCGAAGATTTGGACAACGAACCATTATTGGATTATAAGGTACTATATCAATATATCAAAGAACGATTGTGTCCAGATAAAATGACATATATTTTTTTGGATGAGATTCAGAATGTTCCTTTATTTGAGAAAGTTGTAGACAGTCTCTATGTAAAAGGCAATACAGATGTGTATATTACGGGATCAAATGCATATATGTTGTCGAGCGATCTGGCAACTCTTTTATCCGGACGATATGTAGAAATTTCAATGCTCCCGCTTTCTTTTCGAGAATATGTTATTGTAACCGGTATGCAGAGAGACGCGGCTTTTGCGGAGTATATGAAGACTGGCGGAATTCCTTATGTCGCAGTTATGGATCGAACGGATGAAAAAGTGGAACAGTATCTGGAAGGTATTTATAACACAGTCATTGTTAAGGATATTGAGGAGCGGCAGGCGAGAAGAGAACAGGATGCCGGAAAACGCAAAATTACAGATATTACGTTGTTAAAAACAATTGCACGGTATCTGGCGAGCGTGGTTGGAAGCCCGGTGTCTATGAAAAGTATTACGGATTATTTGATTTCTTCGGGGAGAAAGATTTCGCCCAATACAGTGAATGATTATGTGAATGCTTTAACGGAATCGTTTGTTTTTTATCCGGTGGAGCGATTTGATATTGTCGGAAAGCAGCTTTTAAAAGTGAATAAGAAAATGTACATTGTTGACTTGGGGCTGCGTACCCATATTTTGCCGCGAAAACATTATGATCTGGGCTTTTCTATTGAAAATATTGTGTATTTTGAACTCCTGCGTAGAGGATACAAGGTAAATATTGGTAGATATGGAGTAGCAGAAGTGGATTTTGTGGCGCAAAAGCAAGGGGTACTTACTTATTATCAGATTACTGCAGATATGACTGCTGAAGAGACATTTGAAAGAGAACTTCGACCTCTTAGAGGAATACAAGACAATTATGAGAAAATTGTCTTGACGCTGGATCGATTTACGTTGGGAAACTATGATGGAATAAAGGTTTTGAATGTGGTGGATTGGCTATTGGAGTAAAATGGAGTAACGGAATGAACGGGACAAAAAGTAAGAGCGGACATTACCGTTTCGTTTGGCGGCAAAAAGCGCATCTGCCATGTTACGGTCGTGGATGAAGAGTCTGCGAATTTGACTGACGTGAATGAGGTCAAATAACTCCGATACTATTTCAAAAAACGCAGAAATATAGTATAATGTAATCGATGTATTTTTAATCAAAATACACAAATTTTACAAATTACAAGGAGGGTTTTTACAATGGCAAGATTTACACTACCGAGAGATTTGTATCATGGAAAGGGAGCTCTTGAGGCTCTTAAGTCCTTCAAGGGAAAGAAAGCGATGATCTGTGTGGGTGGCGGATCAATGAAGCGTTTCGGATTCCTGCAGAAGGCAGAGGATTATTTGAAGGAAGCCGGCATGGAGGTTCAGCTGTTTGAGGGCATTGAGCCGGATCCTTCGGTTGAGACGGTTATGAGGGGCGCGGCTGCGATGCAGGCGTTCGAGCCGGATTGGATCATCGCGATGGGCGGAGGCTCGCCGATTGATGCGGCTAAGGCGATGTGGATCAAGTACGAGTATCCAGACATCACGTTTGAGGATATGTGCAAGGTGTTTGGCATTCCGGAACTTCGCCGGAAAGCTCATTTCTGTGCGATTTCATCGACATCCGGAACCGCTACGGAAGTGACGGCTTTTTCAATCATTACCGATTATGAAAAAGGCATCAAGTATCCGATCGCTGACTTTGAGATCACACCGGATGTTGCAATCGTTGACCCGGATCTTGCGGAGACGATGCCGCAGAAGCTGGTTGCGCATACCGGAATGGATGCGATGACACATGCAATCGAGGCATATGTTTCTACGGCAAACTGCGATTTTACCGATCCGCTTGCACTTCATGCAATCAAGATGATCCAGAGAGATCTGGTCGGTTCTTACAATGGAGATATGGAGAAGCGAGACTCGATGCACAATGCGCAGTGCCTGGCAGGTATGGCTTTTTCCAATGCACTGCTTGGAATCGTGCATTCGATGGCACATAAGACGGGCGCTGCATTTGCGGATTACGGCGCACATATTATCCACGGTGCTGCCAATGCAATGTATCTGCCGAAAGTGATCGCGTACAATGCAAAGGATGAGACAGCGAAGAAGCGTTACGGCGAGATCGCTGATTTTATGGGACTTGGAGGCGACAGTCTGGATGAGAAGGTGCAGCTTCTCATCGCGTACCTGCGCAAGATGAATGATGAGCTCAACATTCCGCACTGCATCAAGAATTATGGTGCGGACAGTTATCCGACTGAGCAGGGCTTTGTGCCGGAGGAGGTATTCCTCGAGAGACTGCCGGAGATCGCTGCCAATGCGATCCTCGATGCCTGCACCGGATCGAATCCGAGACAGCCGAGTCAGGAAGAGATGGAGAAGCTGCTGAAGTGCTGCTACTATGACACAGAGGTGGATTTCTAACAGGAGAATGGATTTACCCCGGGAGACTTATGTGTTTTCCGGGGTATTTTTGACGAAAAATGCGATTATTGTAAACGACGGTTGCAAGTGACGCGCCTGTCCTTTACAATAGGAGTATCGGGGTGTGAGTAATTAGATAGACGAGAATTGAAGCCGTGATGGGAGTCCGGCCTGCTACGAAAGGGAAGAAAATATGAAGACAACATTACTGATTATGGCTGCCGGAATCGGTTCGCGATTCGGTGGGGGAATTAAGCAGCTGGAGCCTGTGGACGAGCAGAATCACATTATTATGGATTATTCGGTGCACGATGCGATCGAGGCGGGATTCAACCATGTGATTTTTATTATCCGTAAGGATATCGAGGCTGAGTTCAAGGAAGTGATCGGCAACCGTATCGCGGCGATCTGTGCGAAGTACGATGTGACCGTGGACTATGCATTTCAGGATATCAATGACATTCCGGGCGCACTTCCGGAGGGAAGAACGAAGCCGTGGGGAACCGGTCAGGCAGTGCTTGCGGCAAAGGATCTGATCGATGTGCCATTTATCGTGATCAATGCAGACGATTATTACGGCAAGGAAGGATTCCGCGCGGTGCACGAATATCTGGTTGAGGGCGGAACGTCCTGTATGGCAGGCTTTGTGCTGAAAAATACATTGTCGGACAACGGCGCGGTAACACGCGGCGTCTGCAAGATGGATGCGGACAATAATCTGACGGAAGTCTGCGAGACAAAGAATATTGTAAAGACAGCGGACGGTGCAGAGGCGGACGGCAAAAAGCTGGATGTCGATTCTCTTGTTTCTATGAATATGTGGGGACTGACACCGGATTTTGTGAAGGTGCTTGAGGATGGATTCAAGGAATTTTTCGAGAAGGAAGTTCCGGCGAACCCACTGAAATCCGAGTATCTGATTCCAATTTATATCGGGGAGCTTCTTGCGGAGGGCAAGATGGCAGTCAAGGTGCTGCGCAGCAATGACACCTGGTACGGCATGACCTATAAGGAAGATGTTGCAGCAGTCAGGGAGAGCTTCCGCGAGATGCTGGCGGACGGAACCTATCAGGAAGATCTGTATTCGGATCTGTAATTTTTATTTTCATAAATTATGATAACAAATGTAAGAAGTCGGTGGTCTAATGACCACCGGCTTTTTGTAGAGTGTGATGTTTTTTATGACATCACAATGTGTAGTTAAGTTAAGAGAAAGAGTAAGAAAAGTGATCGTTAGTTGACAGCAACGCCGTTTACATACAGGGTGTAACCGTTGAAGTTGATGTTGGAGTACGTGCTGTCCGCGTCCTCTAAGCTGGTGACATAAGAGTCGCCGGTCAGAGTAATCTTCGAAGTCTTATCCAGCTTTAAAGTGATGGATTTCGCTTCATTTGCGCCGTTGATCGTGCCCTTGTAGGACGATTTATTCTTTAAAGTCATCTTCAGTGTCGAAACCGAGTCGATCACGATGTTTCCGGTTGCTTTCTGTTTGCTCATATTTAAGGTGACATCGCCACCGTTGGAGCCGGAGGTTCCCCAAGAATCCGCCTGTGCACGAAGGAAGTTTCCGGTGCTGTCCGTGTTGGTGATCGTGTTGTTTGTCAGGTTGATCGTTGCGGACGTATTGGTTACATAGAAGGAATCGCCTTTTTTCGTGGTAATCTTAGAGTTCACAGCCTTAAAAACGGAGTTTCCGGATGCGGCATCTCCACTCATCGACTGATAGAGGAAGATGTTCTTGTAGGTTGTGGACTGGCCGTTTAACGTCGTGTTGTTGTCGGTCAGCGTGCAGTTCTTAAGCGTAACCTTGTTCTTGCCCTCGATGACGATGCCCTCAGAGGCGGTTGCTTTCAGGGTTGCATTGCTGACCGTCACATCTGCGGTAGAGTATACCGCCGGTGAGCCTTTGCCGGTCGTGGTGTAGGTTCCCTTGTTGACTTTGACGGTGCCGCCGCCGCGGTCGGTCCGGATCGCTGCGCTGGAAGTTCCGGCAGTTTTGACGGTCAGGTTGTAGGCATTCATCGTGCCGCCGCCGGTTGTCATAATACCGCCGGAGTTGTCCGCCTTGGTCGTGATCTTGGAATTCTTGATGGTAACGGTTGTTCCGTCGCTGGAAGAATTCTCAGTCGTTGCGGATCCGCCGTAGCAGAAGACACCGTTGGCTCCGGTTGCGTTCGTGGTGACGGTGATGTTGTTGAGTGTCAGGTTCGCGCCATCCGATGCGAGGATGCCGGAGTTGGTGCCGTAGAAGCTGGTGCTGTCACCGCCGTCGGAATCGCCGGTCTTGTTGACTTTGATATTGGAAAGCTTCGCGGTAATGTCGCCGGTTGCCCAGATCGCATTCTGATCTGCGGTGCTGGATTTATAAGTGCCTTTCTTTATTGTTGTGCTTTTGGCAATCTTCTTGGTTGCAGAGTAGGAGACGGATGTCTGGCTGCTCTGTCCCGGTGCACCGCCCGGCGCGTTGCTGTTGTCGCCGTCCGGCTTATCTGGTGGTGTCTGGTCGGTGGATCCGTCAGGCTTGGCCGGAGGCGTCTGATTGGTGGTATCCGTGCTTGTTGAGTCGGAAGTGGCTGCCTGTGCCGAAACGGTGGATTCCTCGTTTGTCGAGCTGCTCGTTGTATCGGCTGTCTGCGCGTTTGCGTTTGTCGTTATGGCGTACACGCCGGCGGATCCGGCAACGATCGCTGCTGCAAGTGAGAGGGCTACATATTTTTTCATATGGTTTTTCATACTGATCATCCTTTCTGTGTGGTATTTCCTTTTGTTAAGATTACTATAGGACGCGAACTTTAAATGAAGTTTAAAAAAGCAAAAAAATTCGTTTGACACTATACTCCGTTGGGAGTATAGTGTATTTATGAAGAATGAAATTACTTTATATCATGGATCGAATAAAATAATTAAGTGTCCGCAGTATGGTGTCGGAAGCCGTTTTAATGATTATGGAATGGGCTTTTATTGTACACAGAGCCTTGATCTTGCAAAAGAGTGGGCCGTGGACGATGACAGGGATGGATATGCGAATGAGTACACATTTCATTTAGACGGCTTAGATCTGTTGGATTTGAGCAGTGAAAAATATAATATTTTGCACTGGCTTACGATTTTGTTACAGAATCGTCTGTTTGATGTACAGTCGGATTTCGGTGAGGAAGCGAAGCGATATCTGATCAGAAATTTTGACGTGCAGTATCGTGAGTATGATGTCATCATAGGATATCGTGCGGATGACAGTTATTTCTCGTTTGCACAGGATTTCCTAAATAATGGAATTTCGCTAAGTGTACTCTCATCTGCGATGCGTCTTGGAAAGCTGGGGCAACAGATCGTTCTTAAGAGTAAGAAGGCGTTTGAACAAATCAGATTTCAACAGGCAATTCCGGCGGAGGCATCGATTTGGCTGCCACAGAAATTGGAAAGAGACAGTCGGGCGAGAAGAGATTATTTTTCGAGTCGGAAAGTTCTGTGGAAGAAGGGGGAGATATACATGATGCAGATTTTGGAAGAGGAGATGAAATCGGATGATGCGCGCTTACGATGAGCTGTATCTGGGCAAGGCAAGGATGACATTGGCGTGGATGTTTGATTATGCGGTGAATGGATGCAGAATTGAAATCGAAGATTATTATCGAATGTTTTTGATTTCATCTTATGCGCGACGCTTTGAGACCGGAAATTGTTCTGTGGTGGCAGGATTGTCGGGTGTGGAACTTGCGCAGCGTGTGATTTTGGAGCAGGATGAGCAGGCCAATCTGCCGGATCCGGTTTATTCGCTCGATCGAAGTCAGGAATACTGGCTCGGATTTTATCTTTCGTATTATCAGTGGTATAATAATCTCAAATTTGAACAGATTACGTCGAAAGTGACAATTCGTGACATTTTGCTGATGTACCGGAAGTATCATGAGATGGATGTGATGCATTTTGTGGATGCACTGGATGAGATGAGGCAGGAGAGGCAAGTTGCGCGCTTACAGGAATACCGCAAGCGTATTTGCTTAAGTCAGCGGGAACTCGCAGAGAAGGCAGATGTGCCGCTCCGTACAATACAGCAATATGAGCAGAAGCAGAAGAACATCAATCATGCGCGCGTGGATTATGTGATCCGATTGGCGCAGGCATTGTATTGTCGCCCGGATGATCTGATGGAACTATAAACAAGGAAGAGGAAAGAAAATGCGATTTACTATGAAGCTGAACTCGGGTATGCTGCAAGAAGTGACGGATATGCAGATGGCTGCGGAGAACCGGTCGCACGTCCATAGAATGAAGAGAATAAACAGGTAAGGTTCAAAGTACCCCATACTCGGTCAAGAGTATGGGGTTTTCTTTATATCTGATCGATCGCTTCGATCAATTCGTTGACATCGAGATGCGTGTAAACGCGCTCTGTCAGCGACATTGCACCGGCATGTCCGACGATCTTCTTGATGATCGTCTGGTCGATGTGCGCGTCCGCCATCATGGAGATCGTGGTGTGGCGGCAGCAGTGCGGAGTGTGGTCGATGTGGAGTCGGTTTAACAAGGGCCTGAAAAAATTGGTGTAATAATTGTGATAGGTAAAATGTTCACTGTCCATTGTGTGGATCAGATATTCGCAGGCGGAGCAATCATTGAACCAGCGCTCGTAGAAGGGAAATACTTTTGCTGCGATGGGTACTTTGCGGATGCCGTTGGCAGTTTTGCTGTCCACCACGTCAAAATAGCGCTCCGCAAGATGGACGTTCTCTTTCTTGAGATCCAAAAGCTCCGAGACACGCACCCCGTTGTAGATGAGCATGAGGATCGTCTGGTAATAAGGCTCATCCTGATGTTTCCAAAGCAGCGCGATCTCCTGTGGGGTGAAACGCTCGCGCTGTGCCTTGTTCGGGTTGCGGTCCCTGTATTTGATGATGTTGACGTAGGTGGAATAATCTTTGACAACAATTTCGTGTTTCATAGCGTATTCATAGAGCTGGTTAAAAAGCACTCGCAGTTTCTTTAAGGTCGGATAATTTTTGCCGCATCGGTCGACGACTCGCTGCAGATCGTCGAGCCGCAGATTGCGAAACGGCACATCGGCAATATCCTGACAGATGGCGTATGCTGCGCGGTACCCTTTGATGTTGGAGTGGGAAGTCGTTGGAAATTTCTCTGCGGACCAGCGCTCGTAGATGTCTGCGAAAGTCAGTTTGAGCGATGCGCCGTCGATCGGGTAATCGTTGTAGCGCGCCAGTATTTGCAGTGCCTCGGCGCGGGTGGTCGCATACCCGAGAATCTGGTAGCGCTGCACGCGTTTTCCGGTCTGATCATTGTAGTACCAGCCCGTCGTGATGCGGGCGGCGTAAGGTCGTCTGCGGGCGCCGGAGAGCTTGACAACTCCGCCGTAACCATTTGGTAGTCTCATAATTTGTGTCCTCTTTTCCTTGTGTTTCGTAGAGTAGTCTTCTTGATAGTACTATATTCCGTGAAAAGGCACAAAGTTGTTGACGTGGGTAGACTAAATGCTTATGCTTTCGCATATAGTTTATGAAAAGGAGTTTATATGAAAAACATTGGCAAACACATCCTACACCTGATATTCGGCCCGGTGGTCATTCTGTGGGCGGGCTTTGCGCTGCCGCAGGAGTTTGGCCTCATTGATACGGCGAAGCAGGGGCAGCCCGACGCATATCAGGAGAAATACATAAGGGAAGCGTATAGAGTGGATCTGGATTCGGGGAACAACGTGAAAAAATTATTGAAGGAGCGCTCAACGGAAGGTTTTTACGGGGATGCGGAGTATGTGCTGAAGGAGATGTACGAGGCGCTCGATGCGATCATCACACCGGACATGACCGATGCGGACAAGGTGCGTGCCATCCACGATTATCTGATATGCAATGCGGATTATTACGAGGGAGACCTTGCGACACGGCCGGGCTGGAGCTCGGCCATGGAAGGAGTTCTGGTAAAAGGCACAGGTGTCTGCAACAGCTATGCGCTGGTATTCTACGCCATGTGCACGGCGGAAGATATCGACTGTCACATGGTTGCCGGCACGACAAGCGGGGAGAACAGCGCCGGGGATCATGCCTGGAACCGCGTAAGACTCGGGGATTCGTGGTATTACATTGATTGCACCTGGGATGATCCGATCGGTGGCGGGTACGAATGCTATGACTATTATCTGACAGCGGCGCTTTGGCCGGATCATTTCGTTATGGAGGAGTACGATCCGGGCGAGGAGGCAGATCAGATATGGCAGGATTATTACCTCACAGGGGACGAATGGTAATTAGTTCGCGTAATCCGAACCTTTTACAAGTTGCAATGAGCGATCTGCTCGACTTCAATGCGATGACCGCGATTCGGTGACAAAGGCATAAAGAAAGGAGCAGGCGAGGAAACCTGCTCCTTCTTAGTTACTGAAAGTAATTGAGTAACTGAGTAGTTAATTAGATAATTGTTTAATAAAATTGAACTACATACTCATTTCGCGTACGTCACATGCTATAGCAATAACATTATTCAATATCTATATTATACAGTTAAAAATGAATTTTGCAATAGCAAATTGAAAGATTCTTAAAATTTTTTAAAAATTTCTTAAATTTCTCCGATCGGTATAAATGTTGGTTTTCTCCGGTTGAAGACGGTATAGTAACGGAATCCGGCAGCACGCAGGATGTCCGGAACTTTGTCAAAGCCGAACGCGACGTGTTCCGGCGCGTGCGCATCGGCACCGACCGTGATGATCTCGCCACCGAGTTCACGGTAGCGGCGGATGATGTCCTCGGTCGGATTCGGGTGGCCGAGACCGTACTTAAAGCCGCCGGTGTTGATCTCGATGCCTCGTCCCTGTGTGATCAGTGTGCGAAGAATCTCGTCGATGACGTCGGAATATTTCTTATAAGAATAATCCAGATTCCGGTTCGGACCGTAGCGGACAACGTAATCGATGTGTCCGTAGACGTCAAAGTCGGCATCCGTGTGCAGATTTTCGAGGATGGACTCAAAGTATTCGCGGTAAGCGGCCGCCTCGGTACGTCCTTCATAGTATTTCGGATAATACGGATCGATACCGTGTACCACATGGGAGGAACCGATGACGAAATCGAACGGGTAGCGCGCGGTCACATCACAGTTGACCTTCGTGATATGCGGCTGGAGTCCGATCTCGATGCCCCAGCGGATCGGCAGGCGGTCTGCGTATTTTTCGCGCAGTGTCGACACTTCTTTATAATAGGCATCGAAATCCAGTAAGAATAAATCCGGTTCATCCGGGTAATCATAGTCAAAGTGATCGGTAAAACAGATGCCGTCCAATCCTTTTTCGATGGCGGCTTTTATCATATCCTCGACCGGTGCGTCGCTGTCACCGGAATGGTGTGTGTGCATATGTGCATCGTATAGCATGCTTTTTCCTTTCTTTATAATGTATAAGTTATATGATACATATAAGTATAGTGAATACCTGTCGGATTTGCAATGCAGGAAAAAGTGCCATATTTACCAATGGATGTGTATTTCTTTCTGCGGAATGATAAATAATTAACAAAGTCATAAAAGGGACTTGAACTTTCGGAAAGAATTGGGTAAAATAAAGAAAGCTTGGGATGTATGTCCCATAAGACTATTTATTTACAATTCTAGGAGGAATTAAGAATGGCAGTAAGAGTAGCAATCAACGGATTCGGCCGTATCGGCCGTCTTGCTTTCAGACAGATGTTCGGAGCAGAGGGATACGAAGTAGTAGCAATCAACGACTTAACAAGCCCAAAGATGTTAGCACACTTATTAAAGTATGATAGCTCACAGGGTAAGTATGAGCATGCAGATGAGGTTTCTGCAAGCGATGATTCTATCACAGTATGTGGTAAGGAAATCAAGATCTACGCTTTCCCAGATGCAAATAATTGCCCATGGGGAGAGTTAAAGGTTGACGTTGTATTAGAGTGCTCTGGATTCT
>CAVHWG010000066.1:0-13053 GCA_963639645.1 Firmicutes bacterium TM09-10 | reverse complement strand
AGATCCAAAACCGGTCCGTCCTCGATGTGATGCGCCTTTAACAATCTGCATAAGAAGCCGCACCACTCTTCGTACGGGACATTATCCATGAACAGATCGTAGACCTGCGCAAAGCTTGTATATGCATCCATATTTTGCCTCCAATTTACCTAATACTAACAAGTTTTATTCGCAAAAGCAAGGTTGATTATTCCCCCTGAAACCTTTATACTTGACTTGTAATATCCAAGGAAGGAAATCGTTATGCCAGACAATTACGAACATTATATCACACGTAATATCAAAGCCTTCTATCGCAAAAGGCTTTCGTCTCCAATTATATATTTACTGATTCTGCTCGTTCTGTGGATCGTTTTACCGCTTGGCGATATGATCCACCCTCACACAATGCAGGAGATAGAATCGCTGCAGGCCGCCTACCAGTCAAAGGACCGCTACGTACATGCCACATTCAACACGCTGCGTTTCACCGGATACACCAGCGAAGCTTACGGCAGAACACGCGGTTATTACTATTATACCATGCGCGGCAAACAATGTGTCATCGTCCTCTTAAGCCCCCGCACCTGCGAGGAAGGACTTCCAACGATCAAATCACTCACCGTTACCGGTCGTGTGGTGCACGGTCAGGAATCCTATCAGGCACTGCTGAGCGCGCTTGCCGAAGATCTCGACTGGACAGAATCCGGTATCAGCAGTCAGCTGTCGGAATATTATTTCAGCGAACCGGATTATCATGTGGTCGCAACAACGATCCTGTTCTTCGTATATTTTGCAACCATGATCTATGCAATACTCTATGTTCTGATGTGCCTCGTGTGCATCCATTTTCCGGTGCTCGCCCCGGCCTGCCAGAACCTGGTCGTATTCGGTCATCCCGCCCGGCTGCTCGCACAGGCGGAAGAAGAACTTGCCACACTCCCGCAGCTGGCAACCGAGGACATGTTCATCACGGAACATTTCTTTATTATGACATCGCCAGATGCCAATGCCGTCGTACCGATTCAGGAGATTCTGTGGATCTACAAGCATTCCACGCTCCACAAGTTTCTCTGGTATCATTTCAGTATCTCCTACACGATGCACATTACGGCAAACAAGCATATGTATGTCAACTGTCCGAAGAATACCAAGTCCGATATCGACGGTATCATGGACTACCTCGCGGAAGCCAATCACAATATCTTAGTCGGATTCAATGAGGAGAACCGCCTGAAAGTGGAAGCGGTACAGGGAAAACCGTTCCACATTGAAAAATTCTATGCATTGCTGCGCCGCAAAGTATAAGTGGCGCATAAAGTGTGCGGCAGGACCGCACACTTTTTTATGCATTCGCTTCGCTGAACAGCGCAAGGGCTTCTTCGCACACCGCACTTCCGTCTTCATATTCCAGATTGTCACAGGCATCTTTTGCGATGCTTAATTTTTTGCCTTCTTCCGGCTCGAGCGCAGTCTCATCGAGCGCCTTGATGTATAACTCGATCTTGTTGAGATCATAACTGTCAAACGCCTCTTTTAAAACTTCCCACAACTGAATCTTGGCATCCCGGCCGATGCTCTGCCTTTCGGATGCTTCCTTCTGATTGTCCGCATACTGCCGCTCCAGCTCCCGATACTCCTGTTGTACCGCATCATGCACACTCTGCAGCTGCGTTAAAAACTTCGGAAGATTTCTTCTGATAAATGCATGATTCTCCGTCTTTGCGGCCATCTCCATGATTTCCGCCTGGTCTCCCATATCCTCCTGTCCGATCTGCCGGCTGATACCTTTGATACCATGTACCTTGACACGGAACAGATCCAGATTCGTCCTCTCATATTCATCCAGTGTACCGATCAGTTCCTGCACTTCCTTGCAATAGGTCTCAAGCGTCCGCGCATAGACAAGTGCTTCCTCTCTGTCTTTGCCTTGCAGATCCACAGCCGCATCAGTCGGCGGAATCTCCCGGCACTCAACCGGCAGACATGTCTCAAGGAGTGTCCGCAGGATTTCCAGCTGCACCGGCTTCGGCAAAAATTCGATAAATCCATGGATCAAAGCCTCCGCGCGCGTTGCTTCGGAAATATCTGCCGTCATCAATACAAGCGGAACGTCACAAAACTCCGATATTTCATCCGCTGTCTCGATGCCGGACTTCTGTGGCATCATCTGATCCAGGATGATCATCTGGTACTCGTGAATTTTTGCTGCCTGAATCGCCTCATCTCCGGAAGCTGCCAGATCCACGGTCAGTTTCCACGGTGCAACCAGTTTCTTAAAGATCAGCCGGTTCACTTCCATATCGTCGACAAGAAGTACACGCACTCCCGGGAATACCCAGTTCGGCTTCACATCATTCATCGCATAGACCGGCTTTTTCATAAGCACATCCCGATCGATATTCGTCGGCGGCAGCATTACAGAAGAGGTCTGCTCCTGCTCGATATCAAACATAACCTTTGTTCCCACGCCCTCGGTACTGCTTGCACTCACCGATCCGTGCATCAGGTCGACCATCTGCTTGACAAGCGACAATCCCAGACCGCTTCCCTCAAGTCCGCGGTCATCCGAGTAGGAAACATACTCGCCGAAGATCTGTTCCAACTGTTCACTGCTCATTCCGACACCGGTATCCTCCACGCTTCCGTGCACACGCACAACTGAACTTTTAGGCGTCATGCTGCAGCGGATCGTACAGACGACCAATCCACGGTCCGTAAACTTTGCCGCATTCGACAACAGATTCTGTAATATCTGACGCACACACGATTCATCTCCGATCAGCATTTCCGGAAATTCACTCTCCATGCGTACGACAAAATCCACCGGTTTCTCATTCAGATTCATCAGGCAGATATGCGCCTGTTCCTTGAGCAGATTATAGAAATTATATTCTTTCTTATGAAGTGTCAGCTTTCCTGCCTCAAGCTTCGAATAAACAAGGATCGTGTTGACCTGCTCGAGCAGATTGTTACCGGCATTGCGGATGTAGCCGAGCATCGTCCTGCTCTCCGACGGCAGATCCTTGCGGCGGAGCAGAATCTCACTTCCGCCGATGATCGCATGCAGCGGGCTGCGAAGATCATGGCTGACACTTGCCAGGAATTTACTTTTTAATACCGACTGATTCTCCGCCTCGCGCTTCAGCTGCTCCATCAGCTTCGTCTCCTGCTTCAGATGCGTGATATCAATGACACAGAGAATATATCCGCGCAGATAATCATCCTTGAACACCGGCTGAAGCTGGCATTTGTAATACAGATCCCCATACTGTTTTTCAAATTCATCCTCCGGATGTGTACTCCATCTCAGCATGGAAGAATAATACGGATAGTTGTCCGGCTCCTCCTCCATCGCCTGCACGGCAGACGAAAACAGTTTCTTTGCCTCCAGATTGGCATTACGGAAATGCATCCGGCTATCAAACAGAAAACATGCAATATCCGAAGTATTGTAGTAATCCTCCTGCATGGCAATCGATACGTTTGTCAGCTGCCCCGTCATCATCAGATAGTAAATGATCAGGCAGGTACACTCCAGCGCGATCGGCATCACGATGTCCTCCGCATTTCTTGAGAATACGCGAAAAAGCAACGCAAATCCCGGCAATGCGATCGATGCATACAACATGTCATTGACATGGCCTTCAATCTGCGAGAGCGGCGTCAGTATACGCGCATAAGTCGAGAATCCCAGTGTCAGAAGTACATAACCGAGAAGGGAAACCAAAAAGATATCCTGATAGGCTCTGTCATGGACCATATCGTAGAATATCATGAAATCCGAAGACAAAAGACTTAAGAAAAGAAGTGCTTCCACCCACACTTTGATCTTGAAATGCATAAAATCCATTACATAATGAAATAAGGTATAGACCATCTGAATCACAAGAAGATCGATCAATGCCTCAAACACTCTCGAATAGCCCATGATTGCCTGCACGATCCGGTAGAAATTGTACAGCGCAATCAAAGCGAGCACCAGCGGTAAAAGCCGGTGCTCCCTGGCATGAAAACCTGTTGTAATATATGTCTGGAGCACGAAGAAGGTAATGCACATGCACACCCCCAGAAAAAACAGAATCATGTCCTAATGCCTCCATCCGCTCAGTATCCGCTCAATCTCCGACTTCACGTACACCGGCTTATACGGACGCACGATATATCCGGCCGCATGCAGCTCCCGACACGTGATAACTGTCTGTGCATCACAGATCGCCGTCACAAACAATACCGGAACCGTTCCGCCCGTGATCTCATTGATCTTCACCGTTGCCTCGATTCCTGTCATCTCCGGCATATCCACATCCATGATGATCAGATCCGGGAAAGAATTTTTCTTGATATACTGGATCGCCTGATATCCTGATTTGCAAAGTGTCAGGTCATAAATATTATCAAGAATGCCTCGCATTACCTCGAGGTTCGTCTTCATATCATCCACGATCATGATCTGTGTACGCGGTGCACCCTCGATCATATTCGCTCTCCCCGCCTCCTCCTGCTCCGGAGAAACCACATCCAGATAATCCGGTGGAAGGATCGTGATATTCAAATGTTCCTTGTCCATCAGATCGATCTTCTCTCCGTCATCTAAGATCACGATCGGGCGCAGATTGTGCTTGCCCGCATCCTCATAGATGATACCTGTTTTGCCGTTCGAAAGATTGACTTTCGTTCCCTTCGGGAAAAGCGGTACAGACTCCAGGAACACCTCAACAACTTTCTTGTCAAACATGATTCCGCATGCACCCATCAGGTATTCGATCGCCTCATATGGGGAATACGGCTTCTTGTACGGACGCTTCGATGTCAGCGCATCATACACATCCGCCACGTGAAGAACCCGCACAAAGATCGACTGCTCCTTCCCGAGAAGTCCCTGCGGATATCCGCTTCCGTCATAATTTTCATGGTGAAGCAGAACCGTCTGCTTGATATGTGCAGAGATATCCCAACGGTTGCTGAGAAGCTTGTACGAATATTCTGCATGCTTTTTCATGATCTGGTATTCTTCCGGAGTCAGTCTGCCCGGCTTGTTTAAGATTTCTGTCGGAATCGACAGCTTGCCCAGATCATGCAGTAACGCTGCCGTAACCAGATAATTGAGATCACGCTCATTCATGCGCAGCCCCATACCGATGACACAGCAGAGAACCGCCACATTCACAGAATGCGCATAGGTATAATCATCATAAGAACGCAGATCCAGCATATCGAGAGACACTTCCCCCCGCGGCAGGATCTCATCTACGATCGCAGCCGCAATCTCTGCACAGTGATCGATATCACTTTCCTTAATACAGTTGATTCCATCTGTACGAAGCTTCTCCGAGATGGAAGCTTCAATCTGAATATCCTTCGATAATTCATCATCAATATAAACGCCGCTGAAACCATAAGTTGTCAGCTTCTCGATGTAGGATGCCGTCAGCTCACAGCCCCTTCCTATCATTGTTCTGCCCATTGAATCATACAGATCATAGGCGAGGCACATGCCCGGCTGTGCTTCCTCAATCGTTATGTATCTCATTGCTTAAAAACCCCTATTTCTATCAATTCATTCTTACATCATTACCAGGTACACGGTTGCCACCGAAATTACGATCTGAATGATCGCGAAACGGAACACAACCTGTGCATTGGACCATCCGCTTCTCTTGCGCACATGGTCATGGATCGGGGTTGTTACATTCTTTAAGATATGGATCTTAAGGAATCGAAGTAACGAAACCTTGATTAGTCCAAGTCCACCGTCCACGGTCAGTACCGCTGCCACAAGCAGATATAAGAACGGACTGTGCATTTTCAGCACTGCAATGGCGATAAAAATTCCCATCGCACGCGATCCCGCATCTCCCATCAGAAGCTTGCTCGGTGTTGCGTTGTACCACAGATATCCAAGCAGACATACACAGAACAGTAAAATGCAGAAATTAAATCCATCTTCTACCCCAAGAACATTGTCCAGCACAAAAATCGTCATAAGCGTAATGATCGTCAGTGTTCCGGAAAGTCCGTCCACACCGTCGGAGCAGTTGGTCACATTGATGGATGCCCATACCAGAACAACGGTAAGGATTGCAAATACAACCGGCGGGATCGCAATCGAAGTGCCGGCGATCGCGATCACGATCGTGCTTGAATTATAATGAAGATAAACAAGTGCTACGACGATTGCTACCGCAAGATCCAGAAATCCCTTCAGATACTCGCCCCACGGTTTCTCTGCCGCATCATCAAAATATCCGGTAAACATCTCAACAACGATCAACACCAGATAGATGCCGATCTCCACATTCATCTGCGCAAAAAGAAGCGCCGCTGCAACAAACGTAAGTACGAAGATAATTCCTGCTCCTCGCGGCTTTCCTGCAGATAACGCACCATCGTGTGCAAATTGACGCCCCATGTCTTTCGGCAGGTATTTATTTAACTTTGCGATTGCGCTGCAGGTTGCGGCAAACGCAAATAAAATACCGATAAATGCAATGATTGCAGGTTCTAAGTTGCCTAATAAGTATATCATGTTGTCCTCCTTTGGATTTTAATCCAAGTTAATTATATTAGTCTGTGACACAAAAGTAAAGTTTTGCTTGCATTTTCATTTTAATGTGTTATCATATACTCACACGCGTTAAGGCGTTAAAGTGCTAAATAATTTTATTACAATTCAGGAGGAAACAACAATGGCTCAAAAGGGAGACTTAATGACAGTACGATCCGATATTCGTGTATTGGACGCAACCATTCGTGACGGAGGACTTGTAAACAACTTTATGTTCTCGGACGATTTCATCAACGCATTATATCGCGCCAATGTGAAAGCAGGCGTCGATGTCATGGAGTTTGGTTATAAGGCTTCCAAGGAGCTTTTTGACGTGAATAAATTCGGCAAGTGGAAATTCTGCGACGAAGAATCAATCCGTGCCATCGTCGGAGACAACAATTCCGATATGAAGATTTCCATTATGGCGGATGTCGGACGATGCGACTACAAGAATGATATTGTGGACAAAAGCGAAAGTGTCATCGATATGGTACGTGTGGCAACCTACGTCCACCAGATGCCGGCAGCGATCGAGATGATCGAGGATGCCAAGGCAAAAGGATATGAAGTAACCTGTAACATTATGGCGATCTCCAATGCCAAAGAAGCCGATATCGATCAGGCTCTCGAGATGGTCGGCAAGAGCAGCGCAGACGGCATCTACATTGTAGACAGCTACGGCTCTCTCTACCCGGAACAGATCCGTTCGATCGCGGACAAATACACAGAGATCGGCGAAAAATACGGTAAATACATCGGTATGCATGCCCACAACAACCAGCAGCTCGCATTCGCAAACACGATTGAAGCTGCTGCAAGAGGTGTCAGCCTTCTCGATGCAACCATGATGTCGATGGGACGTGGCGCCGGAAACTGTGCAATGGAGCTTCTCTTAAGCTTCCTCAAGAATCCGAAGTACAACATTTTCCCGGTCCTCAAATTCCTTGAGCAGCAGATGATCCCACTGAAAGAATCCGGTGCTGTATGGGGCTACGATATTCCGTACCTTCTGACCGGACGCTTAAACCAGCATCCGTCCGCTGCCATCGATTTCAGCAAGGAACAGCGCACCGACTATGCTGATTTCTACACCGATCTTCTGGATAAATAATACGATCGTTAAAAAGAATATCGTTTCATCAGAAAATGCCGAATGTTTCTTAAACACTCGGCATTTTTATGCATATCTATATTTCCACCTACAATTGGTGATAAAGCGCATCCACAGAGGCAATCTCCTCCATCATACACATCTCTTTCAGTTCCTCCGCATTCCCCTCGGAATGTTCCACTTCCTTCGAGAAAATGCGTGCCACATCGATACGGTCAAACATCGTAAAAGAACCGCCGTTCCTCTGAAAACGCGCCGCATCCATATCCCGTACCACGAGCGTTGCGACAACGATCATCTTCGCATACGAGAGAATATCGTAATCGTACACCGCATTCATCAAGTAACGATAGACGAAATACACAAGCAGATGCTCATATCCAAGTTCTGAATAATCCGGTGACTCCAGATACTCCATAAGAATTTTCTCATAAGAATCCTCATGATAGAGTTCTTCAAATTCCCCCTTCGTGTTCACCCACTCATCATCGAGTTCTTCCATATCAAGAAAGATTTCAAATCGATCACAGAAATCCTCGTATGAAAGACTACGCACTGGCTTCTCCTTGCCCTCGATATTCTTCTCTTCCCACTCTCTGGTCTCCCGGCCGGCATCCTTGTTTCTCCACGCATCAAGGATCGACAGATCATCCTTCGCCTGTGAATAGTTAATGATCGTCTGCACGCGGTCACACCATGCGAGAAATTCTCTTGCACGCTCCGTGATCGACAGTTTCCGGTTCTGTAAGATTGCGACCGCTTCCTTCTGCACCCACTCCATGAATGCAACATACTGTGGATCTTCCTCATCATCCTCACAGTCCCCCGGCAGCTCGATATCCACCAGCTGTTCCGGTTCACTTCTTCCGAAAAGGATTCTTCCGACTTCCTCGCAGGAAAGGCTCAGTGCCTTCTGCTCCACCTGTCCGTATACAAGGGAAAAGCGCGGATACTCCGTGCAGACTTCACACAGTGCCTCCTCGCCCAATGCGGTATACAGGTCACATAAATTGTTATCGTTGAGCATCGCACAACGCTTCGGACCCTTTAAGTTGAAGCGATAACCGCCGTCCTCCGCCACAAACATACTCTCGCGAAGACGATCGCCGAACGGCCCTTCAACACTTCGATAATATTCATAGGAATCTTCATCAATATCGATCTCCCATCCCGCACAGCAGCTGTCCTTACAGCGGCTTGCAATACAGAAAAACTCATCATAATATTCCGGCACACGCAGAATCACGATACACGCCTCTCTTCCTCATACTCGTTGGAATCTTCCAACTGATTGAGCTTATCCCAATCCGGATCTTCCGTTCCCTTAAAGTAGTTATAGCCAATATAGCCGATGCACCAGATCAGACCGGTCAGTGTTGTGGAAAACAAAATCTTGATCTCGCAGGCGATCAGCAGATTGAACGTAAGAGTTCCTGCCGAAACAGCTGCCACAATGATCATGATCGGATGCACAAGCATCTTCCACAATCCAAAATACACCGAACAAATGACTCCGATCGCATAACAGATTATTGCACATAACATACTGATATGCCTCTTCATATTTAACACACTCCTCTTCTAAAACAATGTGACTATATTCCCCGTTCGGATGGTTTCTCTTAAGTCCAGAATTCTCTGATTGGAGGAACCGCGAAATTTTAATGTAATATCTTTCAACTCCTCACAGAATGGCCCATCCACCAACACATCGATCATAGAAAGTAATTCATCGGTATCTTCGGTATGCCGTCTCCCTCCGGCTACCAGATCCTTATTATATATATATCCTGTAAATGCCCAGACATTCTTCTTCGGATACTGCGCAACGACTTTGCGCATAAAAGGCACCAGCTCCTTCTGGTTCTCCGGTTCAAACGGCTCGCCTCCGAGAAGTGTGATTCCGGTAATATAATCCGGCGCCAGCGAGTCCAGTATCTCCTGCTGCACCGTCTCATCAAAAGGCTCTCCATATCCGAAATCCCATGTTTGTGGCTGAAAACATCCTTTGCAGGCATTCCTGCATCCCGAGACAAACAGCACCGTTCTACACCCGGTGCCGTTGGCTATATCACAATATTTAATTCCTGCGTAGTTCATTACATTTTCTTCTTTCCCAGCACTTTGATGCAGATTCCTGCGATCAAAAGGAATACCACGATGGCTGCGCCGAACAGATAACGGATATCAAACGTTCCTGTCTTCGGGGTCTTATCCATCTTCGACGGCTTCTTGGTCGTATTGCTTCCGTCAATGGTATCGTTGATCTCTGTATCATCGTTGTCATTCGAATTATTATTGCTGCTATTACTGCTATTGTTATTCTGACTGTTACTTTGACTATTATTCTGACTGTTGTTCTGGCTGTTATTTTGACTGCTGTTCTGGCTGTTATTCTGGCTAGTGTTCTGACTGTTACTCTGACTCTGGCTGTTGCTCTGGCTCTGGCTCGTCTGACTGCTCTGACTGTTTTGACTGCTCTTTCCCGCATTCGCATCAACAACCGTATTGACCGTCATCGTGTTATAGCTGGAATCCGTCAGCTCTCTTACTGTCAATGTCACAGGCATCGTCGTATATGCCTGCTTTACCGTAAAATTCAGAGTCACAAAAGTCTCATTACCAGAATACGTCTGATTTAAGATGGAAGAAATATTAAGCACCGGTCCACCGTTCTCCGTCACTTCCGAGATCAGCTGCACATTGTTCGTGTTCGATGACACGGAAGATGCCCATGTCGCACCGGTATAAGTGAGTACATCACTGTTATACGCAAGTTTTACCGCAAATGTCGACAATCCCGGGTTATTGCTCAGCACAATGCGCGCCGTAACCGTATCTCCAACCTTTGCATTATCCGTCGTACCAAGTGTAAGATTGATGCTCGCCGCATACGTTGTCACCGGTGTGGCAGCCAACGTGACCACCAATGCCATACAGATTCCTAATAACAGTTTTGTTAATTTCTTCATCCTTCGTCCTATATCCTTTTCGCTATTACAACAAGCCGTCCGTTCTCCACCGTATACTCACAGGTCGATAACATGATCATGCTGTCCCCATATGAGAGATGCTCTCCCGTGTCATAAAGTTGGTTTTCACTGATAAAATCAAGCAGTTCCTGAAATTCCCCCCGGTTCTCATAATTGCGGAACCAATAATATCGAAAGCCCGACTCGTCATTGTTGCGCACATGCGTCTTCACAACCGCCACGATCTGATAAGTTCCCGTCTCATAGATCGTGTCAAACGAGATCGTCGGGTGCTTCTTGTAGAATTTCTGATCCAGATAGTAGTCCAGATCACCAAACATACTGCCGTCCCTCGTATTGTGTCCGTAGATCACAATATTACTGTCGAGCGGCTTAATCTGAGTATCCGTATCGACAAAAGGCGCTCCCTTGTTGTCTTCCTTCCCCTCAAAATTATGGTTCAGATAATAGTCCTCACCTGTCGTATCCTGCATGACCGGATAATCGATCGGTGTACCGTCGACTTTGATCCACCCCACGACATCAGGATACATACTATATAATATAGCATATTGGTCTAAGATTGCAACCTTGTGATTGTCATCTTCATCCTCATCTGCCGCTTTTGCCAATTGTTCTTTTTCCTGCCGCACATATGCAAGCACCGCATCTTCACGCACCGCTTTCATCTGAAAATAAAGAAGGGATAATAACAACACTACCGCCATAGCGAGGAAAGAGACTGCAATCCGCTTGCACACCTTCTCCATTGTTCGTCTATGGCGGTTCTTACTCATATGATTCGATAATCCGTATACAAACGCATCTCCCACCCATGTGGAAAAAACATTCCGGTTCTTAAGACTCCGATACAGCTTCTGATTCTGCCGGTCATCGTCCAAATCATTCTGAGCGCATATTTGTTCAATTTCTTTCAGATCGTCCAGATAGTCACTTCCACTCTCCGGACGCTTCCCTTCATCTGTAAATGAAGTCGGAGCCGATGAAGACGGTTGCTCGTAAAGGTGAGCATATTTTGTCTTCTTCTCGTTGTCCATATTCTTAATTATAAATTATGAAAATGTTACATTCTCTCCGTTGCATTTCTTGAGCAGCATCAATACATCCACCAATGTCACCTTGCCGTCTGCATTGACATCTGCAAGTGCCTGCTGCTCTGTTGTCAGATCACGAACCCCATTGTAATACTGCAATGCATAGGTTGCATCAATCAGATTGATCTTGCCGTCCTCGTTGACATCTCCGCGCTTGGAACCAGCCTGAAATGTCACCGTACAGGTACCGGTATTGGATGTCAGGTTCGCACTCTCCGATGCGTTCTCCAGCTCTGCAACCGCACATTTGATTTCTGCCGTATCTCCTGCCTGTGCACGTCCGCCAACCTCAAAATTCAAAGTTACAAAATCTCCGGTAATCGTTGTGTCATCCGTTCCCACGAAACTGATTGTAACCAGACCGTTTCCCGCAGAGTCCACGCCCTGATACTCCGTCATACAGTTCAGATATACGAGTGCCTTCGGTGAAACCGTATAACTTCTGTAGGACAGTTTTGATGCATCGTAGGTAATCTGAAGCTTCATTGCATTAAAACCTGTATTTGCAGTAAGCTTGACCGGAACAGAAAACGCCTTAAGCTTTCCGGTATCAAACGAATAAAGCTTCTGTGTCAGCGCACTTGTCGTCTCGAGTGTAACGCCTCTTGATCCCGCCAGAGAATTATCCATCTTACACGTAATCGTATCGGCTCCGGTTCCGCGAATATCCGCCGCATTTGTGCCAACCGTGCTTGCCGTAAAACTTGTAATCTTATAAGTTGCAGTAACGGAATCCACAGACTGTGTTACTTTCAGTTTGATCGTAGCGATCGTACCGCTCGCCTTTACATTCTTGGCGCTCGTTGTTCTCAGGCTGACGATCGATGCACTTGTGTCAAATCCCGCATTTAAACCATCCGCCTCCACACCGGTCATGGAGAAGCAATTCACTGCCTCCTGTGTCGTTGCATCCACAAATGACAGTTCTCCGACGATCTCCTCTACATTTAATTCCTGTGTAGCAGTCAGTGTTAAGCTCACTTCCTGTCCTCGTTCCAAAGACACCTTGCTTCCGGTCGTATTATTCTCGACCTTAAGACTGACAACTTTATCAACAGTCGGCGTCGTCGTTGGCGCCGCATCCGTTACTGTTGTCTGACTTAATGCAAGCGGAATCATCATCGCAAGTGATAATACCGCTGCCAGTAATTTTTTACATTTTTTATTCATTGTACTCTTCCTCATGTTATACAATCTCCTTCCATGGAAACGCATTCTTATATTTCTGTAATTTATATCGGACATAAGAGTGTTATTGTTAACCAAATTATACACAAAACTTTATTAAAAGTACAGTTAGATTTCTCATTTTCCACTCCCAATCAG
>CAVHWG010000065.1:0-21917 GCA_963639645.1 Firmicutes bacterium TM09-10 | reverse complement strand
CCGGTGTCGTCCGCCTTAGAATATCAAGAATCTAAGTCGCCAAACCCGAATTTGCCGTCCGATTGATGTAGTTCCACTTGAACACGGCACTTCCGATAATGATGATATATCCAACCACACTCATCCAGTCCGGAATCTGTCCAAGGAACACGAACCCAAGCAGCGCGGCGAAGATAACCTGTGTGTAATCGAACACGGAAATCTCCTTCGCCGGCGCCTTCGTGTACGCCTTGGTGATGAAGATCTGGCCACCGGCTGCCGAGCATCCGGCCAGGATTAAGATGAGCCACTGTTTTGCGGACATCGGCTCATATTGGAAGATAAAGAACGGAAGCGTGCAGATGCAGGAAAAAGCCGAGAACACCATGACGATCACCGGTCCACGCTCGCCCTGCTTACCGAGCTTGCGCACAAATGTGTACGCCACGCCCGCACCGAATCCACCTAACACGCCAACCATTGCATTAACAAATTCCATCGAAAACGACGGCTTGACAACAAACAATGCTCCGGTAAATGCCGCCGCAACGCACAGCCACTCCACTTTGTTCGCCTTTTCCTTTAAGATAAAGTAAGACATCAGAATTGCAAAGAACGGTGAAAGCTTATTTAAGATATTCGCATCCGCGATATTCAGATGGTCAACCGCATAAAAATTGCAGATCAGACCGACCGTTCCAAAAAAGCTTCGCATAAAAAGCCCCGGCCAGCTGCTCCTCTTAATCTGAAATCCACCCTCGCTCCGTGCGAGCATGACAACAGCGATAAGGACCGCAACCGCATTTCGGAAGAATGCTTTCTGCATGGTCGGGAGATCCCCCGCCAGCCTTACAAAAAATGTCATGCAGGCAAAGAAAAAGCCCGCACATATGATATAAAAAATTCCCTGCTTTTTATTATCGCTCATGATTGTTCCTTTCTTGCAATTCTATGATACTGCGGCCGGATCGTGATATCCGGCACCACAACGCCCTCACGCTGGCTTAATACATAACGCACCGCATTCGCCACTTCCGCACTCCATAATGCGCAGCCGTCTGCGTCGCTGCATGTAAAGTCCGCATCACGATACAGATTCGTCTCTGTCATATCCGGATGAAGATTCGTCACCTTCACACCGTATTTTCTCGCTTCCTCAAACAGGCTTTCGCCAAAATTCGTAAGTCCGGCCTTGACCGCGCCGTATGCGCAGCCGTG
Source organism: Firmicutes bacterium TM09-10 (assembly GCA_963639645.1). Taxonomy (GTDB): domain Bacteria; phylum Bacillota; class Clostridia; order Lachnospirales; family Lachnospiraceae; genus Roseburia. The sequence goes on along the minus strand of CAVHWG010000065.1, from coordinate 20,720 downwards.
CGGATTCGTTTTCTTTGCAGTGATGGAAGATACATTGATCACATATCCGCGATTCTCTTTTAACGTGCGGAGCAGCCGATTGGTCAGAAGCATCGGCACTTCCAGATTCGTGCGCACAAGCGTCCGGATCTGCCTGACCGACAATTCCTCATGAAGACCGTAATAGCCCACGCCTGCCGCATTCACAAGCACTTTGATCGTCTCCTTTTTGCGGATCGCGTTCACTTCATCACACAGCTTTGCCGTATCCAACAGATCACACACAACCGGATGAAACTTTGCACAGTTCTGCTGCATCGACTGCGCTTCCCCGCGCTCAAAGTCTCTGCCGAAACCGTACACCCGATAGCCGAGTCCACACAGCGTTTGTGCGATTGCCAGACCGATTCCCGAACTGGCCCCGGTCACGATCGCAGCATATACATCCTGCTCCTGTTTATGCAATTCCTTCACATTCTTATCTTCCATACGAACAACTCTTTTCATTATTGATTCACTTTGCACATCGACTCGGCATCTACAAATACCCTCTCCACCGGCATACGTTTTGTAAGTTCACTCAGGATATGATTCTCCATTTTATCCAACAATTTCGGCGGATATTGATATACCCCCTCCACATTTATGTATGGAAACTGCACAATTGGAGAATCTGCCTCCACCCGGCGTATTTTTTTCATGTACTCTTTCGAGATGCGGAATCCACCGACGCTGACCGCATCCAGCTGCGCCCAGCTGCAATCCGCACCTGCAAAAACCTCATCGATCTGCACAAACAATTCCGAATACAGTTCTTCCCATCCCGGCAGATACAGCATCGGGTCAAAACAGAACCGAACCGGAAATCCCCGTCGGATTCCCTCTGTCGCACAGTCGATCCGTGCCTGCGCCGAAGGCGTATTGTGCTCGCTTGTCGCGATCATCTTCTGCGGTGATACCGTAAACGCATACACCACATTGGAGAGAACAGGAAGCTCATCCCACATCCCTTTTCGCGCGCTTTTGGTCCGGATCTCCAGTTTCAGATTGGAGTGCTCCGCCGCATAATCCGCCCACGCATGCGCATAGCCCATCCACGTCTCAAGCGCCAACAGATCCGCATCGTACGACACGCACACATACATGGACTGCTTCGCAAGCAAAGCATCGAGCTCTGCAAAATAATCCTCAAGATTGACAAACACGGCCAGATTGCCGGAGGGATACATCCCCTTCAGATAGCAGTAACTACAGTCATAGATGCAGTTCATCATCGTTGAACAGTAATAGAAATTGTCATTGCCGAAATTCTGACACGGCTTTGCACCCTCATAGAAGAAATGCTCTGTCTTCGCCGCAAGGATCAGGCTCTGCGAGCGGTGCTGTGCCTCATACTGCTGCCCGCGCCGGTTAAACACATCCTTATAATGTGCAATCTCGATCACCTGTGCCTGCGTAAAACGCGATAAGATCTGTTTCGTCCGCGCATGATCCCGCACGCCCCGCTCCACATAGATATGGGAAAAAGCATTGTTATAACCACTTGTTCTGCAACTCATCAAGCAATCTCCTTCCCGTGCGCTTATTCTTGCATGGCAACAGCCCCTGTGCATAATATCCTTCAAGAACAGTTTCCACATCAAAACCGGCCAGCTGCCAATAAGTGAGGAGCTGCATCAATTCTGCGCGCATCGTGACAGAACAGTGCAGATCTTCTGCAAGACGCTCCGCACGGCCTTGTTCATCGCCTTGCGCTTTCTGCTCTGCGTTTTGGAATTCGCCCATCGCATCGCCGGCTTCATCCTGCTGCATCATCGCAAGCACTCCATCGAGGAATTCCGCGACCGGTGCGCCTGCCGTCTGCATGATCTGCGCAAATCGCTCCTTATCCATTTCATCGTTTCCGTGATCCGTAACCACTTTAAGGAACATCATCTGATGCGGTCCATAGAAGAAATTTCCAGCCTCATAGAACGCTGCCGCTTCCATATCATGCACCGTCCGTCCGTTAAACTCCGCTTTTGTCACACTTTCATCATATACATTCTTTCCGGCAACATCAGCCTTCGTCGAACCTTTATCACGCACATCTGCATCCGCAGTATACAAATGTACCGAAGTCTCCACTTCACCCTCAAAAAAAGAATGCCGGAAGATCATATCCGGGTAAAATGTGCGCCCACTCTCCATATCAGTCAGTTTATTGACCATAATAATACTTCCAGATGGCACATCTGCTCCACCATCACATCTTTGAGCACCGGACCTATGCATCGTTTCCCCTGCGCAGCTTCCGTAATTGATCATAAGATCCGTCTTCGCCGGCGGATCAATCGTAGAAATCTCTGCCACGGCAACGGCTGCGTTCGTCTTTCCCACGCCGGAGATTACAACGCGCATCCGCTTTTTCTCGTTTACGAACACCTGAAAATGCCTGCTGACCGGTGCCTTTTTCAATTCATAATGTTGTATCAGATATTGCGCCTCCGCATACAGCGCACAATAAATCGTAATCAAATGAATCCCTCATTCTTCTTAGTCTTTCAGTAAAAACGAGCCTTGACGCTGTCCAAAGCATATTCTACAATAAAAAGGAATTTCAGGCAAACAGAAAGGCATAAAAATGATAAAACTGATAGCATCCGATATTGACGGAACACTCGTCAAAGACGGAACCTTAATGATCAACCCGGAATATATGAACGTCATAAGCGACCTTGTGGACAAAGGCATCATCTTTGTTGTCTGCTCGGGACGGCAGTTTGTCAGCGAACGCAAGCTTTTTGCCCCGATCGCGGACAGGCTTTATTACATCTCGGACGGCGGAACCGTGGTCCGCACACCGGAAAAAATTTTAAAGACTTACCCTATGGATGAGGAACTCTGGAAAGGCATGTGCCGTATGGTGCGCGACACTCTGCCGAACTGTGACTACTTTGTCGGCACGCCGGATTACGGTCTGGCGGAAGATGCAGGAAGCCGCATGTTCCACTGGCTTCGCGATTCCTACGGTTTTGACGTCCGCGAGACGAGCGATGTGCTCTCGATCCACAACGAGGATGTCATCAAATTCACGGTCTACCATCCAAGCGAGTGCGAGGAGCTCTGTACACCGGAATTCATCCCCTACTGGAAAAAGCGTGCACAGGTCGCAGCCGCCGGCAAGGAATGGGTGGATTGCAATGCGCTCGGTGTCAGCAAATGGACAGCGATCTCCTATCTTATGGAACATTTTGGAATTACCTCGGATGAGGTATGCGTATTCGGCGATAATTTAAATGATATTGAAATGCTCGAGAATGCGGGAACCAGTTACGCAGTATCGAATGCCCGCCCGGAGGTCATTCAGGCAGCCAAACACACCTGCGCACCTTACTGGGAATCCGGTGTGCTTGAAATTTTAAAACAACTTTTATGCAAATAAGGGATGGGAGACGATATGCTATACCGTCTCCCATCCCTTATTTAGACCTTTTTAAATAGAATCTGCAAACTATTCTGCTTTCTTCTGATTCATTTCCGGAAGTTTCTTCTCAATATTCATGAAAAGGACTGCAATCAAAATCATTACACTTATAATAACTCCAACCCAACCAAAAGAAAATTTAATTCCGCTTAGCGCTCTCTCTGTCTGCACAGCAGCTCCGCCTTCATAACCAAAAAATGCAAGAATCCAACCAGTCAAAGCTGCACCAAATCCAATTCCAATCTTCACCCCGATAGAACCACTTGTATTGATCAGTCCATCGCAACGCACACCTGTTTTGAATTCATTATATTCAACAATATCTGCGATCAGTGCCAAAGGCAATGCAAACATAGGACTAACAGCGATATTTTTTAAAATAACTCCTGCCAGTACAACGTTCTGATTTCCACCAGCCATACTCATGATCAGAAATGATAAAATCAGCAATACAGAACTTCCTATCAGTACTCCCTGTTTCGAAAGCTTATTTGTAAGCTTTGGCACAAGGAACATAAAGATGATGGATGGAATCTGAGCCACTCCAACAAGAATCGAAACAAACATTGGCTTCTGCAAAATATAATTACAGTAGTAAATCATGGACTGTATCGAATTAGCATTCATCATCAAAATCAAAATATTGATAATCATAACATTCCAAAAGTAACGATTTTTAAAGACTACCTTCATCTGATCCTTATATGGAACCGCATCCTTTTTCTCAACCATAACTTCTTCTACACGCTCATGCGTTCCAAGAAATTCAATTAAAATCAAAACACCTGCTACAATTGCAAGAATCAAGGATGTTGTCTCCCATCCAAACTTTAACACCATAGGTGTTGCAATTGATCCAACAAGCATATTTATCACATTATTGATAATCATACTTACAGATGATAACAAAGTTCTTTCTGCTACATGCTTTGAAATTCTTGCAAGCAACACCCCATGTGCAATTGTAAAAATTGTATAGGCAACACAGTTTGCAAACATATAAGTTACATATGCGTAAACAAGTTTCTGTGCTTGCCCCCACTCTGGATTAATCCGGAACATAACTGATATACCAATTGTCATTGTAATCGCAGCAGCTAAAATCCAAGGGCGGGCCTTTCCAAATCGTGTGTTTGTCTTATCAATAAACACTCCGACAATAAAATCTGTGATACCATCAAAAAACCGCGTGATTAAATACATTGTTGCAATTGCGGCAGCACCGATCAATACAGTGTCTGTATAATATGCTAGCAGAAATGTTGAAAAAAGAGCTGATAGCACAACACTTCCACCTTGTCCGGCTCCAAACGCCAGACGTTCTCCCCATCTGATATTTTCCTGCTTTGACATTGTAAACTCCTCCTTTTGTTATCTCTTCCATTTTTGAATAAATTCATCCATAATCTTTAAACAATTTGGTGTCCAATACTCTGGTCCACCATGATCACCACCTTCAACCAAATACAATTCCACATCTTTTCCAAGTTTTTTCAAGTGTTGATATAAAATAATACTTTGGCGCGTATTAACAATACGATCCTTCGTCCCATGAAAGATCAGCATCGGTGCAAGCTCTGTTTTCTCATCAATATTGCACTCCGCGGATAATGCTTTCCTTAAGTCACTTCGTTCTGACAAATTCACGCCACCCATGACCATGCCTTCCGGACTATCAGGCATGTGATGATTCTCGGTTGTTGGGTTTCCGTCCTCTAGCATAACACTTACCGATCCATAAAGATCAATAATCCCTCTTACCTCAGCTTTCACAGATGGATACTGATTGCTTTTACTCTCATCATCCCGAATAATTCCTGCAAACACAGCCGTATGTCCGCCCGACGAATCACCAGCGAGAAAAATATTGTCAGCATCTACTCCATACTCTGCTGCATACTTTTTCATGAATCGTACTGCATTTCTCGCATCCTCTGCCTGCGCCGGAAACGATGCAATTCCCGAGTGACGATATTCCACGATTGCTACAACATATCCTTCTTCCGCCAAACGGGCCAGCATTCCGATATTTTGAAAAACGTTCTGTTGCAGCCAAGCCGATCCCTGCACAAATACAACACATGGAAGCTGCACCTGTATCTCCCTTGTGTTTCGAGAAATCGGAACAATAATCTGCATATGAAGTTTGTTTCCATCAACATTCGCATATTGCACATTAGGCAAAACCATCGTTCCTATCTCATCCCCGGAAGTACTGATTCTTTTTACGCCTGGCACTTCCTCATCAAATTCCGGAAATTCATCGTATGACCAATTTTTTATTTCCATTATGACCTCCTTGCTTTTGTTATACTTATTGTATCGATATTTTTCCGATAATTCTCTCACTTATATCCCTTTCTATTCATGAAATCACATCAATTTTTGGTATCATAAAGCGAATTATTGTTTCTGACAGCATAAAAACGATATTAAAAAAGCAAGAAAACGTGATTTATTTCCAATCTCGCTTTCTTGCATTCTTTTATCACTGTCTATTTCTTCTTAATCGTGATCAAACGTACTTCATGCTCATCCAACACCGCCGATATAAATAGTTCACCTCTATCATCTACGATCACTTTCTCGTATTTATATCCTGGAAAATTTGACTGTTCCAATACCATTTTCTGTTCCTTGCTGATATTATCCGGCGCTCCCATCTCCATCCAACGATCATAACTGCTTCCCTGTTTCCGATTAATCGTGTAACTTTCTTTATCGTAAATTCCTTCTTTAATTCCCTCAAGATAAACACGAAAATTTTTCACCCCCAGGCTCTGAAACTCATAGTAACGATCAATTGTCCTCTGATCTTTCTCGGAGAATGGTACACTGACATGATTATCCAAGTCATAGTGGCAGTAATGATACATCAGTATCTGGATTGTTTTAGCATCCGTGCTTTGGGTCACGATCCATCCCGGACCTCGTTGTACAATACTACTCCCTAATCGATTCAGCATCCAATACGCACCATAAGCAGGCTTACAGATTCCCTGATAAGTAATCAGTCCATATCCACCATGATAAACATTCGAATTGCTGATCTTCAGTTCCGTATAATCCGTCAGATAACAATAGCTTAACGCAGCCACCGTCCCCTGATTTTCCACGTAGTTTTTTACAAGAAATGCCGTCTTATAGCAAGTATCATTCCCTAGATCTCTCTGCCACATCGTCGAGTTCCAGGCATCAAAACGTATCCGCTTATCTTTACAGCCATGCTGATCCAAGATGTTGCGGATATACTTTATTTCCTGCCTTAGGATGTCTTTATCACGACTCGGCGGCGCCGGTTCTTCATAATCATTCCTCACACGTGATATAATCCGCCTTTCTGTACTCTCCTTCTCGCACAACGAATAGTCAATACCGAATCCCTGAAAACAAAACTCTTCTGGCATACATTCATGTGCACGCGTATACTCTATGAACCGAATAAAAGCCCCCGCATTCTCCTCTTTCATAAGTTCAGCATCAAACATTGCTCCGATAACTTTTGCCTGTGGAATTTGACTATGTATCATTTGATATGTGTATTTATAATACGGCAAATACTCTTCTATCGTAAAAACCCCGTATGCATAATACAGCGCTGGCATAACCGCAAATCGCCAATCCTGTACAACTTCAATTCCGTATACACGGACAAAATGCTCCAAAACAGCCTGTAAGAGCGTTCCCCACTTATCCATGTCAGATGGCAACTGAACGCAAGATGTTCCAAATAATTTTTTAGGATGCTCTTGTAATAACAATGGCGTAAATCCCAGCATAATTTGCGGCTTCATGTTCATGGATAGAACAAAATCCAAAATGATATCAATATAAGTAAAACTGAACCACTGATGCCCACTCTCGTCCTCATGATATACGTCCATTGCGTCATCCAGGATTCCTTGAATCGACACATATTCAAATCCAATATTAAGCATCGCCTTTCGAATCGATTCCCTTACATTCTCCAATAAAAGATCCTTAGCCCAACCAATGTTAATGACATCCTTATAATAGAAATCATTATCAATGCCTTTTTCTTTCATATTGCATTGAACAATCTCAGGTTCCGCCATACGCTTTGCAAGTTTTTGATTTATTTCCTCCACCACTGCATGCTTTAACAACCGTGCATAAAAAATCTTCCCCTCATTAAATTCCTTTTTTGCCCCAATCTCTGTCACTCGATTCTTCTTCCGATATTCGCCAGGAGTCATCCCATACATATCCTTAAAATTTGCAATCAACGTATTACAATTTGTATATCCGCACTCTACCGCTATTTCCATGATGGAAGCATCGGTCAGACACAGAAAATTTGCAGCCCTACGAATACGCATTTCACGTAAATACTCTGAAAACGTCATGTTCATTTCTTTATGAAAAAGGCGTGACAGATGACTTTGGGAAAGATAACAATTTTCCGCAACATCCTGTAATGAAATATTCTCTGTCATGTTCTGATTAATATATAAAAGAGCATCCACAAGCCTCTGATTTTGCTCCATCATCATTTTAGAAGATGGAGCAAATGTAAACTGTTGTTTTAAAACAAATAAAAGTCCATATAGCAGGCTCAATATATACACGTACTGAGAATCCGAATCTTCCAAATAATTCTTAAATATAGAAGCCATCTTTGTACGAATCAATGAAATATAATCCGATCGATCTGTTTGAATACAGCTACAACATTCAACCATTCCAATCTGACACTGTCTCAATACCCCCATCCTGATATAAAGCGATATTGTATGACTTCCGTCTTCTTTGTACAATTCATGATATTCAAACGGATTAAACACAGCAAAATCTTCTGCCTTAAGCAATACATTTCCATTTTTTTTCATGACCGCAACCCTTCCGGAAAGCACATACAAGATTTCCATTTCATTATGTAGATGCATCTGTGTTGTATCACAATCTACTTCAAAATCGCAATCCTTCATAAAATCCTCGCATTCTTTTAAATTCTTTTTTTATCATACAACGGATTTCCCCTCTCCGTAAACTATTTATTTCTCATTCTAAATAAAAAGAGAGCGAGCCACCGCTTTCGCGGTGGCCCGGATTTACACTAGGAGCAAAGTTTCCTTTGCGGAGATTTTATATAGAAAACGACTCGCGTCGGTTCTACCAATTTTATTTGCAGGCTTTTCCTGCGTGTTTCTTTTATACTGCGGCAAGTGCCTTGCCAAGTGCTTCGCACGCTGCGATCGCATCTGCGTCCGGTGTCTCCTGACAGATTACACCTTCGCCGCCGGAGATTGTTGCACCGGCACCTCTCATACGATCTTCCCAATCGCGCATCCACTGTCCGTCGCCCCATCCATAAGAACCGAACAGACCAACGGTCTTGCCACCGCAGATACTTTCTACATCTGCTACGAATGGCTCCATCTCTGACTCTTCAAGCACCTCAGCGCCCATAGCCGGACATCCGAGTGCGAAAGCCTTACCATCCTTAAGATCATCAACCGAAGCATCGCCAACATATACAACCGATACCTCTGCACCGGCATCTGTGGCACCCTTACCGACTGCCTCTGCCATAGCCTGTGTATTTCCTGACTGTGACCAATAAACAACACTTACTTTACTCATAATATTTTGCCTCCTATTTTTATCGCGATTCACTTTTGTGTCCGCAGCATTATCACTGTTACTATCATATCCATAACACTCTATTTGCAGTGTCTTTCACATCTTATGAAACCCACGCAATCTGTTCATGATACGGATTAATCGTATCTTTTTTGTAAATCTCACAGATCAACCGGATTCCGATATCATTTGCCAGAAGTCGGATCAGCGTCTCGCGCGCCTCATCGTATCGCACGAAGATCTGTTTCTTGGCCGGAACGTTCTCGTACACTTTCCAGTATCCGGAATACAGATACTCTTTGCCGGAATGTTCCATGAACCCAACCACATCCTCGATCGGATATCCAAGGAGCAGCCCCATCTCATGTGGGAACTGCTGCTCCCCGTTCATATGTGCCTCGTAACGTTTGCGAAACATCGGTAATACATAATCCAAAGAAAAATCCTCGTATCCAAGCTTGCGGAACACCGCTCTGACCTTATCATCCGTCAGGCACTGCTCCAACTCTGCTTTACGATACAGAAGGAAGGCGGTCTTCTTCGGCGAGCTCATCACACAAAAGCAGGAGATGTCAGACCCTTCAAGAAGTTCCTGCACCGCGTCCTCTCGCTTGCCACAAACCATGAGTAAGTTTGAAATCTTGATTCCGGTAATAAGTGGGGCACACTGTAAGGCAAGCTGAAACTCGAGGCCATCCTGATTCATCGTTCTCATCATGTGATAAATTTCCTGGCACATATCATTCTCCTTATGTGTTGGTTAGTTATCTCTAACGCAAATTAAATATAACTAATTTCCATTCAAAAGTCAATACTGTTTTTGATAACATATTCTCATTTATAAAATTTATTTTTCCACGGATCAGGCGATTCTATTCTCCTCCGGCGTAAACGAAATAAAGTGTGCGCTTGCCGCACACTTCCGCGCGCGAGCGGTATGCTTCAGCATAAACTTCTTCTCCGCGAGCTGCGCATCCCCGCGGAGCGTTTTGATTCATAGGAAGGAATTTCCTATGAATCAAAAAAAGCCGGCCCACACAGTATTGTCTACTGCATGAACCGGCTTTATTCTACTGATTCTTTTGACAGAGCTTATACGCTGATCTTGTACATATTCTTGCGGCTGATCGCACCGATCTCCTCAAGTGTATTGATCATACGGTATACCGTTGCGGTTCCGATGGACGGGTCCTTCTTCGTCGCACGGTAATAGATCTCTTTACAGCTGCTGCACTCATCCTCGAGGATGATGTCAAGAAGCATGAGTCGCTGCTTGGTAATACGACAGCCATCTTCTTTCAGCCGATTTATGATGATCTGTTTCTGTTCTAATTGTTCTGCTGACATAGCCGCCTCCTTACATTAACTCTGTTATTATTTTGCTTTTGCCATCTTGATATTAACATCAAGTGTCTCGCTCTCCTTGTATGGACGGAAAAGCATGTAGATAAATCCAATGATGATTGCGATTGCAACGATTGTCCAGAAACCGAATGTTGCTGCTCCTGTGAACAGTCCGCCGATCTGGAAGATGCATAAAGCTACAAGGTATGCAAGACCACACTGGTATCCGATTGCAAACCAGAACCACTTAGCATTGTTCATCTCACGCTTGATAGCTCCCATTGCTGCGAAACATGGTGCGCAAAGAAGGTTGAATACTAAGTAAGAGTAAGCTGCGATTGCTGTCATGTTGGCAGAAAGGTTAGCCCAGATCTCTTCTCCGGCCTCTCCGACTTCACCATAGTGGAAGAGGATACCGAATGTACCTACTACGTTCTCTTTTGCTACTAAGCCGGTAACGGCTGCCACTGCCGACTTCCAGTCTCCCCATCCGAGTGGAATGAAGATCCATGAAATGCATTTTCCGATAGCCGCAAGGATACTGTAATCAATTTCTTCATCGGAAAGCATGCGGAATGTTCCGTCTACGACTCCGAAGTAAGTTGCAAACCATACAACGATTGTTGATAAAAGGATGATGGTACCAGCCTTCTTGATGAAGGACCAGCCACGCTCCCACATGCTGCGGAGAACGCTTCCTACGGTTGGAAGATGGTAAGCCGGAAGTTCCATTACGAATGGTGCCGGATCTCCGGAGAACATCTTTGTCTTCTTTAAGATAATACCTGAGCAGATGATTGCTGCAATACCTACAAAGTAAGCAGACCATGAAACCCATCCGGCATTGTCGAAGAACGCACCTGCGATCAAAGCGATAATTGGAAGTTTTGCTCCACAAGGGATAAAGGTTGTTGTCATAATTGTCATACGGCGGTCACGCTCGTTCTCGATTGTACGGCTCGCCATAATTCCAGGAACACCACATCCGGAACCGATCAGCATAGGAATGAAAGACTTTCCTGATAAACCGAACTTACGGAAGATACGGTCCATGATGAAGGCAACTCGTGCCATGTATCCACATCCCTCAAGGAATGCAAGGAAGATGAATAATACGAGCATCTGCGGTACGAAACCAAGTACGGCACCGACACCGGAGATAACACCGTCTACGATCAGTCCTGTTAACCAGTCAGCACATCCGATGTTCTCAAAGAAGGACTGTGCACCAGGGATGATCCACTCACCGAAAAGTGTGTCGTTCGTCCAGTCCGTTAAGAAACCACCGACAGTTGTTACGGATACGTAGTAAACGATAAACATAATAACTGCGAAGATCGGCAGTGCTAAGATTCTGTTTGTTACAATACGGTCGATCTTATCGGATAAGGTTAACTTCTCGCTGCCCTGCGCTTTCTTCACGCATTTTCCGATGATCGATGTAATGTATGTATAACGCTCGTTTGTGATGATACTCTCGGTATCGTCATCAAACTTATCCTCTAATGCCTTTACCTCTGCGCTGACATCCGGAGTGGTTGTAAGCTGCTCAGAAATCTTAGAGTCTTTCTCAAGAAGCTTGATTGCGAAGAATCTCTTCTGAGCCTCTGCAACCGTGCTTCCAAGCTTATCTTCAACGGTTGTGATCGCATTTTCCACATCCTGTGCAAATGCGTGAACACGGGTAACGGCTTTGTTCTGCTGAGCGGCTGCTACAGCCTTCTCTGCTGCCTTCTTAACACCGGTTCCCTTTAATGCGGAAATCTCAACAACTTCGCATCCTAATGCATCACCTAAAGCCTTAATGTTGATGGAATCACCATTCTTTGTAACAAGATCCATCATGTTGACAGCCATAATTACCGGGATACCAAGCTCGATGATCTGTGTTGACAGATATAAGTTACGCTCAATGTTGGTTCCGTCGATGATGTTGATGATCGCATCCGGCTTCTCACCGATGAGATAATTTCTTGCTACAACTTCCTCCAATGTATATGGAGATAAAGAATAGATACCCGGAAGGTCCATGATCACAACATCTTTGTGACCCTTAAGCTTTCCTTCCTTCTTCTCAACTGTTACACCTGGCCAGTTACCAACAAACTGGTTTGCACCGGTCAAGGCATTAAAAAGCGTTGTTTTACCGCAGTTTGGGTTACCTGCGAGTGCAATTTTAATTGCCATTGTCATTCTCCTTTATATTATTTATTCTCTGGTTGAATTACTGTACCTCGATCATTTCGGCATCCGCTTTACGAAGCGAAAGCTCATATCCTCTTACGGTTACTTCGACCGGATCGCCAAGCGGTGCAACCTTGCGGATGTACACTTCCACGCCTTTGGTGATACCCATGTCCATGATTCTTCTCTTGACAGCACCCTCACCTGTGAGTTTTTTTACCGTGACTGTCTGACCAATTTTGGCTTCTCTTAAAGTCATGATCTTACTCCTCTTTTCTTTTTTGTATTTTTTTATTATTATGAACTCTGCCACTTCATTTGCAAAATCACACGATAAATCGTGCTTCCTCGTTGCTTACAGCTTATTTTTGCTCATTTGTGGGGCGGTGCCTCTATTCGAGCCACCTGATGAGCTGAGAAAAACAACTTCTCACATGCAAGCATACCTAAGTCATTTTTCTCAGCCCATCCGAGTTCAAATAGTCACTCTGTTAAATAAAAATGTGATTTGCCATATCACGACCGATCGCGATACGGGAACCCTTCACATTAACAATCATATTTCCTGCAGCTTCTGATACGACTGTAACAAAACCGCCGACTACAAATCCGAGTTCCTCCAAGTGTCTGCGCACTTCGTCCTTTCCTCCGATTCGTACAATTTTTACTTCCTGTCCCTTTTGTGACATTGTAAGTGGCATCCTATGCACCCTCTTTCTGATAAAGTTTCTCGGTTCTTACGCTCGTTAGTATACGCTAACAATTATTAGTTGTCAAGATTTTTATCAGGATTTTCCTAAGTTTTGTAAGTGTCTACTAATTTGCACTTATTGCCGTGCAAGGTGCAATTTTATTGCATTCTGCGCATAGATTGGTGTATGATAGAAAGCATAAAAATGCAATACAACGTTGTGTAACCGAAAGTTCATTCACGTATCAGGTGAATGGACTTTCCTTAAAATAATGGTATTTATGGATTATGTAAAAGGGGGAACTTTTATGGAACAGGATTTTCAGAAGACCGCGAACCGGGTCACCTCGGTCAGCATCATCGGCAATCTCGTTTTATCAGCATTCAAATTCATCGCCGGAATCCTTGCAAACTCCGGCGCTATGATCTCCGATGCCGTGCACTCCGCTTCGGACGTGTTCAGCAGCATCGTCGTCATCATCGGTATCCACGTATCGAGCAAAGAATCCGACAAGGAGCACCCATACGGTCATGAGCGGCTCGAATGCGTGGCCGCGATCATCCTGGCAACGATCCTGTTCATCACGGGTCTGTCGATCGGCTACTCTGCCATGCGCACGATCCTCGCGGGCGATTACAACCATCTCGCTGTGCCGGGTGTTCTCGCATTAGTCGCAGCTGTTGTTTCTATATTATGTAAGGAAGGCATGTTCTGGTATACGAAGGTGAATGCGGCAAGGATCGACTCCGCCGCGCTGATGGCAGACGCGTGGCACCACCGCTCGGATGCACTCTCTTCCATCGGCGCACTCATCGGTATCGCCGGTGCAAGACTCGGCTATCCGATCGCCGATTCCGTTGCCAGCCTGATCATCTGCTTCTTTATTGTAAAGGCAGCCTACGATATCTTCCGCGACGCGGTAGATAAGATGGTCGATCACGCCTGCGACGACGGTGACGAGGAGATGATGCGCGACTGTATCAGGGCGGAAGCCGGTGTGCTCCGTGTCGATGAGCTGCGCACCCGTGAATTCGGCAACAAGATCTACGTCGATGTGGAGATTGCCTGTGATCCGGACTGTACGCTCACCGAAGCGCACGAGATTGCAGAGCGTGTGCATGATCACATTGAATTTCACTTTTCCAAGGTAAAACATGTTATGGTACATGTAAATCCATACACAGCCGAATAGAATGCCGAACAGAAATTATAAGTTTTACTTTTCAATAATATAAGTTTGTGCTATAATTAATCGGTTTGTGATTCAAAGTGAATCTGATTGTAACAAATGATGTTCAATTAGGAGGGTAATACAATGTATGATGTGATTATTATCGGTGCCGGACCTGGCGGAATCTTCTCGGCATACGAACTGATGCAAAAGAAAAGCGATCTTAAGATTGCCGTATTTGATGCCGGACACTCTCTCGAGCAGCGTCACTGCCCGATTGACGGCGACAAGGTCAAAAGCTGTATCAAGTGCAAGACCTGTGCCATCATGAACGGATTTGGCGGAGCCGGCGCTTTTTCAGACGGAAAATACAATATCACCAATGATTTCGGTGGTACTTTATATGAATATATCGGACGCAAGCAGGCGTTTGATCTCATGGAATACGTGGATCATATCAATATGACACACGGCGGTGAGGGCACAAAAATGTACTCTACCGCAGGAACCAATTTGAAGAAGGTCTGCCTGCAGAACAAGTTAAAGCTTCTGGATGCTTCCGTACGTCACCTCGGAACAGACATCAACTATGTCGTTCTCGAGAATCTGTACAACGAGATGAAGGACCATATGGATTTCTTCTTTGACACCCCGATTGAGAAGATCGAAGTTGAGGGGGACGGATACCGCGTCCATACCAAAGATGCCTCTTACGATTGTAAGAAATGTGTCATCTCCGTAGGCCGAAGCGGAAGTAAATGGATGGAGACCGTCTGCGACGATCTTGCCATTCCGACCAAGTCCAACCGTGTTGACATCGGTGTCCGTGTCGAGCTCCCGGCTGTCATCTTCTCGCACCTGACGGACGAGCTCTATGAGAGCAAGATTGTATACCGCACCGAGAAATTTGAGGACAATGTGCGTACGTTCTGTATGAACCCGTACGGAATCGTCGTTAACGAGAATACAAACGGAATCGTAACCGTAAACGGACACAGTTACGAGAGCGCGGATCTGCGCACCGAGAACACGAACTTCGCACTTCTCGTTGCAAAGCATTTCTCTGAACCGTTCAAGGACAGTAACGGATACGGTGAAAGCATTGCCCGCCTCTCCAATATGTTGGGCGGCGGCGTTATCGTACAGCGTTTCGGCGATCTTGTCCGCGGACGTCGAAGCAACACCAAGCGTATCGAGGAAGGACTCGTAGCTCCTACTCTCGCCGCAACACCGGGTGACTTAAGCCTTGTGCTTCCGAAACGAATCTTAGACGGTATCATCGAGATGATCTACGCACTCGACAAGATTGCTCCGGGTACTGCCAACGACGATACACTCCTCTACGGTGTCGAAGTCAAGTTCTACAACATGGAGGTCGAGATTGACGAACACTTACAGAGTAAGTACGAAGGATTATACATCATCGGTGACGGAAGCGGTGTGACACATTCCCTGTCCCATGCGTCCGCATCCGGCGTATATGTTGCAAGACATATCGCAGAAAATCTGTAAGATAAAACCGATACATAAAAGAAATCCGCCATATTGCGATCTCAGCCTGCAATATGAAAGATATTGATCAAAAATACCAACGCAAGACTATAATAAGTCAAAACAGCCACCAGATCGTTGACCGTTGTAATGAGCGGACCTGACGCAACCGCCGGATCAACCTTGATCTTGTGGAAGAACATCGGGATCATTGTTCCGACAAAACTGGAGATCACCATCGCGATCACCAGTGAGATTCCCACACATCCGGAGATCAGGAATGCGTGTGCCAGATCATAATGTTTGAAGTAACAGATATAAAGTCCAAGGAAGATGAACGCCATAATTCCAAGGAAAGCTCCGTTCAACAGACCGATCTTCATCTCCTTGATGACGAGTGAGAACTTCTGCTTTCCGGTCAGGTTCTCATCCATCAATACACGGATCGTAACAGCGAGTGACTGTGTGCCGACATTGCCCGCCATATCCAGGATCAGTGACTGGAAACACATGACGATCGGAAGTACCGCAACGACCGTCTCAAATGCCCCGACAACCGACGATACGACCATTCCGAGGAACAGTAACGTGATCAGCCAAGGCAGGCGTTTTCTCATACTCTGCAATGTGGTCTCGTGCAGATCCTCCTCCGCAGTAAGACCGGCCAGCTTTGCGTAGTCATCGCCCATCTCATCATCGACAACTTCAACGATGTCCGAAGAAGTGATGATTCCGACGATTTTTCCCTCCTGCGTCAGAACCGGGATAGAATCCTCTGCATACTCCTTGATCTGCTCAATGCAATCACTGATATTCTCATGATCGAGCACATACGGATAAGAGCGGACGATCAGATCATCCAGATTCTCATATTCGCGCGCCACGATCAGATCCTTGAGATCAATCGCTCCACAGAACAGATCCTTGTCATCCACCACATAGATGGTCGAGATATTGTCGTTCTCTCCCGCCTGGCGCACCAGTTCACTCATCGCCTGACGAATCGTCAGATTCTCGTGGATCCAGATGTAGTTAGTCGTCATGCAGCTACCGATCTCGTCCTCATCGTAGGACAGAAGCATGCGGACATCTTCCTTGGCGTCCTGATCCAGACGCTTGACGATCTCCTCCTTCGTGGATTCCTCTAAATTTTCAAGAATGTCGACCGCATCGTCCGAGTCCATCTCGGATACGACACGCGCCATAGTATCAAGGGATAACTCCTTGAGATATTCCTGCTCATCCTCATCCAGATAAGCAAAGATCTCAGCCACACGCTCCACGCCGAGCACCGGATACAACGCTTTACGTTCCTCCACGGTCAGCCTTGTCAAAGCTTCCGCAATATCATTCTCATGATAATCGGAGATCGCATCGATCAACTCCTGCGATTTCTTCTCCTGCAGATTCTTTCGAATGATCCGGACCAGCTCCTGGGCATAGTCCTTCTCTTTTAAGATCTCTTTCTCCATCTTAACCTCCTTATTCCACCCGAAAAAGGGCATAGAAAAACACCGCTTAGGATAATTCCAAAGCAGATAATCACTGTGTTTGCTGTGATGTCTCGGAATATGTATGCGATGCAAATAAGAAGGATTTCTATTTATTCTTTCTATAAATAATAACGCGAAAGTCAGAATACCATCAACAATCGCGCATCATTCTTTTTCATTACACCGCACTTCTTACTAGGTCCCGAACTATCGCAACTGTCCATGAAATTCACCTCCGTCAAAATTTTCGGCTCATTCACACAAAAAATCTCTGTGCTCACCACAGGTCATTTTAGCACAGAGATTTTGTATTTACAAGAAAATTATCCTCGCAATTTGAAATTCAATTTAACCCTTAATTTGAAAACTCGATCAGGTATGCCTCAAACATTCCCACATAGTAGTACTGCTTTGTACTCTCATTGTATGCATAGAACATAAAGTAGACATCTCCCCGATTCTGGATATTCAATAGCTTGTTTTCGCTGTCCCATTCAAAATAGTCACCGGCATAATATCCGTAATCCTTTTCCTTTTTACTTCCTCCATTAAGGACTCTTAATCCTTCCTGAATGTCCATCTCCGTCACCGGCGCATCCAGGCTGCACCATGCATATTTTCCCGGTGCATAGGCCGCAACTGTCCGGAAATTATCCTTATCGCTATCCGCGATCCATTTCTCTGAAGTCAGAGAATAACTTTTGCCCACCTGCCATGCAACTGAATTCTGCAGTACTTTTGGCAGAACCGCCGTAAACTTTACCGTGCCTACCTTTCTGGTCTTCCGGTTCAGGGTCTCCTTGACAATGATCTCAACAACCTCGCCGTCCTGACAGCCGTTCAGCGCTGTAATCTTACCTGTCTTTGAAATCGTAAGTTTATTCTTGTCCACGGCATAAAACGTATATTTTGCTTTCGCTTTCCTGTTTTTGACCACTTTCTTTGCGTTCAGCTTTACCGGATGCACCTGTAACTGACCTTCCTGTCCGCTCAGCTGATGCCTGGAAGCATCCGTATAACTTGCTACAATTGTTGCCTTCCTGGCCGCCTGTGCATCCGTCGGCATCAATGTCACGGTCGTGATCAACAGCGCAAACGCCAGAACCCCGAGCAGCACCCTTTTTGTAAATTTTCTGTACATTTTCATTCCTCCTCAATGTATGAATATTCATCGATATCCACAGTATATCAGAAACATCTCGAGATTACCATCGTTACAATCATTCCAACGATCGCTCCGATTGCATTCTTTCCCGAATCGATCCACGAGAAATGTCTTCCCATGATCAGCGGCTTCGCTGCTTCATCCAACGCACACAGCGGCAGAATCAAAAGCAGCCACCAGAGTGGCTTCTCCCACAACACAAGACTTACACCACAGCCAACGGTAATCAGGAAGAAAAGCAGATAATGGCATGCCGACCGAAGGAATTCATCACTTACCCCAAGCAACGCCGCGATCCGTGAACTCTCCATTCCGCTGATATCTCCCGGCTGATGCGACAGCCACACCGCCACGATCAAAATTACAATTGTTATAATTGGAAACGCATATTTCAAAAAAACTCTCACTGTTAAACTCCTGTTCTATATAGCATACACTCATTTTGATTTCTTTTTATTATATCGGTATCGTCGTCTAAAATCAACGTATCATAAAGAAACCACACCCAAAATAGCTACTACTTTCATAGGTGCCTACCGAATTATACTGCTTAACCCCAAAACATTCAACCGATTAATATCAACAGTTAGGATTGACACGCATAACAAATTCCGCTATTATAAATCTACAAACTCAAGCAAACGAAAACCGATGCAACCGATCGGTTGGGCAAATCATTTGGTGTGCAGTAGTTCATGCGCACAAATACCCGAGTTTAAAAATTAAATACAGACTGTTTGTTTTGGATTTTGACGGACTGTTTTTATTGTAAAACAGCCTCGTTATGGTATACTTAAGAAAGGAAGAAACTGCATGAAACAAACCAACGACAAGACTTCCGTGTCGGCAAATACGACGCAGGAAGAAAGTGTGGCACGCAGCACCGTGTTCGACGATGTATTTCGAACCATCGCACAGAAGATGCCACAACTACTCATCCCTCTGATCAACGAAGTGTTTCACACAAACTACAGTGAGGATGAAGATTTTGAGCAGCTGAGAAATGAGCACTATGAGAAGTATGGCAAGATCATCACGGACTCTATCATCCGTATCGGTCGACATATCTATCACTTAGAGTGTCAATCCGAAAAAGATGCCGAGATGGTAATTCGAATGTTCGAGTATGATATTTCGATTGCCTTGGAACACGCCTCCGATTTAGGCGAAATCTGGGAGATTGAATTTCCGCAGTCATGTGTATTGTACATCCGCAATCACCGCTCGCTGCCGGAATATCATACGGCGATCGTCAAGTTTTCTGACGGACAGACGGTAACCTATCAGGTTCCGATCATTCATGCACAAAAATACACGGTCAATGCCATGTTCGAAAAGAATCTTCTCATTTTGCTTCCATATCACATTTTGCGATATGAGCATTTCTTAAAAAGCAATAAGTCCAACGAAAAGAAGTTGAACCAGCTTCTCGACGACTATCGAAAGATAAGCGAACGGCTCACAGATACCTGCGAGAAAGAAAAGAAGTCAGAGCTTTACAAGGATATGATATGTCTCATCAAAGAGATCGCAGACCATGTCATTCCCAAGGAAAACGAAGCTCGGAAAGGAATGGATGATATTATGGGCGGAAAAATTTTAACATTACCATCAGATCTGATCCGACAAGGACGTGAAGAAGGTCTCGAAAAGGGACTCGAAAAGGGGCGCGAAGAAGGCATCCAATTAGGTAAAAATGAAACTATTTTTTCCTTTGTCCAGGATGGTCTTATTCCTTTGGAAACCGGTGCTGACAAAGCCAATTTGTCTATAGAGGCATTCAAATCCGAAATGAGAAAAGCCGGGTATAAACTCCCGGCCAATTCTTAATAACACGCAAGCCCCATGTCATCACATGGGGCTTGCCTATTTCTACTAATCCAATTCCTTCTTCGCCAATTCCAATGCCGAAGCAATTACAGCATCCATATCATAATACTTATACTCGCCCAGACGTCCCCCGAAGATCACCTTCTGCTCCTTGTCCGCCAGCTTCTTATATTCCTGATACAGCGCACCATTCTGAACGGAATATACAATAGTCGTACATAACTTATTCTCCTCGTCATTTCATGTAATTGAATATTCCTGTGCGGCGGAGCCGCCCGTCCGGAGTGGCGTGAGCCACATG
>CAVHWG010000064.1:0-7767 GCA_963639645.1 Firmicutes bacterium TM09-10 | reverse complement strand
GTTGCTACCATCGCAGTCGCCATCCACTATGCAATATTAGGCGGACTGGATGAATCGGAAGCCTATCAATTAAGCGACCTTTATATTCAGGAGATTGATTCTTTTCAAACCATGGAAGAATGCATTGATTATTTGTGTGATAAGGCGATCGAACTGGTTACAAAAGTGAAAGAAAATACAATTCCGCAATACAACAGTCCATTGGTCAATCGATGTGTGCATTTGATCCATGTTCATCTTCATAACCGATTAAAAATAGCGGATATTGCCAACAACCTTCACGTATCCCGCGACTATCTTTCACAGGCATTCAGAAAAGAAACCGGCATATCACTGCATCAATATATTTTGGATCAGAAGATGAACGAAGCAAAACAGATGCTCTCGGCAGGGATGTCCATAAACGAGACAAGCTACACCTTATGCTTTTGTAATGAAAGTCATTTCATTCAATTATTTAAAAAGAAATTCGGCATAACACCATCTGCTTTTACCGCCTCTTTATAACTTTAATTTTTCCAACAAAAATCTGCTTAGGCATTCTTTCCGCTTCCCAGAAACAGGCGTCCATCTATCGCCACGATCTGCGGCATCATATGAATTTTATCCAGAGCTGTCTCGATGCAGACAAGCCGGAAGATGCGACCGCTTACATCACACTCAAAGTGTACAAAAAAACTCGCAGCTATGCATCAATGTGATCAACAGCTACGAGCTTGCTCCGGTTTTTGAAAATGAGATTCCGGTCTCCAAAGCCGCCAACCACGGCATCGGTGTCCAGAGCATGATCTCCGTTGTGGAGAAATACCACGGTGTCTTCGGCTTCTTTGCCGATCACGGAGAGTTCCGCTTTCAGGCTTCCTTATAATTTATACCGCCATGATCAGTCCGCCGTCATTGGCATACATGCTGGATACTCCGGCTGTATTGACGATCACGATCTTCTTGAACTTGGCTACTTTCTCGATGGCTTCCTTCACGAACTCGGCACGTTCCGGACAGTTGCAATGCGCGATTGCAAGAACACGGTTCTCACAATTCTTTGTTACCTTAAGCATATCTTCCACCATCTTGTTTAACGCTTTCTTCATTCCGCGCGCCTGACCAAGCTGCTGGATCATACCTTCGTCTGTCGATCCCATAACCGGCTTGATGTTAAGTGTGTTGGCAACCAGTGCTTTCAGGTTGCTTAAGCGGCCTGCCTTGCGAAGTGTCTCCAGGGTCTCGAGTACAAAGAATGTATTCATGGAAGATATGTACTCTTCCACCTGCTCAACCACTTCCTCAAAAGCGAGTCCGTTCTCTTCCATCTCCTGCACTTTCAGTCCAATCAGTGTCTCCCCGATCGATGCGGACTTAGAATTAAATATGTGAATCTGCTTGTCATCCTCGTGCTCCTCATTGTACAACTGGGCTGCAAGTACTGCACTGTTGTAGGAACCGCTGAGTTTGCCAGAAAGCGTGATCACATACACATGCTCCGCCTCACCCTCGAACGCGTTCATATAACGCTCCGGTGAAGGGCATGCAGACTTAGGACTATGGATGCAATTCTTTACACGCTGCAGAAAATCCTTCTGATCAAACGTCTCATCGTCCGTAATATGATATCCGTCCACTTCAATCTCAAGCGGTACATTACAGAAATGTCCGTCTATTTTCAGTTCCTCCGGAAGTTCTCCACAACTGTCAATAATAATCTTATACATATGCACTCCTCTTTTCTATCCCATGCATTTATTCGTTTCCAAAAACTTTAAGAAAAGTTATCCTGTTCCATTTCATGTAGTTTTTAATACTACGTTGATATACTAACATCATTTTATGCATTTGAAAAGAGGAAATTCAATATTTTTATACATTTCATAATTTTTTCACAAAGCAACCCGTTTTAAACCGACATAAAGTGTCTCACCGCATCGGCAAGGGAACGCATATCCGCAGCTCCCATCAGCTCTCTTGCGGAATGCATCGCAAGAAGTGGAATGCCGATATCCACCGTCTTCACCGGAAGAAGTGTCGATGCAACGGAGCCCAATGTACCGCCACCGCGCACATCGGAACGATTCACAAATATCTGATAAGGAACCTTGTTCACATCGCAGATCTGACGCAGGATCGATACTGCTTCCGCATCGGTCGCATATGACTGTGAGCATGCTTCCTTGATACAGAACCCGCTTCCCATCACCGGCTGATTGGTGATATCCATCTTACCCTTGTGGTTCGGATGCATCGCATGTGCCACATCAACCGAAAGAAGCATCGCATCATAGATCATGCACTCCGTCTGTTCCGCATCCAGTCCCAGACCTGCCGCAATCCTTCTTACCATATCGTGAAGCAGGATCGATGCTGCGCCCTGCTTACTCGTATTGCCGATCTCCTCATGATCAAAAAGCGCGATCAGATTGATACCTGTCTTACGATCTGCCTTCATGATCGCCTCAAGCAGTGCCGCAACGGAGGTCTGATTGTCGAGTCTCGGTGCGGATAGCATCGTCTCCTCGATTCCGACATACATCGGCTCCTCAATGCAGTAGGTGCCAAGTTCAAAATCTAAGATATCTTCCCTGGCCACCTGTAACTCGCGCGCCAGAAATTCCATAAAATATTCACTCTTCTGTTGCTCCTCCGGCAACATATCCACAATCGGCATGAGATCGACCTGATTGTTGATCTCCACGCCTTTGTTGACATCGCGGTTCATATGGATGGCAAGATTCGGAAGTGTAAGGATCGGCTTATCCGAACGATACATGATCGTGCGCGGTGCGAACACATCCTCACTTCTCACAACCACGCGTCCCGCCACACCAAGAGGACGATCAAACCAGGTATTCAGAATCGGTCCACCATACACTTCCACATTGATCTGTGCATAGCGATTGGTTGTAAAATCCGCATGCGGCTTGATTCTAAGACACGGATAATCGGTGTGTGCTGCCGCCATGCGAAGCATATCCTGCGCCCCGAAATTCTTCCCTACGGTAAAAGCATAAAGCGTTGTCCCGTGATGGTTCAGCACATACTTTCCGCCCGGCGCAAGTTTCCACGGCTGATCATAACGAATTTCCTCAAATCCCGCACCCTTTAATACTTCAAGAGAATGTGCGGCACAGTGGAACGGGGATACCCCCGCATTCAGTACATCTATTAAAAATTGTTCTTTCATTTTGCTTCCTCACTTTTCTTTATTGCCTACGCTCATCTTATCACAATTCTATCTGTTCCACAAAGCATTTGATTTTCTGTCTCAAATTGTATATTATATTTTTGTATAATATCTGTCATACATCGGTATTATCGCAATACCACATATATCATATAAAATTCAGAATAACAGAGGAGTTTACAAAAACTATGGAATTATGGGATATTTACGATAAAAACAAAGTCCGCACAGGACGTACAATGGAGCGCAATCACTTTAATCTCGCAGATGACGAGTATCATCTGACCGTACTCGGTGTCATCATGCGCCCGGACGGACGCTTTCTGATCACCAAGCGAGTTATGACCAAAGCCTGGGCCCCGGGATGGTGGGAAGTATCCGGTGGCGCCGCACAGGCAGGTGAAGAATCCCAGGACGCAGTAAGACGTGAAGTATTGGAAGAAACCGGACTTGATGTAAAGAATGCCGAAAGCGGCGGTTACATGTTCTCTTACAAACGGGAGAATCCGGGTGAGGGTGATAACTACTTTGTAGATATCTACCGCTATGTGATGGATATTGACGAGAACGATATCCACCTTCAGGAAGCGGAAACCGACGGATTCTGTTTTGCAACTGCTGAGGAAATTAAGGAACTGGCAGAGCAGGGAATCTTCCTTCACTACGACAGTATCTGCAAGGTTTTCGCATAAGTATTATGTTTTCTTTCGCAGATGACCAAACAAAATCACATACATTTACGCCAAAAAAGACAACCGAATAATCGGTTGTCTTTTCTGAATCGTTGAATCCAATATCTTAATCTAAAAAAAGCAAAAGAAAAAGGTACATAGAAACTAGATTGTGTGGCAATTATTTCACAACGACTACGTTGACTGCCTGTGGACCCTTAGCACCATCAGTAATATCGAACTCTACTGCAGCGCCTTCTTCGAGAGACTTGAATCCCTCCATGTTAAGTCCTGAGTAATGTACGAATACATCGTGTCCGTCTTCAGCGGTGATGAATCCGTAACCCTTCTGGTTGTTGAACCACTTTACTGTACCTTTGTTCATCGAAAGTACCTCCAATATATTTGTGTTGCCCTGCAACTATGCTTAGAATAGCATAACAGTTTAGAAAAGTAAAGCAACAAATTTAAAGTTCTTCAAAGGCGATCTCATGCTGCTTTAAGAACTGCCTGACCAGTCTGTCCCACTCATTATCCAGCGTCTTATCCACGGAAAAAATGTTGTAAGAGATTCCCGTTGTCAGTGACAGCAACTGATTCTGATAACGGATGTTCAAAAACACACCCGTAATATCATTCCCCGTAAAGTTACTGTGTATACTCGAAAGTGTACGCTGCAGATTTTCCGGAGACAACATCAGTACAAACTTGAATGCAGAAGGTGTCTTCTTTCCCTTGATCAGATCAAAGCACTGTGTCCGCATCATCGCATACGGCAGACAACTGCAATCCGCAATACCGAGTTCTTCAAGTTCTTCGGTTGCATAAAAGCCTTTATTAATATGTCCGTCGATCACATAAGATGCCGCCGAGTTAATCACACCTTCCTGCAGCAGAAAGTGGTCAAATATCTCACTCCGCAGCAGTTTATTCATAAAATCTTTGATATCCGTAAGTTCTAATGCGAGCATGTAAATCCCCCTGTGTCCACTCATCAATTACTCTTATATTATCACATGCCTCTTCAAGAAGTAAACCCACGGGCATCCTCTAATTCACATTCACCAATTATTTTCTTCTCTCCGTTAATATCCTGTATATACTTTCACGACAATCACATCTTTCTCTACGCCTGATGCTCCGTCATATGCTTTCTGTACCACTTCGGCATCAGTGTATTCTGACACCGTTCATTGTGTCGTGGCTTGATTTCCATCGTCGCATGATACTGTTTCCACAGTTCCACAAAATAATCCGGCTCACTTTCCGGAATCTCAAGTTCCTGTCCCTCAACCAGTACACACGCATGCAGCTTCTCATGAACCGCAGCAAGCTTACGGTTATTGTCATATATAATAAAGTTTTCATTCGGGAAACGATCTGCAAAATGTTCCATCATAAGCGGCACCAGATTACACTTCGGTTCCACCTGCGCCAGAAGAACCGTCCCTCCGGTCTGCATCGCATTCCCCACTTCCTCAAAACGAAGAAATCCATAAAACTTATCGATCTCATTATTCACTTTGCGCGCAAGTTCCAGCACGCGCATCACATACGGATCAGACAGATGCCCCTCGATACTGTGTCCGCTGCCAAATGCCCGCACCAGATACCCAAGCACCACACTTGCACGCGCCTCATCAAAGTGGCACAACGCCTCCAGAAGCGTCTCATAGACCGAATATCCCAGACGTCTTTGAATTGTCTGCACCGTTTTCTCTACCTTGATCGGATCCTTCGCTACCGCAAACTCTGTTGAAAACAGCGTCAGGTTTCCTTCTCCGATTGCGATCCTGATACTGTCCGTGTAAGGACGCTCCATCTGATTCTTATATACAAACGCATCATAGATTGCTGTAAAGATTCCATCCAAAGAATCCTCACAGCGCAATATCAGTTCCCGGCTCATTGTCCCACCTTCCTTACTGTGCAATCCTCATCTGTCCCATATAATCCTCTAACGTCATCTGCTCGTATCCCACACTCGATCCATCGGAAAGCAGCATCTGCGCCGGCTTCTCATTGTAGATAAGATGTCTTGTAATATAGCCTTCCTCAATCTTCGTCGGATACATCATTCTTCCCCTGCAGGTAATAAAATACACGGCGCGTTTCAACACGACACCCATCTTCTTAATATCGGAAAAATCAAGCTGTGCAAACCGTCTGGCAGCAAGAATCCGCTTCGCACTCTTCGTTCCGATTCCCGGCACACGAAGAAGCGTGTAATAATCTGCCCGATTGATTTCCACCGGAAACTGTTCCAGATGATGTACCGCCCAGTCACACTTCGGATCGATCAGTTCGTTGAAATTCGGATGCTTCTCCGAGAGCAGTTCATCCGTCTGAAAACCGTAAAAACGAAGTAGAAAATCCGCCTGATAAAGTCTGTGCTCGCGCAGAAGCGGAGGTCCGCCCGGCGTATCCGGCAGCGCACTGTCCTGATTAACATTGATAAAAGCGGAATAGAACACACGCTTCATCGCAAACCTCTGATACAGTGCCTCCGATACCGCCATAATCTGATAATCCGTCTCGCCGGTTGCCCCGATGATCATCTGCGTACTCTGTCCGGCAGGCACAAAATACCGGTCCGGATGTGCCAATCCCATCTGTGTCTTTGTCACCGTCTGCAGCTTCCAGTGTTTCTCGGCAACCTGATCTGCCCTCTTCTGCGCAATCGCAGCGACACCCTGCTGATAATCGAGCAGCCGGTCATAACTGTCCCTGATTTCTGCCATCTGGTTATAATACGACTTCTCGTCAATATAGACGCGGCTTTTCATGCTGGTCACACCGTGATGATGCCGGCTCTCCTCAATTCCGTTCTGAATCTGCCGCATCGGTGATAAAATATTGCGGCGCACCTTGTTCGGCGCGATCTGCCTCAGTCCCTCGGAAGTCGGCAATTCCAGATTCACACTCATGCGGTCCGCAAGATAGCCGATCATCTCCACGACTTCCTGCGATGCGCCCGGAATTCCCTTCACATGCACATATCCGTTAAAGCGATACTTTGTCCGAAGCAGACACAGCGTCTCATACAACAGCCCCATCGTATAATTGGGCGACTGTATAATACCGGAGCTTAAAAACAATCCCTCGATATAATTTCTCCGATAAAACTCCACCGTCAGCCTGCACACCTCATCCGGCGTAAATGTCGCCCGCTTCACATCGTTTGACACACGGTTCACACAATACTTGCAATCATAGATGCATTCATTTGTAAAAAGGATCTTCAGCAGCGAAATGCAGCGTCCGTCTCCGGTAAATGCATGACAGATTCCGCTCGCATGCGCATTACCGGTATTCACACCGTCCCCACCTCTTTGCACACCGCTGGATGTACATGCGACATCATACTTTGCCGCATCCGACAGAATCGTCAGTTTTTCCATCACAGAATCCATCTGCATCACATTCGCCACTGGTATCCCTCCTCTTATTCACAAACATATGTTTGTATTTATTATAATTCCAGAACATTTGTTTGTCAACGTGGGGATTTCTTTCTTTTTCTCCAATTGTCTCATAACACATTACACAATTCGGGTTTGTCGACTTTGATTTTTCATATTCTAAGGCGGACGACACCGGACAAAATAGGTGCAAAAATTTGCCCTATAGTAGGATGGGAAAGTTGAGTTTGTTATAAAAAAATACATAGTAATAAAATAAATCACGCGCGGCGAAGTCTTGCACTTACTTGCAAGCTAACACCGCGCGTCAATTTTTTCTATTTTACTATGAGGCAAATTTTTGGCGTGAATCAGATTATGTTGCTTCCAATACACAGATACCGGATTTCCATATTGTAAAAGAAAATTAGCAGTAGTATTCTAACGGATCAGGACTTGAAATGATTCAATGACCGCTTCTTCCATGTTTTAGACATCGGATCCATACTTATTTTTCGAA
>CAVHWG010000063.1:1656-4492 GCA_963639645.1 Firmicutes bacterium TM09-10 | reverse complement strand
TTCCACTGCAGCTTTCGCAATGTCTGCCGGACGGTTCTTGTCTCCCATCGTGAAGACTTCCACGCCCTGCTTCTCTCCGTTGATCTGCAACTGTTCGATTGCAGCCGGACGATACACATCACATGCGGCAAGAAGTGTTTTCTTACCTTTGGTCTTAAGCTTGCCCGCAATCTTGGCGGTCGTTGTCGTCTTACCTGCACCCTGAAGTCCGGCCATCATGATCACGGTCAGTTCCTTGCCCGGGCGAAAAGCGATCTCCGTTGTATCGGAACCCATGAGATTAACCATCTCTTCGTTTACGATCTTGATGACCATTTGTCCCGGATTGAGTCCGCTCATAACATCCTGGCCGATCGCGCGCTCCTGCACATCTTTGACAAACTTCTTAACGACTCTAAAGTTAACATCCGCCTCAAGCAGAGCCATCTTGACTTCCCGGAGTGCCGTCTTGACATCATCCTCGGTCAGTCTGCCCTTGCTGCGCAGATTCTTGAATACATTCTGCAGTTTTTCGGAAAGACTGTCAAATGCCATCCTACAACTCCTCTATAATCTGATTCGATATTGCTGCTATCCGCTCCATGAGTTGTTCATCTTTCGATTCATGGAACTCCTCAGTCAATGCGTGAATGGTTTCCACATCCTTCTTAACGGATAAGAACTTTCTTACCAACTGAAGCTTCTGTTCGTAATCAGCCAGTTTCTTGTTGCATCGCTTGATCATATCCGCGACACCCTGTCTGCTGATTCCCTCCTCCCCGGCAATCTCACCGAGCGAGAGATCGTTAAACACGAAGTCTTCATAGATACGGCGCTGATGCTCGTTCAACAGTTCGCCATAAAAATCATATAAATAGGTCTGTTCTAATTTTTCTTCCACATCAATCACCTTGGATACTTTACCATAACATAAAAGAGGTGTCAAGTATTTTTTCTTGACACCTCTCATTTTTTTACAGAAGTATTCGCTTAGATCATTGTACGCACGATCTTCGGCATATAGCCATCCTTCTCCAACGCTTTCAGGATCTGGTTCTTGTGATCCGTTCCGAAGCACTCAAGTGTGATACGGAGCTCCACAGCCGCATTACGGTTTGTAGTTACAAACTGGTTATGCTCGAGCTTGATAACGTTACCCTGCTCCTTTGCAAGACGATCTGCAACCTTTGCAAGCTCGCCCGGCTTATCCGGAAGAAGTACGGATACAGTAAAGATACGATCACGGAAGATCAGTCCCTGCTGTACAACGGACGACATCGTAATAACATCCATGTTACCGCCGCTGAGAATAGAAACCACTCTCTTGTCTTTGACATTCAAATGCTTTAATGCAGCAACCGTCAGAAGTCCGGAATTCTCGACCACCATCTTGTGATTTTCTACCATGTCAAGGAAACTGACAACAAGCTCATCATCGGTTACGGTAATGATGTCGTCGAGATTCTTCTTGATGTATGGGAAAATATTGCTTCCCGGTGTCTTTACGGCAGTACCGTCGGCGATCGTGTTGACCGTCGGAAGCGTTGTCACCTTACCTGCCTCAAACGAAGCCTGCATACAGTTTGCACCTGCCGGCTCCACACCGATAACTTTGATCTTCGGGTTGAGAAGTTTTGCCAGTGTCGATACACCGGTTGCCAGTCCGCCGCCGCCGATCGGAACGAGAATATACTCAACGAGCGGAAGCTCCTTGAAGATTTCCATCGCAATCGTTCCCTGTCCGGTGGCTACCGCAAGATCGTCAAACGGATGAATGAAGGTATATCCGTTCTTCTCTGCAAGTTCCAGAGCATGTGCGCATGCCTCATCGTACACATCTCCGTATAATACAACCTCTGCACCGTAGCTCTTCGTGCGGTTTACCTTAATAAGCGGAGTTGTGGTCGGCATTACGATAACCGCCTTGCAGCCGTAGCATTTTGCGGCGTAAGCCACACCCTGCGCATGGTTTCCGGCAGAAGCGGTAATAAGGCCCTTTGCTCTCTCCTCATCGGTCAGTGTGCTGATCTTGTAATAAGCACCTCTTACTTTGTAAGCTCCGGTGAACTGCATATTCTCCGGCTTTAAATAAACCTTGTTTCCTGTCTGTTCACTTAAAAAGTCGCTGTACACAAGCTTTGTCTCAAGTGTGACCTCTTTGACTTTCTCGCTTGCCTCCTCAAATTTATCCAGTGTTAACATGTTTCTATTCCTCCTCGTTCTCGTCACTGTCCTTTTTATCCTTTACGTCAAACAACGCATTTACAAATTCGTCCGAATCAAATTTCTGCAGATCATCGATCGTCTCACCGACACCGATGTACTTCACCGGCACCGCAAGCTCCGACTGGATTGCCACAGCGATACCGCCTTTGGCCGTACCGTCCATCTTCGTTAAGACGATACCGGAAATCTTTGCCACATCGGAAAATTCCTTCGCCTGTACCAAAGCGTTCTGTCCGGTCGTCGCATCGAGCACGACCAGAGTCTCACGGTACGCCTCCGGATATTCCTTTTCCAGAATGCGGTTGATTTTGCCAAGCTCATTCATCAGATTCTTCTTATTATGAAGTCTTCCCGCCGTATCGACAAGAAGTACGTCCGCATTGCGCGCCTTTGCTGCCGCTGTCGCATCGTAGACAACTGCGCCCGGATCCGCACCTTCCGTTCCGCCGATCATCTCCACACCGGAGCGGTTCGCCCACTCCTTGAGCTGATCACCGGCTGCCGCACGGAACGTATCCGCACCGGCAAGGATGACACGCTTGCCCTGGCTTTTTAACTTTCCGGCAAGTTTTCCGACGGTCGTTGTCTTTCCGACACCGTTGACACCGATCACAAGAACGACCGATTTCCT
>CAVHWG010000063.1:0-1646 GCA_963639645.1 Firmicutes bacterium TM09-10 | reverse complement strand
TCTCAAAACGGTACGCCGTCTCCTCCACTTTCATCTGATCCTTGATACTGTCAATCAGAAGCTGCTTGCACTCTGCCGGGTCCTTGATATGATTCTCTTTTACTTTATCGCGGAGATCGTCAAGGATCGCCTCGGTCGCTTTCACGCCGAGATCCCCCATGATCAGGATCTCTTCGAGTTCCTCATAGAACTCCTCATCGATCTTGGAAAATCCGCTGAATACCGCATCAATTCCGGATACAATATTATCTCTCGTCTTTGTCAGTCCCGCTACCAGGCGGCTGAAAAAGCCTTTCTTTTCCTCGCTCATTCCACTGTCCTTTCCATCTTGCTACTCTGTCAGATCATTCTCGATCAGGTTGACCGATACGAGCGTCGAAACCCCCTTCTCCTGCATCGTGATTCCGTAGAGCCGGTCCGCCGCAGCCATCGTACCTCGTCGATGCGTGATAACGATAAACTGTGTATTCTTCGTCAATTTATTCAGATAACTTGCAAAACGCGTAACGTTTGAATCGTCAAGCGCAGCCTCAATCTCGTCCAACAGACAGAACGGCGACGGCTTCAACGCCTGAATTGCAAACAGTAACGCGATCGCAGTCAATGCCTTCTCTCCACCGGAAAGCTGCATCATGTTCTGTAACTTCTTTCCCGGCGGCTGTGCGATAATACGGATGCCGCACTCTAAGATATCCTCATCCTCAACCATTTCGAGTGTTCCGTGTCCACCACCGAAGAGGTGCTTAAACGACGCGTCAAACTCTTTCTGGATCTCACCGAATTTCTCCGAGAACTGCTTGCGCATTCCGCTGTCCAGATCCTCAATGATGCCGACTAACGTCTGCTCCGCCTCAACAAGATCATCGTGCTGTCCTTTTAAGAACTGATAACGCTCCGATACTTCCTTGTATTCCTCGATCGCATTGACATTGACATCACCGAGCTTGCGGATTTCATCCTTAACCTCGGCAACCATCTTCTTTAACGCCGTCAGATCATCATAGATATCATTCTGAAGTTCCAGTGCCGCATGCGGCGTCAGCTCGTATTCTTCCCACAGATAATTCGTCTGATACTCGCTCGCTTCCTTTAACTTCTCTCTCTGGTTGTTCAGACGGAAGATTTCCTTATCGAGATCATTGCAACGCTTGGAAATTTCTTCCTGCTTCTGGAAAAAGCCTCTGTAATCGGCAGACATCTGTTCTTTCGTTGCAACACTCTCTTTTAACTCGTCCTCAAGTTTTCCGTGTGATTCACCAGATGCAGCGATCGTCTTTTTGATCTCCTCGATATCCTGCTGCTTTTTCTTCGCGTCTTCCTTGGACTGTTTTGCATTCTCCACCAGTTCCACACGCTCCGCATCAAACTTCTCGACCTCACTGTTAATTCGGTCGATGTTGACCTGTGCGAATTCTACCTTCTGACGGATATTTGCCGTCTCAAGCTGAATATTTGACAACTTCTGGGAAGCCTCGTTTTCCAGTTTTCCCTGCTCCTCAAGTGTTTTCTGGAACGCAGCGGCCTCCTCGTTGATCTCCTGCTCACGCTTCCTGGAGTATTCGATTTCATCGAGGATCTGCTTCTTGTTGTTGTCGATTTCTTCGATCTGCTGCTCGATCTGCTCCTTCTCGCCCATAAGTCCAGTG
>CAVHWG010000062.1:0-32178 GCA_963639645.1 Firmicutes bacterium TM09-10 | reverse complement strand
ATCTGATACTGTCTCTGGAAAAAGAGAAACAGCAGCGGTGCGAAATTGTTGACGATCGCCTGCACGATGTAACCCACGAAGCAGGCGGTAATGGTTTTGTTGTATTGATTTTGCATTTTGATAACTCCTTTGAATGCTATTATAACGCAGGAATGGCGGCAAGTCATTGTGAAAATAAGAAATATTTTCATTTTAGAATCATAAATAAATTGTGCACAACCTATTGATAAACGAGTTGATAGGTTGTATTTTCTTATTAAGATAAATTGCGCGCGATTAAATAGAGAACAACATAAAAGACGGAGGATAATAAAATGAGTAGATTTTATGATTTTGAAGCGGAAGATGCAATGTGTGCGATGCAAAATATGGCATCACCTTTAAACAGTTTTCCAAAATTGATGTAAACGGAGAAAATGAACATCCGTTATACCGATTTCTGAAAGAGGAGAAGGGATTCAAAGGCTTTGATAAAGGAAATCCACTGGGGATTTTGCTGAATGTCAAACTGAAAAGAACCGATCCGAATTACAAAAACACTCCGGATATCAAATGGAATTTTACCAAGTTTCTGATTGACCGGGAGGGCAATGTGATCGAGCGTTTCGAGCCGACTGCGGATATGGATATTGTAGCGGAAAAGATTCGAGAGTTATTGTAGGAGATATGGATATGCGATATAATTATTTGACAGAAAATACTTGTTCACAGATGATTTCGTTTGACCTGAATGACAATGTTGTGACAAATATAAAATATATGGGCGGATGCAATGGAAATCTGCAGTCTTTAGAAAGGGTACTTGACGGCTGGACGGTAGAAGAAATTGAAAATAAGCTTGGCGATATTAAGTGCGGAAGAAGACCGACTTCGTGTTCCGGACAGTTGGCAATCGCGGTGCGGCAGGCTTATGATGGGATTCTGAAACCGGAAGCGGACGAAGCGATAGAATATGAGTGATAAATATGATGTGTTAAAAATCGACAATCAATTATGTTTTCCGTTATATGCGTGTGCGAAGGAGATCGTGAGAAGATACAAGCCCCTGCTGGATGAGATTGATCTGACATACACACAGTATATTACGATGATGGTATTGTGGGAACAGAAAGAGATCAACGTCAAAGAACTCGGAAAACGTTTATTCCTTGATTCCGGAACCTTGACGCCGGTGCTGAAAAGACTGGAACAAAAAGGCCTTATTTCAAGACAGCGTGACAGCAAAGATGAGAGGAATTTAATTGTCCGCCTTACAGGAGAGGGAGAACAATTAAAGGAGAAAGCAGTCGAAATCCCGGGTAAGATGGCTGGCTGCGTGGCTCTTTGCGAAAAAGACGCGGCGGAATTGTATCAATTGCTGCATAAAGTCTTACAGTCTTTTGAAAGCTAAACAAGAACGAAGGGATGCTTGCGCAGACCGCAAAATTAGTATAGGATAATGCTATTAGCATACGGAGGATACGATCATGGAAGAATTTAAGAATAAAGAAGCGTTTGACGCATACTGGAACGAGAATTATGTTCCGCTCACCTATGAGGATGTCAAAGAAGCCTATGAGGATTTTGTAAAGTCTGCGGACAAGCACATTTTTATCCCGGATTATGAGGAAGCCGGCTGCATCAGCAGAGAGGACTTTATGGAGAATCTGTCGCAGACGGCGCAGTTTACGTTTCAGGACAGTCTGACCGAGGCTTTTTACGATAAGAATCCGGATCTGTACGAGACGGCATTTGCAATCTTTGAGGAAGCGCAGATGAACGGAACAAGTGACGCCAATATCGCGGCAACTTTCCACGAGGAGTACCAGCGTCTGTACAACGAATTTCTGCTTGCAATGTTTGACGCGGCATTTTAATTGAGAAGGGAGATTTTACCTTGGCAACACTGGGAAATCCGAAGAATACCATCGAGGTATTACAGAAATACAATTTCAATTTTCAGAAGAAATTCGGACAGAATTTCCTGATTGATACGCGGGTGCTCGAGGAGATCATCGATGCAGCGCAGATCACGAAGGATGATTTCGTGCTGGAGATCGGACCGGGAATCGGAACGA
Source organism: Firmicutes bacterium TM09-10 (assembly GCA_963639645.1). Lineage (GTDB taxonomy): Bacteria > Bacillota > Clostridia > Lachnospirales > Lachnospiraceae > Roseburia. Next base: position 30,121 of record CAVHWG010000062.1, on the reverse strand, counting down.
TGACGCAGTATCTGTGCGAGGCGGCGCGCGAAGTGGTCGCTGTGGAAATTGATACCAACCTGATTCCGATTCTAAAGGACACACTTTCCGCATATGATAATGTAGAAGTTTTGAATCAGGATATTTTAAAAGTCGATATCGCGTCTCTCGCGAAGGAGCGCAACAACGACCGGCCGATCAAGGTCGTGGCGAATCTGCCGTATTACATCACCACCCCGATCATTATGGGGCTTTTTGAAAGCCACGTACCGATCGACAGCATCACGATCATGGTGCAGAAGGAAGTTGCGGACCGTATGCAGGAAGGCCCGGGAAGCAAGGAGTACGGTGCATTGTCACTTGCCGTGCAGTATTATGCAAACCCGGAAATCGTCGTCAACGTGCCGCCGAGCTGCTTTATGCCGCAGCCGAAAGTCGGCAGCGCAGTCATTCGCCTGACGCGCCACGAGCAGTCACCGGTACAGGTCGATAACGAAAAACTGATGTTTCAGGTGATCCGCGCATCATTTAATCAGCGCAGAAAAACGCTCGCAAACGGACTGAACAATTTCGGAAGTTTCGGACTCGGCAAAGAAGAGATCCAGGCATGCATCGAAGAACTCGGTGTGCCGGTCAACATCCGCGGCGAGGCGCTTTCGCTTGAGCAGTTCGCCGAACTTTCCAATATTATCAACCGGCATAGACAACAGTAGCCATACTTATTTTTGTATAAAATCCGTGGGGCTGGAAATACTGTCATCAAACAGAAAATGATGATGGAGGAAAGCCCTATGAAAAAACAACAGTATGTAGCCGCTGTCGCCTGTCTTGCGGCGGGAGTGATCGGATTTGTAAGTGTATATGCAACAGAAAAAGCTCAGGAGCGCAAAAACGAGATCGCGCAGGAGCAGACGATCGTAGCGACGGAGCAGGTATCCGCTGCCTCGAATGAGCTTGAGGCTCAGAGCAGCAAAGATGCAAAGGCCGCGATCAAAAAAGCGCAGATCTCCAAGGCATCCGAGGAGGAGAAGAAAGAGGAACCGGAAGTTAAGACGGAAGAATCGAAGAAGGAACCGGAAGTCAAGCCGACAGTGGCTGCGGGGACGCTGCATTTTGACACGGAAAAAGGCATTGCATGGCCGGTGGAAGGTGAAATCCTTCTTGATTACAGTATGGATCAGACCATCTACTTCCCGACACTCGAGCAGTATCGCTGTAACCCGGCGCTGGTGATCGAGGGCGCAGTCAATGATAAGGTGTTTGTGGCGGCAAGAGGCAAGATTACGGAGATCACGGAGAATGAAGTGACCGGATGCACAGTGAAACAAGATCTGGGGGATGGTTATACCGCAATCTACGGTCAGCTCAAAGAACTCAACTTTAAAACGGGCGATATGGTGGAAGCGGGGCAGGTGATCGGATATGTCAGTGAGCCGACAAAATATTATTCCACAGAGGGAAGCAATCTTTATTTTGAACTGCGAAAGGATGGTAAATCGATTAACCCGAAGGACTTTTTGCCGGAACTTCCAATGAATACCATAGATTAGGCAAATCGTAGTTTGACTTTACGGAAAATTTTGATACAATAAGAATGGGTGCTTCTCCATAGGCGGAGAAGCACTTTTGGGTGTATTTTGAAAGGAGGACGCAATGGATTTTTCAGAATATAATGATGTAGTTCAAAGCTGGATTCAGCAGATTTTGCAAAATCGTGAAAAGAATGCGGAACTCACTTTAAAATATGTAAATGATATCATCGAATACGGACAGAAGACCGATGATAGTAAGTTGATGGGAATCGGTTATTACTATAGTGGAGAGACCTACTACGGATTGAATGACGGTCAGCATTTCTTCGATAATATGAATAAGGCATTATCCTACCTCAATGAAGCGGAAGAGTGGGAGCTTATGACGCGTTGTTACAATTATATGGGTATCGCTGCGCTTAACCGCGGCAATATCCCGATCGCTATGGATTATTATCTGAATGGTCTCAACTATTGTCATACGTATCATTTTACGGCACAGAGCATTATTTTTTATGTCAATCTCGGTGTGCTCTATTATGAGTGCGGCCGTTATGCGGATTCGGAAGCCGCGTTACAGGATGCGTACGACCAGATGATGAAGGAACCGATCCGAAAGCAGTACGATACATATATGTTTTGCATTTATGGCAATCTCGCGCGTGCGTTGGCGCGGCAGGGAAAACTGGATCGCGTGGGTGAGATCATCCAGCGTGTGCATGAGGATCACTGGCAGGGTGGTCAGATCCTCGACAAGGTTTCGCTCTGCTGCGTGGAAGTATTGTATTATCACCGCATGGGAATGGAGAAGGAGCGCGACGAGAAGATACAGATGATCATGGAGATGATGCCACAGAACCTGATCGTGCTGGATTTCTTCTTTGATTTCTACGATTGCTGCAAGGTGCTTCTCGAAGCCGGGAAGGACGAGGCGTTCTGGCATATTATCGATATTCTTGAGCCGCTGGTTCGTAATTTCAATATTGCGAATCTTCATCTGAAGATCATCTCGCTCAAGATGAAATATTATCGCCAAAATCATAAGAATGCAGAATTTCTTCAGGCTGCGGGACTCTATTATGAGTTGTCGGAGCTGATGGAGATCGAGACCAACAACATGGTCAGCAACGTGATCGCGCTGCGCAAGAACCTTGAATCGGCAAGACTGGCTCGACAGAAAGTTGAGCAGGAGAATATGGAGCTCCAGCGGAAGTCGGAACTGGATCCGCTGACCGGTATGGCGAACCGCTTCCGTATGAACGATTATTCGGATGAGGCGTTTGCGAAAGCAATGAACAACGCGCTTCCGTTTGCGGTGGAGATTCTGGATATTGATTATTTCAAAGAATACAATGATAATTACGGTCACCAGCAGGGTGACAAATGCTTAGAGCAGATTGCAGCTGTGATCCGTAAGCTGACGGAGGAGAATCACGCGTTTTGTGCGCGTTACGGTGGTGATGAGTTTGCCATTATCTATGAGAATGTGACAAGAGAACAGATTGCGGCATTTGCTGCGGAACTGAAGCGCAGAGTGATGAGCCTGCAGCTTGAGCACCGTTATTCAAAGGCTTTGCCGGTTGTGACGGTATCGCAGGGAATCTGTTGGGATACTCCGCGCAAAGGCAACAAGATGTGGGATTTCCTGCATTCGGCAGATAATATGCTCTATCGTGTTAAGAATTTCAGCAGAAATAATTATTGCGTTGGAGATGTCAAGGAAACCGATGATATGATATTTGGAACGCTGCAATAAGGCAGCAGGAGGCATAGAAATCAGCAAAGAAAAGGAACAGAATGGAAACAGTTAGATTTGAAGAATTGAATTTATACCCGCAGCTTCTGCGGGCAATCAAAGAGATGGGATTCGAGGAGGCAACTCCGATTCAGGCACAGGCGATTCCTGTTGTCATGAGCGGTGCGGACGTGATCGGTCAGGCACAGACCGGAACCGGTAAGACAGCTTCTTTCGGAATCCCTCTTTTAATGAAGGTTGATCCGAACAACAAGAAGACACAGGCGATCGTGCTTTCGCCGACGAGAGAACTCGCGATCCAGAGTGCGGAGGAGATCCGCAAGCTCGCAAAATATATGCATGGCATCAAAGTCCTTCCGGTATACGGCGGACAGGATATCACCCGCCAGATCAAAGCATTAAAAGGCGGTGCAACGATCATCATCGGTACACCGGGACGTATCATGGATCATCTCAGACGCAAAACGATCCGCTGCGATTATGTGGACACGTTTGTGCTGGATGAGGCAGATGAGATGCTCAACATGGGATTCCGTGAGGATATCGAGACGATCCTTTCTTATGTAGAGAATGAGAACCGTCAGACGGTGCTTTTTTCCGCGACAATGCCGAAACCGATCCTCGAGATCACAAAGAAATACCAGAAGAATGCGAAGACGATCAAGGTGACAAAGAAGGAACTGACCGTTCCGAGCATTGATCAGTACTATTACGATGTGCGCCGCAACGACAAGGTGGATGTGCTTACCCGCCTGCTTGATTATTACAATCCGAAGCTTTCGCTCGTGTTCTGTAACACAAAGCGTATGGTTGATGAGCTTGCTGCCGAGCTGCAGGGACGCGGTTATGCTGCGGAGGGAATCCATGGAGATATGAAGCAGCAGCAGAGAGACCGCGTGATGAAGAGCTTCCGAAGCGGACGCTGCGATATTCTGATCGCAACGGATGTGGCTGCACGAGGAATCGATGTGGATGATGTCGAGGCGGTATTCAATTACGATCTGCCGCAGGACAACGAGTATTATGTGCATCGTATCGGAAGAACCGGACGTGCGGGAAGAACCGGACGTGCATTCAGTTTTGTCAAAGGCAAGGAAGTATACAAGCTCAAGGAGATCCAGCGTTACTGCAAAACGAAGATTAAGGCACAGCCAATCCCTTCACCGGATGATGTAGCGGAGATCAAGGCAGAGAAGATCTTAGATGAGATCGGACAGATCATAGAGGACGGACACTTAAATGAGATGATCGATCTGATCGAGCGTCAGGTGAACAACAGCGATTACACCGCAATGGACATTGCAGCTGCTTTCTTAAAGCAGGCGATCGGCGGAGTGGAACTTTCCAGGGAAGACCGCGATATTGAGGATGCGTTAACCGGAGACACCGGAGCAGAGGAAGGCATGGTACGCCTTTTCATCAATATTGGCAAAAGCCAGCGAATCCGTCCGGGCGACATCTTAGGTGCGGTTGCCGGGGAGGCAAAGATTCCGGGCAAACTGGTCGGTGCGATCGATATGTACGACAATTACACATTTGTGGAGGTGCCGGCAGAGTACGGTAAAGATGTTCTGCGTGCAATGAAAAATGTCAAGATCAAGGGAAAATCGGTCAATGTTGAGCCTGCAAATGCACGGTAATTACAAATAATATAAAAAATATACACCAAATTATAAAATTGTCCGCCGCTTTTTGAGAAAAATGATCTACAATGAAGAAAACTAATTTTAATACTTTTGACCCATCTTAATCTTTGTATGGGATTTTGCACAAAAATTTTACGTGGATTTTATTGAAATCTACCAACGATGGTGCTATACTAACGCCGAAAAGAAATAAAGGAGGTGTTGAGTATGCGTACAATCGATCCAAGCATGTCTTTTGTGCAGGTGGTTCAGTACTACAAAGATTATGTACAGCGGACAAGAAGTTGCGGACGCAGACCGGTATCGTTCATGCGTTTTGTAACAGGCAGATTCTAAAGTCGGATGACAGGGCAGGTAGCATAGAAGCTACCGAATGTCAGCCGGCTTTTTCTATTTTTTGATTATCTTTATCATCTCATATTTTAATGATTTTCCCAGTATTTTATAATTTTTGTCTTAACTTGTGCTTTTTTATACTTAATTGTGCACAAAAACGATTCTGCAAATTTAGGACAGTATACAAAAACGAAAATGCCTACTTGTCAAGTATTAGGTGTTGGGTATATAGTTACCTTACTGAAAACGTTACCGAGAACATTTTCGGAAACGTTTTCAAGATGATTACTCATTCAAATTATAGGGAGGGAACAAGAGTATGAAAAAGAAATTGGTATCATTATTGTTAGTATCGGCAATGGCAGCAACTATGTTAGCCGGCTGTGGCGGAAACGGTGGAAACAGTAGCAACAGTGACGGAACACAGACTGGGGAGAAGACAGCAGCAACAGGATCTGTTTATTTATTAAACTTTAAGCCTGAAACCGATCAGGCCTGGCAGGATCTTGCAGATACCTACACAGAGCAGACCGGTGTTGATGTAACAGTACTTACCGCAGCAGATGGACAGTACAACACAACCTTACAGGCTGAGATGGCTAAGGCAGAAGCTCCTACAATCTTTAACGTAGGTAACATTGCAGCAGCTCAGACATGGGATGATTACACATTGGATCTTGCTGATTCCGCAATCTATGATCACTTGACCGACAAGTCACTTACCATTAAGTACAATGATAAGATTGCAGCAGTTGCCAACTGCTACGAGTGTTACGGTCTGATCTACAACAAGACAATCCTTGAAGGATATTGTGGAATGGACGGAGCTGTTGTTAGTTCCATCGACGAGATCAACAATTTCGATACTTTAAAAGCAGTTGCAGATGATATCAATTCAAGAATCGATGAGATTAACGAAGCACTTGGAACCGATCTTACAGAAGCATTTGCTTCCGCAGGTCTTGATGACGGATCTTCATGGAGATTCTCAGGACACCTTGCAAATATGCCACTTTACTATGAGTTCAAGGATGACGGATGTGATCTTGTAGCTGGTGAGGGAACAATCACAGGTAAGTACCTTGATCAGTTTAAGGCAGTTTGGGATATGTATGTAAGTGATTCCGCAGCAGATCCTAAGACATTGAACTCCGGTGCTTTAAATGCAGAGTCTGAGTTCGGTATGGGCGAGGCTGTATTCTATCAGAATGGTGACTGGGAGTATTCAGCACTCACAAATCCTGAGAATGGTTACACCGTTGCAGCAGAAGATTTATCAATGATGCCGATCTACTTTGGTGTTGACGATGCAAACGAAGGTCTTTGTGTAGGTACAGAGAACCATTGGGCAATCAACAAGAAGGCTGATCAGGAGGACATTGATGCTTCCTTAGACTTCCTTGAGTGGTGCATCACTTCCGACGAAGGCCGTGACGCTATCACAAATGAGATGGGATGGACAGCTCCATTCGATACATTCACAGGCGATTTCGAGACAAAGAACGCATTTGCACAGGCAGCGAACGCTTTGATGGCTGACGGAAAGACTTCTGTAGCATGGAGCTTCAACGCCACTCCGAACGTAGACACATGGAGAGCTGATGTTGTTGCACCGCTTACCGCTTACACAGCAGGTGAGGGAAGCTGGGATGATGTTGTTACCGCATTCGTTGACGGATGGGCTACACAGTGGCAGCTGGCAAACGAGGAGTAATTTCCTGTTTCATAATTTCTCGATAACGTTTCAAAAACTCATTAAAAACTCATGAAAATATAAGGGGTGTAAGTGGTAAGCCGCTTACGCCCCCGTTTTAAAAAAGCGAAAGGAAACTATTATGGAAAAAGCGATTAAAAAATATTTTCCGATATTTTTGATCCCGACAATGATCGCGTTTACAATTGGATTTATCGTACCGTTTCTATACGGCATTTTCCTTTCCTTCTGTAAGTTTACGACAGTAACGGACTGGAAATGGAAAGGCTTAGAGAATTATACAAGAATCCTGTATGTAAACGGCAAACTCGACACAACATTTTTACATTCTCTGTGGTACACAGCATTGTTCACGATCGTATCGGTACTTATCATCAATGTGGTAGCATTTGCAATCGGTATGCTCCTCACAAAAGGCATTAAGGGAACAAACCTGTTCCGTACGGTATTCTTTATGCCGAACCTGATCGGTGGTATCGTGTTAAGTTACATCTGGTTAATGATCTTCAACAGTTTTCTGGCGCATTTTTCCAAAACGATCGTATCCACACAGTGGTATGCGTTCTGGGGACTTATCATCGTAGTCTGCTGGCAGCAGATCGGATATATGATGATCATCTACATTGCAGGTATTCAGAATATTCCGGGCGAGCTGATCGAGGCAGCCAAGATTGATGGAGCCAATGCATGGCAGCTGCTGAGAAACGTAACACTTCCGATGCTGATGCCGACCATTACCATCTGTTCATTCCTGACACTTACCAACGGCTTCAAGCTGTTCGACCAGAACCTGGCATTGACCGGCGGTAATCCTGGAAAGATGTCCGAACTGCTCGCGCTGAACATCTACAACACGATGTATGGCACGACCGGCTGGCAGGGCGTAGGTCAGGCCAAGGCCGTAATCTTCTTTATTCTGGTAGCTGTGATCGCAGTTGTACAGAATAAGCTGACGACGAGCAAGGAGGTGGCAGACTAATGGCAAAGAAACAGTCAGAGGTAAGCGCTGTTCGCCGTTCAAAGCACGGCGGCATCTTAACCGTAATTTTTTCGATACTCAGTGTTCTGTGGATTTCACCGATCCTGATCGTATTTTTGAACTCATTCAAACGTAAAGCTTACATTTTTACACACCCGTTCAGCCCTAGCGCGTATTCGCTTTCGGATGGCTGGGACAAGTTTGTAAAAGGCATTGAGAAAGCGATGTGCGGATGGCTCAACTACACCAATGGTATTCGTAAGACGAACCTGTGGGATTGCTTCGGAAATTCGCTTTTTATCACGGTCGGATCGGTTGCACTCATCATTCTGTGCTGCTCGATGACAGCATGGTATATCACAAGAGTGCACACGAAAGTGACCAAGGCCATCTATGTACTGTGCCTGTTTTCGATGATCGTACCGTTCCAGATGGTAATGTTTACGCTGTCAAAATTCGCAAACCTTTTGCATTTATCCAATCCAGTTGGTATTATAGTAGTATACCTTGGTTTTGGAGCCGGACTTGCAGTCTTTATGTTTACAGGATTTGTGAAGGGAATTTCGCTGGAAATCGAGGAAGCGGCCATGATCGACGGATGCAACCCGTTGCAGACGTTTTTCAGAGTTGTTTTTCCTATTTTAAAACCAACGACAGTAACTGTAGCAATCCTTGAGGCGATGTGGGTATGGAACGATTACCTTCTGCCGAGTCTGGTACTCAACATTAATAAGTATAAGACTATTCCGATCGCCGTACAGTTCTTGAAACAGAGCCACGGACAGATCGATTGGGGAGCAATGATGGCAGTCCTTGTATTGGCGATCCTTCCGATCATCATCTTCTACATTTTCTGTCAGAAGTACATCATCGAAGGAGTTCTTGCAGGAGCTGTCAAAGGATAAAACGTGGAAATCTTTGAGGAGTTTGCAGCATGACGATAGTTGATATAGCAAAAGAATCCGGTTATTCGGTCAGTACTGTTTCAAGAGTGTTAAACGGTCGCCGGGATGTCAGCCCGGCGGCGCGCAAAAAGATCATGGAGATTGTGGAGGCACATCAGTTTGTGCCGAACAATAATGCCAAGCATCTGAAACAGACGGACAGTAAAAGCATATTGATATTAGTAAGAGGAACGTCAAATATGTTGTTTGCGAGCCTGATCGAAGCCTTACAGCAGACGCTGGAACCTTCGGATTATGCACTCCGTATTCACTATCTGGATGAGGGGGCGAATGAAGTTGCAGAGGCCGTTCGACTCTGCCGCGAACACAAGCCGCGCGGAATCTTATTCCTCGGTAGTAATACCCAGTATTTCAAGCAACAGTTCTCGCAGGTTGAGGTGCCTTGTGTACTTGTAACGGACCGCGCGGACGCACTCGGTTTTGATAACCTATCCTCCGTCTCAACCGATGATGCGGCTGCCGCAGAGGTGGCGGTGGATTATCTGTTTGGCCAGGGACACCACGATATCGCGGTGATCGGTGGTGATCCGGATGTATCCTCCCCGAGTGAGCATCGTTATCAGGGATGCCGGAACAGTTACAAGAAACACGGACTTGTCTTTCCGGAGAATTACTTCGTCAAAGCGCGTTACTCGTTTGAGGGCGCATACCACGCAATGAACGAACTTCTGTGCAGAAAGCTTCCGATCACCGCTGTCTTCACAATGGGAGATGTGATGGCTGTCGGTGCGATCCGGGCAATCTTCGACGCAGGACTTCGGGTTCCGGAAGATATCTCGATCGTGGGATTCGACGGAACACAGCTGGCTGATTATTATAATCCAAAGATTGTCACGATCCGCCAAAAATATGAGGAGATCGCACAGCGCAGTGTGGAGATCCTTTTGCAGATGATCGAGCTGAAAAAGACAGCCGTTCATGAATTAGTTCCATTCGCTTTAAAAAATACAGAGAGTGTGAGGGCGCTCTCTGAGGTATAACATATTTACATAGAAAAGAAGAGGGGAGACCCGGGCATCTGTGCAGGTGCCCGGGTTTCAAGTTATATGGAATCTTATTTTACGGATCCGGATCCGAAAATCGGAACTTGAAATGTGGGAGAAAGACAGATAATATAAGATAAAGTGCAAAATTTAGATGGCTGATGTGTAAAGCAGGGAGGAGGCCTCTATGAGAAAAGGATTAATTATGGAAGGCGGCGCAATGCGTGGCATGTTTACCGCCGGAGTGATCGATATTATGATGGAACATGGACTGGAATTCGACGGTGCGATCGGTGTGTCGGCGGGTGCGGTGTTCGGGTGCAATTACAAGTCGAAGCAGCCGGGGCGCGTGATCCGTTACAATGCCGCATACTGCAACAATCCGCATTATGCGGGCATCGGCTCGCTCCTCAAGACGGGGGATATTTTTGGTGAGCAGTTCTGCTATCACGATATTCCGGATCATCTGGACCCGTTTGACTATGATATGTACCGCAGAAATCCGATGCCTTTTTATGTGGTCGCAACGGATATCAACACCGGTAAGGCGGTCTATAAAAATGTGGAGAAATGTGATGAGGAAGGCATGCTCTGGCTGCGGGCGTCTGCATCGATGCCACTCGTGTCAAGGGTGGTCAAAGTGGATGGATATGAGTTGCTGGACGGAGGAATTGCGGATTCGATTCCGGTACGCTATATGGATGAGATCGGCTTTGATCGCAATGTTGTGATCCTGACACAGCCGCTGGATTATGTGAAGACGAAGAACCAGCTCATGCCGCTGATCAAGGTGCAGCTTCGCAAATACCCAAAGATGATTGAGGCGATGGAACACCGCCACGAGATCTACAATGAGACACTGGAATATATTAAGAAGCGAGAGGAGGAAGGATCTCTCTATGTGATCCGACCGCCAAAGAAGATTGATGTAAGTAAGGTGGAGCATGATCGTACCAGACTGCTTGCCGCCTACAAGATGGGACGCGAGACGATGAAGAAACAGATGTGGAAAGTGCAGGAATTCCTGAAAACAGAGTAAATCATGCAATTACAGTAAACGGTAGATCAGAATTGCGATCAGGATTCCGATGATCCCTGCGATCGTAATCTTGATCGTGAGTCCGAATGTGAGTACTAAGATGCCCAGGTCAAGCACGAGCGGCTTCTGCAGTCCGAATGACTGTCCGTAGGAAAGCCAGCTTAAGAACGATACATTCGAGGCAAGTTCTCCGAGAAAACCGCCCAGAACAACGCCTGCCAGGACGAGCAGTAACAATACCCAGTAATTTTTATTTGAAATGCCTTTTGCCATAATAAATACCTCTTTTCTGTCGTAAAAATACTCTTGCATTTTAGCATAAAAAGGCGTATGAAGCAATCGTTGGGAACGCAGAATGACAATTCTTGTGGATGTATGAAATAAGATACATAAATTAGATTGACAAATCCATAATAGGAATATATAGTAATTTGGTAGGAATTAAAACGCAACTAGGAATTAATTACATGAAACCATAGATTTCTGCGTTTTGCAAGTATATATGATGGAAAAGAGATGAAAAAATGAAGATATCGACAAAGGGAAGATATGCGCTGCGCCTCATGCTGGATCTGGCGATGCACAATACAGGAAGTCCGGTCAGCCTGAAGGATGTGGCCAAGCGTCAGGGTATCTCCGACAAATATCTGGAGCAGATCATTTCTGTACTCAACCGTGCAGGGTATGTCAAGAGTGTGCGGGGGGCACAGGGAGGTTACCTGTTGCGTAAGGATCCGGAAGAGTACACGGTCGGAATGATCCTTCGTCTGACAGAAGGTTCGCTTGCACCGGTTGCCTGTATCGAGGAGGACGAGGTAAGCTGTGACCGACAGGAGGAGTGTGTGACACTGATCTTGTGGAAGAAGATCAATGATGCGATCAGTTCTGTTGTTGATCACACGACGCTTCAGGATCTTGTGGACTGGCAGCGAGAGAAGAACGGTGATTATGTTATTTAGAAAATACAATAGAGAGAGGATTCAACTATGAGTAAATTAATTTATATGGATAATGCGGCGACCACGCAGGTTTATCCGGAAGTATTAGAGGAAATGTTACCATATTTTACGGAGCATTACGGCAATCCGTCCGCAATCTACAGCTTTGCCGGCGAGGCAAAACGCGGCGTGGATCATGCGCGTGAAGTTGTTGCGAATGCGATCGGTGCCAAGACTGAAGAAATCTATTTCACCGGCGGCGGAAGCGAGTCCGATAACTGGGCTTTGAAGGCGACCGCTGAGGCTTATGCAAACAAAGGCAAGCATATTATTACAACTGTGATCGAGCATCATGCGATTCTTCATACCGCACAGTGGCTCGAGAAACACGGATATGAGATTACTTATGTCGGTGTTGACGAAGACGGTAAGGTAAAACTGGACGAGCTTGAAGCAGCAATCCGTCCGGACACAATCTTAATTTCCGTTATGGCTGCCAACAATGAGATCGGAACCATTCAGCCGCTCAAGGAGATCGGTGCGATCGCCAGAAAACACGGCGTTTTATTCCATACCGATGCGGTACAGGCTTTTGCACATATTCCGATCAATGTCGATGAGATGAACATTGATATGCTTTCTGCCAGCGGTCACAAGATCAACGGACCGAAGGGTATCGGTGTGATGTATATCCGCAAGGGTGTTAAGATCCTTTCCTTTATCCACGGTGGTGCACAGGAGCGCCAGCGCCGTGCGGGAACACACAATGTTCCGGGTATTGTCGGAATCGGCAAGGCAACCGAGCTTTCTGTTGCCAACATGGAGAAGAACAACGAGTATGAGATCAAGCTTCGCGATCATCTGATTGAGCGCGTTTTGAACGAAATCCCATATTCAAGATTAAACGGACATCGTACGGATCGTCTTCCGAACAATGCGAACTTCTGCTTCCGTTTCATCGAGGGTGAGTCCATGCTGATCCTTCTGGACCAGGCAGGCATCTGCGGCAGCAGCGGATCCGCTTGTACATCCGGATCACTGGATCCTTCCCATGTACTTCTTGCAATCGGTCTGCCACATGAGATCGCGCACGGAAGTCTGCGTCTGACCATCTCTGAGAAGACCACGATGGAAGACATTGATTATACAGTTGATACATTAAAGAAGATTATCGAGCGTCTGCGCAGCATGTCGCCACTGTACGAAGATTTTGTACGCAAGAATAAATAATAGCCAGAAAAATCGGAGGATAAATTATGTATAGCGAGAAAGTAATGGATCATTTTAATAACCCGCGTAACGTAGGTGAGATTGAGAACCCGAGCGGTGTCGGAACGGTCGGCAACGCAAAGTGTGGAGACATCATGCGTATGTATCTCGACATCGATGACAACGGTGTCATTCAGGAAGCAAAATTTAAGACATTCGGCTGCGGCGCCGCTGTCGCAACCAGCAGCATGGCAACAGAGCTTGTAAAAGGCAAGACCATTCAGCAGGCACTGGAAGTGACCAATAAAGCCGTTATGGAGGCACTTGACGGACTTCCGCCTGTAAAGGTTCACTGCTCTCTGCTCGCAGAGGAAGCCATCCACGCAGCACTGTGGGATTACGCTGAGAAGCACAATATCAAGATCGAAGGCCTTGAGCGTCCGGTCAACGATATCGGTGAGAAGGAAGAGGCTCCGGAAGAGGAGTACTAAAGATTGGTTTCCTTTTTGATTAACTTTTTAGAGTCCGGATTGGAGTGCAATCCGAACCGCAAATTGTAAAATGGATACACAATATCATCAACCTGTGCTAGAATTAGTGCAGGTTGTTCTTTTATCGGGGCGCAGAAGGAGAGAATCCATGGAAAATGCCACGAGGAGAAGAAAAAGCGGGCGCAGAAATGGAAAAATTCCGGAATCCGCCCCATATAGAATAGCTGAGGTAAGTTAAGATGAAAGAAAAGGTAGTTGTGGGAATGTCTGGCGGTGTGGATTCGTCGGTTGCTGCGTATCTGCTCAAGGAACAGGGATACGATGTGATCGGTGTCACGATGCAGATCTGGCAGGATGAGGATGTGTTCACGCAGTCGCGCGAGGGCGGATGTTGCGGATTGTCTGCGGTCGATGATGCGCGCCGCGTGGCAGACCGTTTGGAAATTCCATATTATGTCATGAATTTCAAGGCGGACTTTCAGAAGTCGGTTATCGATTATTTTGTCGATGAATATGAGAAGGGACGCACGCCGAATCCGTGTATTGCCTGCAACCGTTACGTGAAGTGGGAGTCGCTTTTGCAGCGCTCGCTGGAAATTGGTGCGGATTATATTGCAACCGGACATTATGCGCGTATCACGAAGCTGCCGAACGGAAGATACAGTATCCGTAATTCCGTGACTGCGGCGAAGGATCAGACATACGCTTTGTACAATTTGACACAGCAGCAGCTTGCACATACTCTTATGCCGGTCGGCGATTATGAGAAGCCGCAGATCCGCAAGATCGCGGAGGAGATCGGACTTCCGGTTGCAACGAAGCGCGACAGTCAGGATATCTGCTTTGTGCCGGATCACGATTATGCCGGATTTATCGCAAGAGAGACCGGACGGGAAAGCCTTCCGGGCAATTTTGTAGACGAGGACGGCAATATCATGGGACAGCATAGGGGGCTCATTCATTACACGATCGGACAGCGCAAGGGACTCGGTATTCCGAGCGCCACACCGATTTTTGTGAAAGAACTTCGACCAGAGACAAACGAAGTGGTGCTTTGTAAGTCGGAGAGCCTTTTCCGCAGGGAGTGCAATGTGGCGAATGTCAATTATATGGCAGAGGAACGTCTTGTTGAACCGGTGCCGGCAATCGGTAAAGTGCGTTACTCACATGCGGGTGCGCCGTGCACGCTCTATCCGCAGGCAGACGGAACACTTCGCGCGGTATTTGACGAGCCGCAGCGTGCGATGACGCCGGGACAGGCGGCAGTGTTCTATCGCGATGATTATGTGCTTTGCGGCGGAACAATCGAGCGGGAAAAATAATTATTTTTCGAAGAAATGAGCTGGGATATTGTGAACGATAAACTTGCAAAAGCATCAAGAGAACGAAATTTCTTAAAAAAGATAGAATAATCAGCGAAAAGGGTTGCAAATACCGGGCTGTATGATGTAAAGTGATAGTACAGTTTTGAATTGCGTGTAAAAGAAAGGAGGCAACAGGGCGTGAAAACGATCAAGAATCGAATATTGAGTGGAATGATGGCAATCATGCTTGTTGTTTCGCTTCTTGCTACAACAACTGTAGATACCTATGCAGCAACGAAATATATGAGGTCGTATACAGAAACCTACACATTGAAGAAGTCTACAACTTATAAGATTCCATTGAAGATGAAAGCGGATGCTACATTGAATATTCAGATTTCCGTGGTTGACGGAACTGCCGGAGAGCAGATGTTTGTAGTCCCGTGGTTATGGGAAGATTATGATGAGCTGCAGGGAGTCAGCTGTGATGCCGGAGAGAAATTGGGACTTGGATATTACGCCAAGGGAAAGAAGCGCGTGGACGAAGTGACGTTCAAGGGTACAGCGGCCAAAGGAAGCAAATCTTTCATTACAATTGCGGTTGGTCATACCGGCGACATAAAATTGAAAGTAAAGATAACAAGTAAGAATAAAACATTCTGTCCGCAGGATATAGAAGTATTTACGGAATAGATAAGTGATAGAGCATCGGAGAAATCCGATGCTTTTTCTTTTGGGGAAATTCGTAAAAAGTGGTTGACACTCCGCTTGAATAGGTGTATATTCAATACAACAAATCAATTCCCACTAAGACGGTGGGAAAATAAGGAATTAGAATTAGATCGAAAAATAAAAATATTCGGAGGGCAGGATTATGGCAAACATTTACCAGGGAACATTAGGACTTATTGGAAATACCCCACTTGTAGAGTTGACACACATTGAGAAGAAATACGGCTTAGAGGCAAGACTTCTTGTAAAGCTTGAGTACTTTAACCCGGCAGGATCTGTTAAGGATCGTATTGCAAAGGAAATGATCGAGCAGGCAGAGAGAGACGGAAAATTAAAGGAAGGTTCTACGATCATCGAGCCGACATCCGGTAACACCGGAATCGGACTTGCAGCGATCGCGGCAGCCAAGGGATACCGTCTCATCATTGTTCTTCCTGAAACGATGAGTGTTGAGCGTCGTAACATCATTAAGGCATACGGTGCAGAACTCGTTCTTTCCGATGGAAGCAAGGGAATGAAGGGTGCGATCGCCAAGGCAGAGGAGCTTCACAAAGAGATTCCGGACAGCTTCATTCCGGAACAGTTTGAGAATCCGGCAAACCCTGCAGCACACAGAAAGACAACCGGTCCGGAGATCTGGGCAGATACCGACGGAGAGGTTGACGCATTCGTAGCCGGTGTTGGAACAGGCGGAACCATCACAGGTGTTGGTGAATTCTTAAAGAGTAAGAAAGCCGATGTGAAGATCGTAGCTGTTGAGCCTGCAACATCTGCCGTGCTTTCTACCGGCCAGGCAGGAGCACACAAGATTCAGGGTATCGGAGCCGGATTCGTTCCGAACACACTGAACACAGAGATCTATGATGAGATCATTCCAGTATCCAACGAGGATTCGTTCGCATTAGGCAAGGAG
Organism: Firmicutes bacterium TM09-10; assembly: GCA_963639645.1. Lineage (GTDB taxonomy): Bacteria > Bacillota > Clostridia > Lachnospirales > Lachnospiraceae > Roseburia. The sequence goes on along the minus strand of CAVHWG010000062.1, from coordinate 13,605 downwards.
ATCGCCAAGGAGGAAGGCGTGCTGGTAGGTATCTCTTCCGGTGCAGCGTTATACGCAGCAATTGAGGTTGCAAAGCGTCCTGAGTTCAAGGGTAAGACCGTTGTAGCATTACTTCCGGATAGCGGAGACCGCTACTATTCAACAGATCTTTTCAAAGATTAATTTTAAAGAATAAGAATTTCCCGGGAAGTGTGGGCACGTAAGATGCTTTCACTTCCCGTTTTTTTATGTATGATTACAATTTGCAAATTGCGATAACCGTCTTTTAACAAAACTTAAGCAAAAGTTTATGCTTTGTTCATTTCGTTTTCACGCCCCATCGTTTATAATAGAGACAAACAATGGAGATAAAGGGGTAACAAACCATGCGAAAGATAGATGCATATATGAATGATTATATTGAACAGGCGATGTCGGACCTCGTGCGCAACAGCCTGATGTCCGATGAATTCTTAGACTTTGTGCAGGAGAACACGAAGCCGATGGATACGCTGATGGCATATTACCGGTGTGCGATCATGGAGATCGAGACGAAGTTCAAGGTGCTCAACGAGCAGTTTTCACTGGAATATGACAGAAACCCGATCGAAACGATCAAGACAAGAGTGAAATCACTGGATGGCATTATCAAGAAGGTGCGCCGCAAGAACATTCCGCTGACGCTCGAATCGATTGAGGAGAACATCAACGATATTGCGGGTGTGCGCGTTGTGTGCTCTTTCCCGGAGGATATTTATCTTCTGGCAAAATGCCTGTTGCAGCAGGATGATATCCGCCTGATCGAGATGAAAGATTATATCAAGAATCCAAAGCCAAGCGGCTACCGGAGCCTGCATCTGATCGTGGCTGTGCCGATCTTTCTGCAGAATGAAAAGCGTGAGATGAAGGTGGAAGTGCAGCTTCGAACGATCGCGATGGACTTCTGGGCAAGTCTTGAGCATAAAGTCCGGTATAAGAAAAATGTTCCGCCAACGGAGGCGGAACAATTAGCGGCAGAACTTACCGAGTGCGCCGAGATCAGCGCACAGTTGGATAAGCGGATGCAGAACATCCGTAACCGGCTTGCACAGGCTGCCGAAGAGAACAAGCCATCCAACCGCAAGGGACTTCCGATGTTTACATCAGGCCCCCTGGGCAAATTTACGAACCTTTAAATATACACCGCGCTCATCGGCAATCTTCTGACAGGCGGCAATGTCTTCTGCCGGAAGCACATCGACGATGGAGAGCTGTGTGTGCTTCATGAAGCGTCCGCATTCTTCTGCGAAATCCAGCATTGCTGTGTAAGCGTTTGGGAATGACGGGCGCGTTACTTTGTCATACTCCTCTGCGTTTGGCGCATTCAGACTGATCGATACGCTGTCAACGACTTCGGCGAGCTCCGGAACAATGTCGCGTTTGTGGTAGAGATTGCCGAGTCCGTTGGAGTTGACACGGATCGGAAGTCCGGTCTTCTCCTTTACATAATGCGCGCTGGCAAGAAGATTGTCCAGTGCACAGGTCGGTTCCCCGTATCCACAGAAAACGAATTCGCGGTATCCGGTGAAATCAAACGCATCAATCGCAGCGTAGATGTCCTCAAGCGTCGGATCGATCTTGTGCCAGAGCGTTTCGGCGTCCCCGATGCCATCTTTCTGCGAACGGATGCAGAATGTGCATGAACAGTCGCATTTATTTGTAATATTGGCGTATACCTGATCTTTGTATACATATAAAATCTTAGCCATAATAAAGCCTCCCGGTTGAATCAGAAATTATTTCAGAAATCTTTTTTTGAATCCGATCTTGTCGAGGAAGATTCCCAAAATTATAAATACAATAGCACTTCCGCCGCTCTGAATCAAGCTTCCGGACAGAGACATCAGGAAAGCAGTCTTGGTTCCGAAGAGGATTGCTTCGGCAATGTAGTATCCGGTTCCGCTTAACAGGAAAGCGATAACGGTTGCAACGATATTGCGGACATTGATGATCTTGTCGGTTTTGTTGGTAAACGGAATCGTGATGATCATCTTGATAATGATGGTTGCCGGTGCCCACATCGGAGCTGTCAGAAGGTCTGCCATACCACCGCCGATCGCTGCGGCTGCCAATGCATAAGGTGTCGGCAAAAGCGTGGTCGCAAGATAGATCAGGCTGTCTCCGAAATGGATGTAGCCGCCGTTCGTTCCGACCGGCACATGGCAGATGTAGGCGGTCATAACGGTGATCATGGCTGCGAAGATCGCGGTGGAAGTCAGAAGGCGGATCCGCTGGCTGGAAAGTGTTTTTGTGGTTGCTGCTGTTTCGTTACTCATAGTTGAGTTCTCCTTTCTGTGATGCATGGATCAGGTCGATCAAATGCTTTTCAAAATTGATGCCGTCATTCGGCGAGATATTTTCATTCATCGTGTCTGCGATGCTGTGGTACAGAAACTGTCCTGCTAGATCGACGGATGCTTCGGTCGTCATACCATTCACGCGGCAGCCGCACAGAACGGATGCGAACAGATCGCCCGTGCCGGAAAAGCTGCGATTGAACAGATGCGAGCGGCTTGTGCGTACGCCGCGCTCTGTGACTGCAATATTATAGATAAAAGGCGTTTCTTCTTTCTTACACTTGACTCCGGTAATGACCACATCCTGTGGGCCTTCCGCAAGATCGCGCAGTTTTTCGGCGGTCTCGGCGGCAAACGCAAGAAAACTGTCTGCATCAGTGTAATCGATTGCTTTTGCGATATCCGTATTGGAGAGCAGGCACGCCTCGGTCAGATTCGGTGTGATGACATCCGCTTTCCGCGACAATTCTTTCATTCCTGCCAACAGATCCTCGGAGTAGATGCCGTACACGCGCCCGTCGTCGCCCATCACGGGATCGACCAGAAGAAGCGTGTCATTGCATCGAAAATGTGCGATCAGGTCAAGAAGATGTTCAATTTGTCTGCGTCCGGTCATGTATCCGCTATAGATCGCATCGAAATGCACCTGATTCTGCATCCATGCGTCCGTATACTGCGGCATCATTTCGGTCAGATCTGTGCAGTGAAAATACGGATAGCCTGTCTGTCCGGTCAGCACGGCGGTGGCAAGCGGGCAGCACTGTACGCCCAAAGCCGATAATACCGGGATCGCCGCAGTCAGAGAGCATTTGCCGAAACCGGATAAGTCGTTGATAACGGCTGCTTTTTTCATGGGGATTCTCCTTCATTGGTTGTTAAGCAATATTATATACGGAACTGACACTGTGTAAATGTTCAAAAGAAGAAAAAAATATAAGACCAGAAATTGTTTTTTGAAAATACGCGCTACTTATGATATAATTAAAAAGCTTATTTTATTCAGATACAAGAGGTGGAAGCATATGTTTGAGAAGAAACAGATCATATACAGTGAGACTATGGGTGTGTGTCAGGTTGACAACATCGTATCACTGTCTGCCACCCGTGGAGAAGCAGGGGTTCCGTATTATGTGCTCCGCAGTGTAGCGGACAAGTCTAAGGTGTCGTACATACCGGTTGACCATCATCAGGTGGTACTGCGTGAGATTTTTACAAAAGAAGAGGCACAGGCGATGCTTGGAACTGAAGAACTTGAGAAGAATGAATTATTGAAAGCAGCAGTGGAATACGTTTTGTCAGATAACGAGGAGGAATAATATGGCACAGCAGCAGGCCGTGAACAAATTTGTGCTGGGCAATAAGGAATTGGAGGGTAAGACCGCAGAGTTCCAGTATGACAAAGGCTGGTACAGCATTACAGACATTGTCGGAGAAGAGCGCAATGTCATCTATAAATCGAGAAATGCGCAGGAAGCGTACATGAAGTGGAATGTGTACATTGGCCGAAAGAAGGAACGCCCGGTTCCGGAGAACCACAGGAATGAGAACAATTCCGGGGAGCGCAATGAACATAGGGATTCCGGCAGAAATAATCAGCGTGAGAGACGCAATGACCGCGACAACAGGGAGCGGCGTGAGAACCGCGAGAATCAGAGTCAGGAGGGCTGGGACAATCGCGGAGGACGCAGCCGTGATCGTGAACGGGACAATCGGGAAAATCGTAATCGCGATAATCAGAATCGTGATAATCGAGACTGCCGCGACAGAGAACGCAACCGCAATCGTGACCGCGAGGAATTTGAAGGTGGCAAAAAAGAGTATCAGAACCGCCGGCGTCGCCGTGACAACCGCAGAGTTCGTCAGCAGGACATACAACAGGAGATGGAATAAACAAGAAACGCCAGTTCCGGCAGAGGCCGGTTCTGGCGTTTTTTATAGAACGGAGAGCATGGGATTCGAACCCACGTTGCGTCTATTCGACGCAAACCGCATTTCGAGTGCGGCACCTTCGACCTCTCGGACAACTCTCCGTACTTTGTCTATTATAACAAATTCCGTGCTTTTTTCAAGATGCTTATCTTGTGGATGTTCGTTAATCATAGTATAATATTTAAATAGAATTGCGAAAGCAACGAAACAATTCGTGTGTTATAGAAAAACAGGATTTGCACATAATACACAATAAAAGGAGGAAGCACGCATGATGAGAATTGGAATGCTGACAAGCGGTGGAGACTGCCAGGCTTTAAATGCAGCGATGAGAGGCGTTGTTAAGGGACTTTCTGCGAACGTAAAGGATTTAGAGATCTACGGATTTGAGAATGGATACAAGGGACTGATCTATGGAGATTACCATCTGCTGACATCGGCGGATTTCTCCGGAATTCTGACAAAAGGCGGCACGATTCTTGGATCATCCCGTCAGCCGTTCAAGCTGATGCGCGTGCCGGATGAGAACGGACTGGATAAGGTTGAGGCGATGAAGCAGACCTATCACAAGTTAAATCTTGACTGTCTGGTCATCCTCGGCGGTAACGGAACGCAGAAGACAGCCAATCTTCTTCGTGAAGAGGGACTCAATATCATTCATCTTCCGAAGACGATCGATAATGATATCTACGGAACGGATGTGACATTCGGATTTCAGAGCGCAATCAATATCGCAACAGAGGCGATCGACTGTATCCACACCACAGCCGCATCCCACAACCGTGTATTCATCGTTGAAGTTATGGGACATAAAGTCGGCTGGCTGACATTGTACGCAGGCATCGCAGGAGGTGCAGACATCATTCTGCTTCCTGAGATTCCATACGATATTAATAAAGTTGTCGATGCAATCCACAAACGCACGAAGGATGGCAAGGGATTTACCATTCTTGCGGTTGCGGAGGGCGCGATCTCCAAAGAGGATGCAGCTTTGTCGAAGAAAGAGTACAAGGCAAAGCTTGCGGATCGCAAGTATCCGTCTGTATCCTATGAGATTGCGGACAAGATCAAGGAAGTGTGCGGAACGGAAGTGCGTGTCGCAGTTCCGGGACATACGCAGCGAGGCGGAAGCCCATGCCCGTACGATCGCGTTTTGTGTACAAGACTCGGATCGGCGGCTGCCAAGGCGATCATGGATCAGGAGTATGGCTGCATGATCGCGATGATCAACAACAAGACGAAGCGCGTGCCGCTCGGCGAGGTTGCCGGTAAGCTCAAGATGGTCGATCCGGACAGCCAGATGATCAAAGAAGCAAAGAGAACCGGAATCAGTTTCGGTGACTAGGAGGATATAAACCATGTCTTATACGGCGTTATACCGTAAGTTCCGTCCCCAGGAGTTTGAGGACGTCAAGGGACAGGATCATATTGTAACAACACTTAAGAATCAGATAAAAGCCGATCGAATCGGACATGCCTATCTGTTTTGTGGAACACGAGGTACAGGTAAGACAACGGTTGCCAAGATCTTTGCAAAAGCAGTAAATTGTGAACATCCAGTAGACGGAAGTCCTTGTGGTGAGTGCCCTTCTTGTAAGGGCATTGCCGCCGGGACTTCTATGAATGTCATAGAGATTGATGCGGCATCGAACAACGGTGTAGACAACATCCGCCAGATCCGCGAGGAAGTGGCGTACCGCCCGACGGCGGGAAAGTACAAGGTCTATATCATCGATGAGGTACATATGCTTTCGACGGGAGCGTTCAACGCATTGCTCAAGACGCTCGAGGAGCCGCCGGCATACGTGATCTTTATTCTTGCGACGACCGAGGCGCACAAGATTCCGATCACGATCCTGTCGCGCTGTCAGAGATACGATTTTCACCGTATCTCGATCGATACGATTACGAACCGCCTGACGGAACTGATGAAGGAAGAACAGGTTGATGTGGAGGAACGCGCACTTCGCTATGTTGCCAAAGCGGGCGACGGTTCGATGCGAGACGCTTTGAGTCTTCTGGATCAATGCATTGCGTTCCATCTCGGAGAGAAACTTACCTATGAGAATGTGCTCGATGTGCTCGGCGCGGTGGATACGGAAGTGTTTTCACGCCTTTTGCGGGAGATCATTAACCGTGATGTGACCGGCGCGATCCATGTTGTCGGAGAGCTGGTCGATGAGGGACGTGAACTGGGACAGCTCGTCAATGATTTTACGTGGTATATGCGAAACCTTCTGCTTTTGCAGAGCTCGGATGAGATGGAAGAGGTACTGGATATATCAGCTGACAATCTAGCGGCACTCAAAGAAGAGGCACAGATGGTGGAACCGGAAGTGCTCATGCGTTACATCCGCATTTTCTCGGATCTGAGCAATCAGATCAAATACGCGGCACAGAAGCGCATTGTGCTTGAGATTGCGATTATTAAATTATGCAGACCGCAGATGGAGACGGATTATTCATCGCTTGTGGACCGTATGGATGATCTGGAGAAGAAGCTGGCAAGCGGCGTGGTTCCGGTCGCGCAGGCAGGTGCGGCACCGGCTCAGGCACAGAGCGTAGCAGCCCCAACGGAGAAGCCGCCGATGCCGAAGGCGATACCGGACGACATCAAACAGGTCGTGCAGAACTGGAAAGCGATGCTCTCCGAGGCGGGAGGACTGTCGCGGCAGTATCTGAATAAGGCGGTGCCGAGCCTTGGCAATAACGGCGATCTGATGCTTGTTTTTGACGATAAGAATGCATACGCGTATCTCAATGAGGATAAGGCGGAGTGCATGACGCATTTTAAGCAGCTCATGGAGAACCGTGTCGGCAAAGAGATCGAAGTGACGCTTCATCTGAATGAGAGCGGCAGGAGCGCAGGCGATGTTGTGCCGGATCTGCGCCTCGCGATCAATTTTGATATTGAGGAAGAAGATATTTGATGATATGATACACAAGGGGAAAGAAGCCGCAATGTGTTCCTGCTTGCAGGATAAACATTGTGGATTGTTGACCCGCACACACATGAGTAAGTAGTGATTTTGCAGCGCAAAATCAACGGATTACGAATGGGTGTAGACTTGTGAGAGCTGTGCAACAGCGGAACAAGTCGTGGATCATAGAAAGTTATAAATATATATAAAATATGGAGGACACCCACATGGCAAAAAGAGGTGGATTCCCGGGCGGAATGCCGGGAAACATGAATAACATTATGAAGCAGGCGCAGAAGATGCAGCGCCAGATGGAAGAGGCTCAGAAAGCGCTTGAGGAGCAGGAGATTACAGCTGCAGCAGGCGGCGGAGCCGTAGAAGTAACCGTATCCGGCAAGCATGAAGTGACCAAAGTAAAGCTTGCAGAGGAAGTCGTTGATCCGGATGATATCGAGATGCTTGAGGATCTGATCATGGCAGCAACCAACGAGGCGCTGCGCCAGGTTGATGAGGCTTCCCAGAAGTCAATGTCACAGATTACCGGAGGACTGGGTGGAGGATTCCCATTCTAAGATGGATTATTACAGTAATGAGATTTCAAAACTGATCGAGGAATTGTCTTCGCTGCCGGGCATCGGGGCGAAGTCTGCGCAGCGACTGGCATTTCATATATTAAATATGCCGGAGGATCATGTGGAGGCACTGTCTTCCACGATTCTGTCCGCAAAGCATAACGTGAAGTACTGCAAGTGTTGCTTTAACTTGACAGATCAGGAAATTTGTCCTATATGTAGTGATGGAGCGCGTGATCACAAGACGATCATGGTTGTTGAGAACACGCGTGATCTTGTAGCATACGAGAAGACCGGCAAGTACGAGGGCGTTTACCACGTACTGCATGGTGCCATCTCGCCGATGCTTGGAATCGGTCCGAATGATATTAAGCTGAAGGAATTGATGGTGCGCCTCGAAGGAGATGTCGAGGAAGTAATCATCGCCACGAACTCGAGTCTTGAGGGAGAGACGACTGCCATGTACATCAGCAAACTGATCAAGCCGACCGGTATCAAAGTGACAAGAATCGCCAGCGGAGTTCCGGTTGGCGGTGATCTTGAATACATTGATGAAGTAACGTTGCTTCGCGCTCTGCAGGGAAGAACGGAACTTTAAATAACAAAGGAGAGTCTATGAATAATTTAGAGCTGGAAAAGACAGCGAATGAGATTCGCAAAAGTATTGTAACCGCAGTACACAGTGCAAAGTCCGGACATCCGGGCGGATCATTGTCTGCTGCCGACATCTTCACTTATTTATATTTTGAAGAGTTAAACGTTGATCCTAAGAATCCGAAGGATGAGAACCGTGACCGTTTTGTATTGTCCAAGGGTCATGTGGCTCCTGCATTGTATTCCGCACTTGCAGAAAAAGGCTTTTTCCCGAAGGAAGACCTTACCACACTCCGCCACACCGGATCTTATCTGCAGGGACATCCGGATATGAAGCACATTCCAGGTGTTGATATGTCCAGCGGATCACTCGGACAGGGTGTGTCTGCCGCTGTGGGTATGGCTGCCGCAGGCAAGTTTGACAACAAGGATTATCGTGTTTATACATTGACCGGAGACGGTGAGATTCAGGAAGGTCAGATCTGGGAGGCTGCTATGTGGGCAGGACACCGCAAATTGGACAACCTCGTTGTGATCGTCGACAACAACAATTTGCAGATTGACGGAGAAATCGACAAAGTCTGCTCTCCGTACCCGATCGACAAGAAATTTGAAGCATTCAATTTCCATACCATCGTGATCGATGGCAATAACTTTGACGAGATCCGTGCCGCTTTCAAGGAAGCGCGTGAAACCAAGGGACAGCCGACTGCAATTATCGCTAAGACAATTAAGGGAAAAGGCGTTTCTTATATGGAGAACCAGGCAGGATGGCACGGCAAAGCTCCAAACGATGACGAATACAAGATCGCAATGGAAGAACTCGAGAAGGCAGGTGAAGCATTATGTCAGAAGTAAAGAAGATTGCAACGCGTGACAGCTATGGTAACGCATTGGTAGAACTTGGTAAGGAACATGAGAATCTGATCGTGCTTGATGCGGATCTTGCAGGCGCAACCAAGACTTGCATTTTCCAGAAGGAATTCCCGGAGCGTCATTGGGACTGCGGTATTGCAGAGTGCAACATGACGGGTATTGCAGCAGGACTTGCTACCTGTGGCAAAGTGCCTTTTATCAGTTCGTTCGCGATGTTTGCAGCAGGACGTAATTTTGAGCAGGTACGTAACTCGATCGGTTACCCGCACTTAAATGTGAAAATCGGTGCAACCCATGCCGGCATTTCGGTCGGTGAGGACGGTGCTACCCACCAGTGCCTTGAAGATCTGGCTTTAATGCGTGAGATTCCGGGTATGGTTGTGATCAACCCGTCCGACGATGTTGAGGCGCGTGCGGCAGTGAAGGCGGCATATGATTATGTAGGACCGGTTTATCTGCGTTTCGGACGTCTCGCAGTGCCGGTGATCAATGACAATGCGGATTATAAGTTCGAAATTGGCAAAGGCATTACATTAAAGGAAGGTACAGATGTATCAATTATTGCAACCGGACTGGAAGTGTCAGAGGCACTTGCAGCGGCTGAGATGCTTGCAAAAGACGGTATCTCTGCGGAAGTGATCAACATTCATACCATTAAGCCACTTGACGAGGAGCTTGTCGTTGCATCTGCAATCAAGACGGGCAAAGTTGTAACTGTTGAGGAGCATTCTGTCATTGGAGGACTCGGAAGTGCAGTTGCGGAAGTTCTCAGCGAGAAAGCCCCGACGAAGATGATGCGTATCGGTATTAATGATCGTTTTGGTGAGTCCGGTCCGGCGGTAGAGCTGATCCATAAGTATGAACTGGATGCAGAGGGCATCTACAAGAAAGTGAAAGCCTTCTGTAAATAAATGAAAAATGTCGGAGCTGTCGCGAAAGCGGCAGCTTCTTTTGCTTTTTGCCGTAATTTGTCGCTCACTTTTTTGAAAACATGTCAGCTTTTTCCAAATTTCTTGTACGCCGGTGTGTTAGCATAAGGAAACGAAATGATAGGATTTGTTGGATAAGGAGTGGGCAAATGATTGATATCGAGACGAAGAATGAACGAGATCTGAAGAACATCCGCCAAATCGGAACGCCGACGCAGGAAGATAAGATCTACATAGAGAACGCGGTCTACGCCAGAATACACGAGGAAGATTACGCGGAGAAAAAAGCCTTCGTTTTTATGGGGCACACGGAATGCATTCAGGGGCGCTACACGACCTTCATCGAGGCAGCAATCCCGGTGCTTAAGATGGAATTTGTGCAAAATGTGCCGCAGTGGAACAACCGGGCGTGGAGCGATGTATTCCGTGAGGTGAAGCGGTCGTATGAGAACTCGATCATTGTTGGCTGGGCGATGGACCAGAAGGGATACGCGCCGAGCATGACGCCGGAACTGGAGGCAATCCACAGGGAACAGTTTGGTGGTGCGCATCAGGTGCTTTTTCTCATGGACAGTATCGAGGGTGAGGAAACATTCTATATTAATAAGGGCAACTGGCTGCAGAAAAAAGAAGGTTTTTACATATTCTATGCGCGGGAACTTCGTCAGGTGTGTCCGCCGGAAGTTGTTGTCGAGATGCCGAAGCGGGCACGGATCGGCTCGGTGCCTTCGTCGGAACCAAAAGCGGAACGCGCACAATACCGGAAAGCGCTGCAGAAAAAAGAGAGCACACAGGAAACCCCGCGTGCGACTTCTTATGCGATGACCGCTGCGGTCGCACTTCTTGTTGTGATTGTAGGGCTAGGCGTTGTGCAGGATCGCATCCATGTGCCGGGACTGCAGAAAGCGGTACAGACAATCGCCTCGTTTGGCGATAAAGAGGCGCAAAAGGCGCAGGTACTCGTCGGAACAGAGATTAAGGAGACGCAGCAGAGTACACAGGAAGCGGGGGATACCTACACCGAAACGCTGGATCTGATTCCAATCGAGTCGATCAGCGCGGGTGATATCAAGACAGTGGATGAAGCGGGCGACGTTAAGGGAACGGAACAAAGCGATGCATCTGACCCAGAGAAAGCGCAGGAAGAAGACGGCGCGGAGGATGCCGCAAGCCGACAGACGGATGTGACGGTGGAGACCCCCAAATATTACGTTGTCAAATCCGGTGATACCCTCACTTCCATCTGCAATCATGTCTATGGAACCACAACAAAAATGCAAGAACTCAAAGAGTACAATCATCTGGATGACGCAGATGACATCCGTGTCGATCAGAAATTGTTACTTCCGTAATCGAGGCGGGAATGTTATAATTGTAACACGAAACAACAAGGAGAGATAAAACGGTGGCAGACAAGAAAGATTTTAAAACCGTAGAGATAGACAGTGAAGCGCAGCAGGAGATCGCTGAACAGATCCGTCGGCATCGGCACAAGATCGTGAGGCGCGTGATCATAGGCGTTTTTGTGGTTGTGTTGCTTTTTGCCGGGGCACAATTGTGGAGTGCACTGCGAAGCTATGATTCGTATGAGATCCGAAACAAGACAGAACAACAGGACAGCGGAGCGGTGAAATACGCTTCGTTTCTCGGCAAAACGGTGGAGTACAATAATGACGGAATCGTATATCGTGATACTGACAATGAATTGATCTGGAACCAGTCGTTCGAGATGAGTACACCGATGCTATCGGCTTGTGAGAGCTATCTGGCGGTTTATGATCAGGGCGGAACTTCTATTTATATTATGACAACGACCGGACTCTCAAAGAAAATCGAAACATCCACGCCGATTAGCACAGTGTGTGTTGCCAGTCAGGGAACAGTGGCGGTTCTTATGAAGGAGGATAATGTTTCCAGAGTTCGTTTATATGACCGCAAAGGAAATGAGCTTGCGAACGGCGAATTTTATGTAGAAAAGGGAAGCTTTCCGGTGGATATCGCGCTTTCCTACGATGCGCAGAAACTGGCGGTCGATATGCTTGATGTCAAAGAAGGCAAGGTGAGTTCGACGATCAGTTTCTATAATTTCGGCTCGGTCGGACAGAATGAGATCGATAATAATGTAGGAACTTACAGCTACGAGGATATGTTTATCTCGGAGATCTCGTACGTGGCTGTGGATCGTATGGTTGCGTTGTCGGATACCGGATTTCTCGTTTTTGAGGGGACACAGAAGCCGTCGCTCAAGAGACAGGTGGATTTTGAACAGGAAGTGCAAAGCGTTTTCTGCAACAATAAATATGTCGGAGTGACTTATACGAGCACCAAGGCAGAGGGAAGCTGGCATATTAAAGTGTATGATCTGAGCGGGAATACCGCGATGGAGAATGATACCGCGATCGCATACAACCGGATCGAATTCCTTGATCGGAATGAAGTGTGTGTGCGCGATGAGTACAGCTGCGAAATTTACACAATACACAGCATTCGTAAATTTGCTTACACATTCGATCAGCAATTATATAAGATCCTGTCGGGAAGCGATTCGACGACTTATACATTTGTGCTGAGCGGAGAGACGGATGAGGTACGACTGAAATGAACTGGTTACTGATCATTGTAATCCTTGTTCTGGCAGGGAACATCGTGTGGGGCTTTTCGAAGGGGTTCCTGCGCGTGGTCTATTCGATGCTGGCGTGGGTTGCAATTCTGGTATTTGTCACATGGGCAACGCCGTATGTGGCAGATATACTTGTACAGAAAACAAACATTGATAATCGGATTGAAGCCAACTTTAGTGAGAAATTGCATGAACTGGTTGCAGGAAGCAGCACGGATGATGCGCAGAATACAGACGATACGAAAGCGAAGTCGTACAGTGACCTGCAGATGAAACTGCCGGATGCGGTAACGCAAAAACTGTTTGATACAAATAAAGTGGCGGATCAGTTCCTTACGGGAAGCGGTGCATATGATGTCGTGGCGGGGCGAGCGGCTGATATGGCGATGCGGGTGATCGCGTTCGTACTGGTGTTGCTGATCGCTTTGATTTCGTTTCATTTATTATCCGTTATCTTAAAAGTTGTAGAAAAGTTGCCTCTGATCGGTGGGATCAACCGGACGCTCGGATTGTTTGCGGGATTAGTGAAAGGATTTCTCATTATATGGCTTGCGTTCGCGATCATAGCGATGGCGGGGACTACGGAAATCGGAGTTGCACTCATTTCCTACATATATGAATCGCCGCTTTTGGTCTGGATCTACGAGAACAATTTGATACTTACAATTCTGATGGCATTCCTGTAAGCCGGAAAAAGCATCGGAATTGTGGTTTATAAGCATCACAGGAACAACATCTTGTGGTGCTTTAAATTTCTTAAAAAAAATGAAATTTGTTGTTGACTTTGAAAAAGACGCGTGATATTATAACTAAGCTGACTCGTGAGGCACGACACAAATCGATGCGATT